>NZ_JAVGJT010000025.1:0-80232 GCF_040948865.1 Pseudoxanthomonas sp. UTMC 1351 | reverse complement strand
CGGTCCGCGCGCGGGGGGCCCCGCCGCTCCTACAAGGACTCGGTGGCGGCAATTACCCCGCGTGACTGAACGTCCGCGTCAGCCACGCCTTCGCGGCGGCACCTGATTCGGCGTCGTTGACCAGGTTGTACAAAGGCGAGCCGCATTCCAGCAGATGCGGTGAGTCCTCCATTACCAGCACCATGCGCAGAAGGCCGGTTCCTCCGGGCAGGATGGCCGGGGGCAGGTATTCGTGGAAACCGTAGTACTCGAAAACGTCGTGCAGATACGGCTCGCAGGCGATCAGGCAGAAACGCATCCGGATATTCAGAAGCCGGCGGTAGGTTTCCTCCATCAATCGGTCCATCACCGGCTTGACGCGATGATCCGCCTGCACGGCGAACCGGGTACCGACCGCCACTTTGTCCAATGGCCAGGATTGGGCGAAGTGATCGATCTGAAACAGGCTGCCGTATTCCACTTGCACCGCGCTTGGCCCGAAATCGTGCAGGCGCAGCGTCGCGATGGTGTCGGCTCCCTTGTGGATCGCCAGCGTGGCGCCGCAAGCATCAAGGCCATCGGCGATGCGCTTGCTGCGATCGCTGTAGGGTCCGCCCTGCTCATGGAAATAGACGTCGCGGCGCAGTCGCTGCACGTCGCCCAGATTTTCACCCGCGGCGATCCAGCGAACGTGCAGTTCGGCGGACAGGTGCTGATCGCCTGTCGCAGCCGGAACGCTCCGCTGGAGGGAAGTCGGGTCGATGCGGGCTGGATTGTCCTGATGCATACGGCTCCTGCGCTGGCATGGCACCCCATACCGGCGGGTGAGGCGGCCGCAAGCGCCGTTCAGGTGCCCATGGCCACCAAATGTGATGGGTGTCTCGCAATCGAAGCAAGCATCGGGCCAACTTTCGCCGCCATCACCCGGGACCTGGAAAGCCACCGACGTAAGGCAGCGGAGCGCAGGCAGCCGGCACCTGCAACGCGGGCAATGGAAAGTCGGGGAGGCGCGGACGCCCTCGCCCAGGTGACGTGCAGCGTCAAATTCGGCCGGGCTGGGCGGGAAACCCTTGGCAGATGCGCCAAACCGGGGCGACTAGGCCGGCTCGTCAGGAATGAGCGCGCTTTCCAGCCGGTTGATGCAGTCCTTGAGCCACAGCTTGCGCTTCTTCAAGCGCTTGATGGTCAGCTCATCGGCTTCTATGTCAGCCAGCAGACGGGAGATGGCATCGTCCAGTTCGCGGTGCTCCAGCTTGAGCGTGGCGATACGTTGCGTGATTTCGGAGGGATTCAAAGGTTCCACGCAGGCAGCGTACACCGGCTGGGCTGCGTCCGTCATCGCGGCCGCGCCCGGTACAATGGCCGGTCTTATGACCGCTTTTCTGCCCCTTCCCGACCCCAGCCGCGCACGCTTTGCCAATCCGCCGCGCGAGGATCGCGAACACACGAAACTGGGCAAACGCCTACGTCGCCAAGTGGGCCAGGCCATCGCCGATTTCGGGATGATCGAAGCAGGCGACAGGGTGATGGTCTGCCTGTCTGGCGGCAAGGACAGCTACACCCTGCTGGACATACTTCTGCAACTGCAGAAGAAAGCGCCGGTCGCTTTCGAACTGGTGGCCGTCAACCTGGATCAGAAGCAGCCGGACTTCCCGGCGCACGTATTGCCGGAGTACCTGGAATCGATCGGCGTGCCGTACAAGGTCCTGGAACAGGACACCTATTCGGTGGTGACGCGCGTGGTGCCGGAAGGCAAGACGATGTGTTCGCTGTGTTCCCGGCTACGTCGCGGCGCGTTGTATGCGTACGCGGAAGCGCAGGGCTTCACCAAGATCGCGCTCGGCCATCATCGCGACGACAGGGTGGCCACGTTCTTCCTCAACCTGTTCTTCCACGCCAAGCTTGCCAGCATGCCGCCCAAGTTGCGCAGCGATGACGGCAAGCACGTCGTGATCCGTCCCCTGGCCTACGCGTGCGAGGCGGATATTTCCGAGTACGCGCAAGCGCGGCGGTTCCCCATCATTCCCTGCAACCTGTGCGGAAGCCAGGAGAACCTGCAGCGCAAACAGGTACAGAAGATGATGGCGCAATGGGAGCGTGACACGCCCGGCCGTATCGAACAGATTGCCCGCGCGCTGGGCGACGTCCGGCCTGCGCAGCTCGCCGATCCCAAACTGTTCGATTTCATGGCGCTCGGCCGCCTTGGCGATGCGCCGCTGCCCGCCGTTTCTGCTTGGTTTCCGGGCGGGGAATCGGAAATGGGGAATAGGGAATCGTAGAAACCACGCAGTTTCGTTCCCTTCGCCACACCCGCTACCCTGTCGCTCATATCCATTCGCTATTCCCCATTCCCCACTCCCGGCCTTTCGATGTTCTTTCGCAACCTGACGTTTTTCCGCTTTCCCACCACTCTCGATTTCGAATCCCTCGATACCCTGCTCCCGGAAGCGCAGCTCAAACCGGTCGGACCGTTGGAGCTGTCATCGCGCGGCTTCATTTCGCCGTTCGGCCGCGGCGAGGAAGCGCTCTCGCACCGCATTGGCGACTCCATCTGGCTGACCGTCGGCGGAGAGGACAAAATTCTTCCGGGTTCGGTGGTCAACGACCTGCTGGCCAAGAAGCTGGAAGAGATCGAACAAAAGGAAGGCCGCAAACCTGGCGGCCGCACCCGCAAACGGCTGAAGGAAGACCTGGTGCATGAACTGCTGCCGCGCGCCTTCGTCAAACCGTCCCGCACCGATGCGCTGTTGGACCTGGAACATGGCTTCGTTGCCGTGGACACTTCGTCGCGCAAATCAGGCGAAAGCACGGTCTCGGAAATTCGCCGTGCGATGGGCAGCTTCCCCGCGCTGCCGCTGAACGCGGAAGTGGCGCCACGCTCCATCCTGACCGGCTGGATCGCCGGCGAACCCTTGCCCGAAGGCCTGAGCCTGGGCGAGGAATGCGAACTGAAAGACGCGATGGATGGCGGCGCGGTGGTGAAATGCCAGAACCAGGAACTGCAGAGCGACGAGATCGCCAAGCACCTGGAGGCCGGCAAGCAGGTCACGCGCTTGGCGCTGATCCTCGACGATCACGTGTCCTTCGTCCTGGGCGAAGACTTGATCGTGCGCAAACTGAAGTTCCTGGAAGGTGCAGTGGACCAGCTGGAGAACACTGAACGCGAAGACCTGCGCGCCGAACTGGACGCTCGCTTCGCGTTGCTGAGCGGCGAAGTGAAGCGGTTGTTCCTGGTGCTGGAGACGGCGCTGAAGTTGAGCAAGGCTGAGGCGTAAGAACGGGAAACGGGGAATTCTAATTGCCGTCATCCCAGCGAACGCTGGGATCCATTTTGATCTGCAGTTACCGTCATAGCTTCGTAGCAAGCAACAGCAAATGGATCCCGGCGTTCGCTGGGATGACGACCACAATTTTCCCCATCATCTTCGCCACACACCCGTCCCCGCTTATGCGATCCTTACCCCATGCCCGGCCTGTTCCGCCGCCTGATCGCCCCACGATCTCCGCATAGCATCGAACGCGATGTCGTCGCGGTCGCGCTCGCGGACGGTCGCACCATCGATGTTCGGCGGGTGCGCGATCCGCGTGCCAAGCGTTTGAAGTTGAGTGTGGATGAACGCGGCGCGCGACTGACCTTGCCGTTGCGCGCCAGCTGGGTATCGGGCGAACGTTTCCTGCATGAGCACCGCGGTTGGCTGACCGCGCAGATCGCGCATCATCAACCGCACGATGACGCCTGCTCATTGATTCGCGACCAAACCGCTTGCCTGCCGCTACGCGGCGAATCCGTGCCGCTGCACTGGCGCGAAGGCCGCTACGCCAAGATCGAGCGCGACGATACCGGCCTGCATTTTCATCTGCCCGCGCGTGCCAGCGATACGATGCTGCCGCGGACGCTGCGCGCCTTCTACGAAGCCGAAGCGCGTGCCGATATAGGTCGTTTGCTGCCGAAATACCTCGCCGGATTGCCGCGCGCGCCGTCGCGCTTCCGCCTGAAGATCATGTCTACCCAATGGGGTTCGCTGAGTCCGGATGGCTCGCTGGCGCTGGATCTGGCGCTGACGCTGGGCCGCCCGTCCGCATTTGAATATGTGTTGGTGCATGAGCTCTGCCATCTGATCCAAGCCAACCACTCTGCCGCGTTTTGGCGCGAAGTAGAGACACGTTTCCCCGCTTGGCGGGATGAACGCGAGTACTTTCATGCCGAAGGACGACGCTTGAAGTCGGTGCTGCATCGGCTGCTGTCCACTGCGAAATAGACCCGTGGTGCGGAGCTTGTGCTTGCATCCCCTTGGGGGCTCCGCCACTCTTGGCGCAACGGCTTCGGAGCAAGCTCGGCTCTACGAAAGCGCGGATGAATTCCTTGTGGGAGCGACGTGAGTCGCGACCGGAAACATCGACGTCGCGACTCACGTCACTCCCACATGGTGCCATCGTAGAGCGGAGCTTGTGCTTGCATCCCCTTGGGGGCTCCGCTGCTCTCAGCGCGCCGGCTCCGGGAGCACTCAGCCGAGCAAGCTCGGCTCTACCAAGAGCACGGATCACCCTGTAGGAGCGATGTCGGCACCGCCGTCGCTATCTAGGTTCCGAAAAAGTCGCCAATCGCCGTTGCCACGGCAGCCGGGTTTTCCATATGCAAATGATGGATGCCAGCGATGACCTGCAGCCGGCCCCGCGGCAGCAAGCCAACCCGATGCGTGCGCAATGGCTCCGGAAAATAGCTCTGCGGCGGATCGGCGTAGATCACGGTCGTCGGGCATTCGATATCGGCGACCAGTCGGCTGACTTGCGCTTCATCCAACCGCTGCGGCGTGGGCAGGGTCAGACGCGGATCGCTGCTCCATACATAACCGCCCTCAACGGGTCGGACACCGCGCTCCACCAGCAATCGCGCTGCGGACTCGCTCAACTGGTTGGCCTGCATGCGCGCACGCACCGGCGCGGCCAGATCGGCAAAGACGCGCAGCTGTTTTCCCGGCAACGCGCGAGCCGCGGCAATCGCTTCACGCCAGCGCGCCGCCGTACGTTCCACGGTTTCAGCCAGGCCACCCAGCGCCTCGATAACGGCCATCCGCTCGATACGTTGCGGAGAAGACGCCGCCACCAGACTTGCGATACCGGCTCCCATCGAATGGCCCAGCAGCGAGAAGCACTGCCAGCCCAGCGCATCGGCGATATCCAGCACCGCGTTCACGGCCACGCCGCTGGTGTATTCCGCGCCGGGCCCGAGATGGGCGCTGCGGCCATGGCCGGGCAGATCCGGCATTACCAGGTCCAACTGCGGAAGATGCTCCGCCAACGGAATGAAGCTAGCGGCGTTGTCCAACCAGCCATGCAACGCCAACACCTTGGGCCCGTTTGGATCGCCCGCGCGCAATGCGGCGATGCGGCCGAGTGGAATATCGAGGAGCACTTCACGTCGGCTCAAGCGTTTGCGCCCGCGACTCGGCGTGCCAGCACGACCAGCGCATCCGCGTGCGCGGGCGATTCGTTGAGGCACGGGATATAGCGGAGTTCACCGCCGTGTTCAGCAAAGCGTTCGACGAAACCGATGCCCACTTCTTCCAAGGTTTCCAGGCAATCCACCGCGAATCCCGGGCAAACCACATCGACCCGGCGCACGCCGTTTGCGGCCAGTTGATCCAGCACTTTGTCGGTGGACGGCTCCAGCCAACGTTCGCGGCCGAACCGGGATTGATACGTCAGCGTCCACTCGCCCTCGCGCAGACCCAGCGCCTGCACGATGGCGTGAGTACTGGCCTCGCAGCGCCGGGGATAAGGATCGCCAGCGTTGGCTACTCGCTGCGGCAGGCCATGGTAGGAAAACAACAGGTGCTCACCGGCGCCGTGCTGTTCGCGCCATCGGCGGATCGAATCGGCCACCGCTGCCACCCAGTCCGCATCCGTAGCGTAGTCGTCGATCATCTCGGTCAGCAACCCTTCGCCCTCACGCGCCAATACGTCGCCGACCGATGCGGTGGTGGTGCTTGAGTATTGCGGATACAACGGCAGCACCACCACGCGGCCGATGCCAGCTTGGCGCAATTGCCGCAGTACGCCAGCCAGTGCGGGATGACCATAGCGCATGGCGTGGACCACTCGCCATTCCGGCACCCGCTGTTGCATCGCTTCGGCCAGTCGGCGGGTATAGACCGCCAGTGGCGAACCTTCGGGCAGCCATATCTGCGCGTACTTCTTCGCCGCCTTGGGCCCGCGCAGCGGCAGGATCAGCAGATGCAGCAGTGGCCACCAGATCCAGCGTGTCAGCTGGACCACACGGCGATCGCTCAGAAACTCGCCCAGGTACCGCCGCACGGCCGGCGCGGTAGGTGCCTCGGGCGTGCCTAGATTGACCACGACAAGCGCGGTATCGGGTGCGTTGGGCATGGCCGGCATTGTCGCAGACCCGAAACCTTCCCGAAGAAGCGTCCCTCATCGTTTTTTCGAAACGAGCACCGCGTCATCGCCTATCGTCGGCGCTTTGAAGGCGTTCGCCGCCCGCCCGCGCGCCTCAGCCGCGATTCATCCCCGCGCTCCTACTTTCGCCCCATTGCAGTATCTTGCTGTCCGTTCGCTTTTTCGGAGATCGCCATGACCGCTAAACGCCGCACCCACCGCGTGCTTCTCCCGGCCGCCTTGCTGGTCGCTGCTTCCTTGTCTGCCGGTCAGGCCCTGGCAGGCCCGAAGGAAGATGACCGCGCCGCCAACGCTGTCCGGGTGTTGAAGGAAATCCAGAAGATTCCGGAACAGGGCATTCCCGACAAGCTGTTGGACGAAGGCAAAGCCATCATCGTCATTCCCGATACCTTGAAAGCCGGCCTGGTGTTCGGCGGCCGGCGCGGCCACGGCTTGATGTCGGTGAAGAATCCCGACGGTACGTGGTCCAGTCCCGTATTCGTCAAGCTCACCGGCGGCAGCGTCGGCTTCCAGGCGGGCGTGCAGTCCTCGGACGTGGTGCTGGTGTTCCGCAACGATCGCAACTTGGACAACATCGTCAACGGCAAATTCACCTTGGGCGCGGATGCCGGCATCGCGGCCGGTCCGGTCGGCCGCAATGCATCGGCTTCGACTGATGGACAGTTGAAGGCGGAAATCTGGTCGTGGTCGCGCGCGCGCGGGCTGTTCGCCGGTGTAGCGCTGGATGGCGCCGTGTTACAGATCGATGACGACGCCAACGTGGCGGTCTACGGCAGCGCCGCCACGCCCCGCGCAATCTTCGAAAGCCGCAGCGGCGCGCCGTCCGACGCGGTGGTCGGCTTCCGTGACCAACTGGAAGAAGCCACCGCCATCGCCCGCAGCGGCCGCGGCACCCAGCGTACGTCCGCACCGGCGGCTGCCTCGATCACGCCGACACCGCAAACCCCGCCCGTGGCTGAACCTCAGCCACAAACGCAGGGCTTTCAACCTGTCTCCGACGACGAAATCAAAACCGAACCGCTGAACGGCAACCCATAACGCGTGTTATGGGGCATCGGTACGTAATCTGGACCCCTAGCTGCGTTATCCTGAGCACCCTTACTTTTACTGCGAGTACACCATGGGCGGTTTGAGCATCTGGCATTGGATCATTGTGCTGGTGGTCGTACTGCTGATCTTCGGTACCAAGCGCCTGCGCAATGCCGGCCAGGACCTGGGCGAAGCGGTCAAAGGCTTCAAAAAGGGCATGAAGGAAGAAGACAAGCCCACCGGTCAGCTCGGCGACGAGTCCCGCAACGATCAGACGCGGAGCGGAGAATCCAGCAGCTCGAAAGAACGCGACCGCGACGCCAGCTGATCGGCAGTCCGGTCTTTTTGCGCTCTCGGCAGTTCATGTTGCCTGACCCTTGCCCGCCAAGCGATTGTGCGCGGCGCGGTGAATGGCTGCGTGGATGTTCGTTTACGGTGTCGTTGTGCTCGCTCACGTTGTGCGTGAGCCTTCCGTCTGGCATCAGCAGGCTCTGAATCGTCATGTTCGATATCGGCTTCAGCGAGTTGTTGATTGTCGCGATCGTCGCTTTGGTCGTGCTCGGCCCCGAGCGGCTCCCCAAAGCCACGCGCTTCGTGGGCTTGTGGGTGAGACGCGCGCGCGCGCAGTGGCATTCGGTCAAGGATGAACTGGAACGCGAGTTGGAGGCTGAGGAACTCAAACGGGGTTTCCAGGACGCCAAGGACGCAATCAGCGATACCGAGCGACGCATCCGCGATAGCGGCACCGAGGTCGAACGTGAATTCGACGCCATCCGCCAATCGGTGAAAGATGATCCGGATGGCAACCGCGTCGAAGCCGACGGCGGTGATGACACCGCCAAGAGCGGCGATGCCGCCGACGCGCTGCCGGCGATGGAAGACGAGCAGGAGTCATCACATGGGGCGAAGCAAGATAGCCAACCGGAGGGCGAAAGCGATGAACCGCGAAACGTCTGATCCGGAATCGGAAAGCAGTTTGATCGAACATCTGGTTGAGCTGCGCACACGGGTGATGCGTGCGTTGATGGGCGTGGGCCTGGTGCTGGCGGTGCTGTTGCCGTTCACCAGCCAGATCTATACTTGGCTGGCGATGCCTCTGGTCCAGCGGCTTCCTGTTGGCCAGACCTTGCTGGCGATGAATCCGGCGGGTGCGTTCTTTGCGCCGGTCAAGCTGACTTTCTTCGTCGCGCTGTTCTTCGCCGTCCCCTGGCTGCTCTATCAAGCGTGGGCGTTCGTGGCGCCGGGCTTGTACCAGCGGGAGAAGAAGCTGGCGATGCCGCTGTTGGCGTCGTCGGTGGCATTGTTCTACATCGGCTGCGCGTTCGCCTACTTCCTGGTGCTGCCCTCGGTCTTCAGCTTCTTGGTGAAGTTCAAGCCGGACATCATCGCCATTACGCCAGATGCCGGGTCGTATTTGGATTTCGTGCTGCTGATCTTTTTTGCCTTCGGCGCCAGTTTTGAACTGCCGGTCGCACTGGTGATCCTGGTAGCCATGGGCTGGGTCACCCCGCAGCAACTGCGGGAAAGCCGCGGCTACGCCGTCGTCGCGGTGTTCGTACTGGCCGCCATCATTACCCCGCCGGACGTGGTGTCCCAGCTGATGCTCGCCATACCGATGTGCTTGCTGTACGAAGCCGGGATCATTGCCGGGAGTTGGTTGAAGCCGAAAGAAGAAGTCGAGGCGGAGTAAAGGCCGAATCGTCCCACGTAGAGCGGAGCTTGTGCTTGCATCCCCTTGGGGGCTCCGCTGCTCTTGACCAATGGCTCCGGATACACTCAGCCGAGCAAGCTCGGCTCTACGAGAAGCGCGGGCAGGTCTACATCAGACTTCGATATGTGTTGCCATCGGCGAGGGCGTGGACCGATCGCTTACACCCATCATCTGTCGCCACGCGTAATATGCCGCACCCGCCAGCACCGGCATCAGTACCGCCATCAGCATCAGCTGCCAAAGCAGCATCGCCAGCGTCGCGCCCATCAGCAGTTGCAGTAGCGATGCGACTAGAAACAGACCGATGGAAATAGCAAAGATCGCGATGCCCGCCAGCAGGTAGAACACCAACATGGCTGTCCAGTTATGCAGGCAGGCGCGCAAGCTGTTGCGCATCGATGTGAGCGCATCTTTGCCGGAAAAAATAATCTGCGGCGTGGCGATAAACGTCATCCATTTCACCGCCACGAAGCTGACCAGCACCAGCAAGACCCACAGCAGCAGTCGTCCTACCGGCAGCCCTTCCAGCATGGATGGGTCGGCCTTGCCGCCGCTTTCGGCAATCACCTGCATCTGCGCCATTACGTCGCTCAAGTGCTTCAACTGCTCGGTCCCGACCACCACGAACAGCAACCCTCCCAGGATCAGCGCGGCCAACGCTTGCGGCAGCAGTGTCGCCAACAAGCTGCGCGCATGGCCGTCGCGCACTGGTTGCAGCAAATGCCCCGACAGCGCCGGGCGATCCTGGTCGACTTCGCGTACCGCAAGAATCATCCCGGCGAAAAACAACGGGCCTGCCAGGATCAGCAGAAATTGCAGGCCATACATCAAGACGGGAACCGCAATCGCCGCCAGCATCACTACCAGCGAGACCAGCCCCCACAGTACGGCCAGCCGGCCCAATGCCAGCGGCGCCTTGCGCAACAGCGCGAATCCGCCCAGCAGCCATTCCGCACCGGCACTGGCCGGCACCTTGTTGATCATCGACATCAGGGGTCCGATTTCGGTTTGTGGGTCAGCGGCCGTGTAGGCCGCGCGCATGCTTGACGAAGCGCCGCAATAGTTTGCGGGCTTGCGGCGCCGCCGTCACGTTGCGGACGATGGTTTTGGGACACCGGCCTTCCCGCCGCAGGTGTTCCTCGCGCGCCAGGACATAGCCGCGCATGTGATGAGTGGCGAATTCAGGATGGAACTGCACGCCCCATGCTCGGTCGCGCCAGCGGAATGCGTGGCAGCCGTCCTGTTCCGAGCGAGCCAGCACGGTCGCGCCTTCCGGCGGACGCATCACGGTTTGCACATGGGTGGCGTGCGCGGGGAATCGCAGCGGAAGCCCGGTGAACAGCGGATCGGCCTCGGCGTGCGGGTGCAGATCGATGGCCACCGTGCCGGATTCGCGCCCGGCAGGGTTGTCGGCCACTTCGCCACCCAGCGCATGCGCCAGCAACTGGTGGCCGTAGCAGATGCCCAGCAGCGACATGCCATCGTGGGCGGCGTCGCGCAGCCAGTCGGCGCTGCGTTCGCTCCAGTCGGCGCGATCGGTAACAAACGCCGCCGAACCGGTCACGATGACCCCCGCGAAGCCCTCGCGGCGCGGCAAGGCATCGCCGCGCTCGACATTTGCCACCACGGTTTCGTCGGCCTCGAGCCCTGCGGCCACGCGAATCCAATGCGGGAAGCCGCCATAACGCCGCATCGAAGGCACCGGCTGGCCGGTTTCGACGATGAGAAAAGGGGCTCTCGCGGTGGCTTTCACGGGCGCAAACGAAGGAAGGACATGGGGTTCCCCGTATACTAGCCCGCTTTTCCGCAGTGCACGATAACCCGATGGCCGAACCCTCGAATCCACCGGTAACTTTCCAGGGCCTGACTTTCCAGAACCTGATCCAGACCCTCAATCAATATTGGGCGTCGCAGGGCTGCGTGCTGATCCAGCCGCTGGACATCGAAGTCGGCGCCGGCACTTTCCATCCGGCCACCTTTTTGCGCGCGCTGGGCCCGGAACCGTGGAACGCCGCCTACGTGCAGCCCAGCCGCCGCCCCACCGACGGCCGCTATGGCGAAAACCCCAATCGTTTGCAGCGTTACTACCAATACCAGGTAGTAATGAAGCCCAACCCAGACAACATCCAGGAGCTGTACCTGGACTCGCTGAAAACGCTGGGCATTGATCCGCGCGTGCACGACCTGCGCTTTGTCGAGGACAACTGGGAATCGCCCACCCTGGGCGCCTGGGGACTGGGTTGGGAAGTCTGGCTGAACGGCATGGAAGTCACCCAGTTCACCTATTTCCAGCAAGCCGGCGGCCTGGAATGCCGACCGGTGCTGGGCGAGATCACCTACGGCCTGGAACGGCTCTGCATGTACCTGCAGAACTGCGACAACGTCTACGACCTGGTCTGGACCGAAGGTCCGCAGGGCATCGTCACCTACGGCGACGTGTACCACCAGAACGAAGTCGAACAAAGCACCTATAACTTCGAATACGCGGACGTGGCCGAAATGTTCCACCGCTTCGACGCCTGCGAAGCCGAGGCGCTGAAGCTGGTCGAAGCCGGCCTGCCGCTGCCTGCTTACGAGCAGGTCTGCAAGGCGAGCCACAGCTTCAACCTGCTGGACGCGCGTCGTGCGATTTCGGTCACCGAACGCCAGCGCTACATCCTGCGCGTGCGCAAGCTGGCGCAGGCAGTGGCCGAGGCGTACTACGCGCAGCGGGAAAAGTTGGGTTTTCCGGGATTGAAGAAGTGACTCGAATCGCTTGCCTCAAGCGCGGTGTCAGGATGGTTCCCCATCCTTGGCGCGTTGCGACGCGTTTTTCTTCCTCTTTGCCGAAGATTTCCTAAGGCGCCCCTCATCCGGCGCTTCGCGCCACCTTCTCCCAGAAGGAGAAGGGAACCGCTTTACAAGGCTTGCTGATATGAGCGAACAAAAACCGCTGCTGATCGAACTCGGTACCGAAGAACTTCCCGTCAAGGCGCTGCCCGGACTGGCGCAGGCGTTTTTCGATGGCGTGACCGACGCATTGGGCAAGCGCGGTATCGCTTTCGAGCAAGGCGATGCCAAACCGCTGTATACCCCGCGCCGATTGGCGGTGCTGCTGCCGGGCGTGGCGACCGAACAACCGGAACAGAAATCCGAAGTGCTGGGGCCTTACCTCAACATCGCACTGGATGCGGAAGGCCAGCCGACCAAGGCGCTGCAGGGTTTCGCGCAGAAAGCCGGCATCGAGTGGACGCAGTTGGAACGCACTACCGATGGCAAGGGCGAGCGCTTCGTACACCGTGCGGTGAAGCCCGGCGCCAAGACTGCCGACCTGCTGCCGGAAATCGTGCGCGAGGCCATCGCCGCCATGCCGATTCCCAAGCCGATGCGTTGGGGTGATCACGACTACGCATTCGCGCGGCCGGTGCATTGGCTGGTGCTGTTGCTGGGCGGCAACGTGGTCGATGCCGAAGTGCTGGGCGTGCGCAGCGACCGGATGAGTCGCGGTCATCGTTTCGAACACGACAAGCCGGTGTGGATCGGCCAGCCCGGCGATTACATCGATGCACTGGGCGCCGCACGCGTGCTGGTCGATCCCGACGAGCGGCGCACGCGCATCGTGCGCGAGGCCGAAAAGGCAGCCAAACAGGCCGGCGGCAGCGCACGCATCACCGACGACAACCTGGAACAAGTCGTCTGCCTGGTCGAATGGCCGGCGGCGGTGCTATGCAGTTTCGATAAAACATTTCTGGCGGTGCCGCAGGAAGCGCTGATCGAAACGATGGAAGTGAACCAGAAATTTTTCCCCGTGCTGGACGACGGCGGCCGCTTGACCGAACGCTTCATCGGCATCGCCAATATCGAATCGCAGGATGTGGCCGAAGTCAGCAAAGGCTACGAGCGAGTGATCCGCCCACGCTTTTCCGACGCCAAATTCTTCTTCGATGAGGACCTGAAGCAAGGCCTGGCGTCGATGAACGACGGGCTGAAGACCGTCACTTACCAAGCCAAGTTGGGCACCGTGGCCGACAAGGTCGCGCGCGTTGCTGCACTGGCCGAAGCGATCGCGCCGCAGGTCGGTGCCGATCCGCTGGAAGCGCGCCGCGCCGCTGAACTGGCCAAGGCCGATCTGCAATCGCGTATGGTCAACGAGTTCCCGGAACTGCAAGGCATCGCCGGTCGTCACTATGCGCTGGCTTCCGGCGAACCGAAGGAAATCGCACTGGCTATCGACGAGGCCTACCAGCCGCGTTTCGCTGGCGACGACATCGCGTTGTCGCCGCTGGGCAAGGTGCTGGCGATCGCGGAACGGCTGGACACGTTGGCGGGCGGTTTTGCCGCGGGGTTGAAGCCCACCGGGAACAAGGATCCGTTCGCGCTGCGACGGAATGCTTTGGGTCTGGCGCGGACGATGATTGAGAGTGGATTCAATTTGAATCTACGCGAGCTGATTGGCGCTGCCATAGAAACGTTGCCGGCCGGCGTACAACCCGCGGCTGACCGGAATACGGAAACGCTCGGGTCAGACCTATACGACTTCATCCTCGACCGCTTACGCGGCTATTACGCCGACAAAGGCGTACCGACCCAGCATTTCAACGCCGTCGCCGAACTGCGTCCTGCATCGCTGTACGATTTCGACACCCGCATCGACGCCATTGGCACGTTCGCGGCACTCCCGGAAGCTGAGGCACTGGCCGCGGCTAACAAGCGCATCAACAACATCTTGAAGAAGGCCGAAGGCGACATTCCCCACGCCATCGACCGCGACCTGTTGAAGGAGCCGGCGGAAAGCGCATTGGCTGAAGCGGTGGAAGCCGCGGTCGGCGACACCGACGAAGCGCTTCATCATCACGATTACATCGCGGTGCTGAACCGATTGGCCCGCCTGCGGCCACAAGTGGATGCGTTTTTCGACGGCGTGATGGTCAACGTGGACGATACCGCGGTGCGCAACAACCGCTTGGCGCTGCTGAAGCGCCTGGCCGACCGCTTCCGTGCGGTGGCCGCGATCGAGCATTTGTCCAGCTGACCCGATGGGTCCGCTTCTGGTAGAGCGGAGCTGCGCCCCGCGATAGCGCCGGGTCGGTAGCGATGAGGCCGTCGCAACGGCAGGGGATAGCGAATAGCCACTGTAAAGACGCTTCTCATAGAGCGGAGCCTGCTCCGCTGCTCTCTGTGGGCCGACGATCGCCTGGCAGACCATGTGCGCGGAGGAAAGAACAGCGGAGCAAGCTCCGCTCTACGAGAAGCGCTGAAGCGGCTATTCGCTATCGACTGACCCGGTCGTATCCCGGGGCGCAGCTCCGCTCTACGAAGAGCGCCTTTAGCGGCCATTCGCTATCTTCCGCAGAAGGCGCTGTCCGCCAAGCAAGGGGTGTTCATCGGTCATGTAAAAGGGTGCCGAGTAACATGAACCGACCCGACCTTTCCTGTCCGTTTCCCATCCTGCTTACCTGAATTCACTCTCGCCGGTTATCCTGCCCGGATGCGAAGACTCCCCCACCTCGCCACCGTTCTCACATTAGCTATCGTCAGCAGCCCAGCGTGGGCCGCGGCCACCGTCGATAAGATTCATATCGTGGGACTGGACAACGAGTTGATGGTGGAAAACGTCAACACGGCGCTGTCTCTGAACGAAACCATCGGTCGCCGGTTGGGCGAATCACGGTTGGAGTATCTGCTGGGCGAAGCGGACGACGAAGTGCGCGAAGCGTTGGAACCTTTCGGCTATTACTCCCCCACCGTCACGGTGGAAGCGCCGCGTAGCGAAGGCGCCAAAGACGAACACATCACGGTCACCATCACCATCGATAGAGGCGAGCCGGTGCGTGTGCGGCGCGCCGATCTGGTCATCGAAGGCGAAGGTGGCGACGACCGTTATCTGAAGGAAGACCTGGCGGACTTCGAACCGCGGCAGGGCGAAGTCTTCGACCACACCACGTATGAAGCCAGCAAGCTGAAGATCGTACGGCGCCTGGCGGACCGTGGATACTTCGATGCCGACTTCACCAACCGCAAAGTCGAGGTCACGCGCGCGGAACATGCCGCTGACATCTACCTCGCCTGGGCCAGCGGCATCCGCTACGACATGGGTCCCACCGTCTTCCACCAGGACAAGTTCGAACCTGGCTTGCTGGACAAACTGGTGTATTGGGAAGAAGGCAGCTACTTCCACCAAGGCAAGCTGGACCGTTTGCGTGAATCGCTGGTGGGCCTGGATTATTTCAGCACTATCGACATCCAGGCCGATCCCAACAAGGCGGTGGAAGGACGCGTGCCGGTCGACGTCAACCTGACGCTGGCCAAGCGCAATATCTATACCGCCGGTATCAGCTACGGCAGCGAAAGCGGCGCGGGTATCCGGCTGGGTTTGGATCGCCGCTATCTGAATTCACGCGGGCACAAGCTGTCCACGCAACTGGACTATGCGCAGAAGCGCAAGACGCTATTGACCCAGTACCGCATTCCCGCCTTCAAATGGCTGGACGGCTGGTACACCGTGGCACTGCAGGCCAGCGACGAACAAACCGATTACGTCGATCTGCGCCACCTTGAATTCATCGGCAGCCGCAGCGGACAGCTCGACGACGATTGGACGGCGGTCGCCTCGATCCACGCCGCGCGCGAGCGCTGGAGATACGTGGAAGAAGGATCGACGCCGGAAGAAAATACGGCGCCCTATCGTTATGCCACTTTCACTTATCCATCGGTACAAGCCAACTATGCCAGTGCCCCGGTGGGCTCCAACGCTCCCGAACGGCTGACCGGTTCGGTGCTGCTGCGCGGCGGTTTGGAAGGCGCGGGCTCGGACGCCAACTTTTTTCAGCTGCATACACGCGCCCGCTGGTCACGCGAGTTTGGCGCCAACAGCGTTTTCATCGTGCGTGCCGAATATGGCCAGACATTCACCAACGCCTTGGTGGACATGCCGCCATCGCTGCGATTTTTTGCCGGCGGCGATAACAGCATCCGCGGTTATGCCTGGCGCGAAGTCGGCCCTCGCCGCGGAAAATACTCGCTGGGCGGCAAGAACGTGGCCACCGGTAGTGTCGAGTATGAGTACTACCCGGGTGGCGGCGCTTGGGGCGGCGCGGTGTTTGTCGATACCGGCAGCGCTTGGGGCGGTGCGGCGTCCGATAGCGATGGCGGAGACGAGGACGACAGTTTCAAGCTGAGCACCGGTATCGGCTTCGGTGCGCGCTGGCGTTCGCCCGTGGGTCCTGTGCGCATAGATATCGCGCACGGGCTCAACGATCCGGATTCGCAGTTCCAGATCTACCTCAACATCGGAGTGGACCTGTGAGCCGGCCGGGCGAGAACATCACGCCGGAAGAGCGCGAAGCGCGCATCGCGGAATTGCGCGCGCGGCGCAAGGCACGCTTGCGCGTGCTGGCCGTGCGCGGCGCGATCGGCGCTGTGGCGCTCACGGTATTGGTGTGCATCGGCCTGTACTGGCTGCTGCAAACGGTAGCTGGCCGTGACGTGCTGCTGGGGCAGATCATGGCGCGCCTGCCGGCCAATTCGTCGCTGACGTGGCAACGCGTCGAAGGTCCTTTGGCCGGGCCGCTGACGTTGCACGGTGTCGACTTGCGCTGGGACAAAATCCGTTTCAGCGCCGAACGCGTCCACCTCGACCCGGATCTGCGTCCATTGCTGGGCAAGCGTCTGCGCTTGGACTCACTTGAGATTCGCAACGCACGTTTGGATGTGCCGGATACCGACGAGCCTTTCGAGTTGCCGAGCTGGCCCGAGTCGCTGCCGCAGATAGAAATGCCGCTGGCGATCCAGGCCGACCGTTTGACCATCGATGGCTTCGCGATCAGCCAGTCAGGAAAACCCACCATCGATATTGCGCACGCACGCGGCGGCATCGATATCGGCAATGGCTATTTTCATGCCGAGAAATTGTCCATCGCGAGTGACCGCGGAGTATTCGGGGTGCATGGTGGCTACGAGCCACGAAACGACTATCGAACCAACCTGGTGGTCACCTCCCTGTTCCCCACCAACCTGTTTCCCACCGCGACGGGACGCTCACCGGCACGGCTGGCATTGGTCGCGCGCGGCGACATAAATGCAATGGATTCGGCGGTGGCGGGAAATGCGCCGGCTCCCATTCGCGTGACGGTGACGGTGCGCGGACAAGAGCGCCCTACCTGGCATTTCAAGGGACACACCGAATCGCTGGATCTGGCGACGCTGGGATTGGCGGAAGAAAGCCTGCCGCTGGCGTTCGACGTGAAAGCCGATGGCGCTGGCGGCAAGGCGAGCCTGCAAGGCCGCATCGAACAAGGCGGCATGGTCGCCATCATCGACCCGTCGCAAGTTGCCATTGCCGATGAAGTGCTGACGGTGGAACCGCTGCAGGTACGCATTTTCGACGGCGTGGCGATTCTGCGCGGCCGCGCGGACTTCACGGTTCCGGAAAATCCCAACTTCAAGTTCTCGGTCAATGCGCGCGACCTGCGCTGGGGTACCGAAGCCGAAACCGCTATCGGCGCGAATGCTGATTTCGGATTCGCCGGCAAGCTCGAGGACTGGGCTGCCGTCGGCAAGACCGAGTTGGCCCGCGCTGGTGAAAAAGCCGTGGTCGACTTCGAAGGCCACGGCAATGCCGATCGCGTGCTGCTGAAGAAACTGCAGGCGCGCATGCCCACCGGTACGTTGCAGGCGACCGGACAAGTGGGCTGGGCGCCGGTTTTGAACTGGAAAGTGGACGCGCAGCTGGCCGGTTTCGATCCGGGGTACTTCTTCGCCGGTTGGAAAGGCAACGTGTCCGGCCAATTCATGACGCAAGGGCAGGCACGGGATGCGGGCGGTTATCAGGCGACCTTGGATGTGCCCAAGCTGACGGGCCGCCTGCGCGATAGGCCGTTGGATGCCCGTGGGCGTTTCTCCTTGCAGGGCGACAACGGCGAAGGCGAATTGAAGCTGTCGCTGGGCGGCAGCCACGTCGATGCACGCGGCCGCGTCGGCGATACGTTGGACGTGGCCGCACAGTTGCAGCCGCTGCATTTGAATGATCTTCTGCCTGAAAGCAGCGGCAACCTGGCTGGCACGGTGAAACTCACCGGCGCGCGCAATGCGCCCAACGTGGAAGCGGACCTGTCCGGCAGCGGATTGCGCTGGAACGACTGGAGCGCCGACACCATCAGCCTGCGCGGCCGCTTGCCTTGGCGCAATGGCGACGGTGCCTTGACGATCAACGGTTCCGCCATCCAAGCCGGCCTGTTGTTGGACAGCGTGCGCTTGGAAGCGCGCGGCGCGGTGGAAGATTTGCAACTGAATGGCGACGCCCGCAGCGCAATGGGCGCGGTGGCCTTATCCGGCAGCGCCAAGCGCAACGGCGAGAATTGGCAAGGCAGCCTCGACACACTTCGGTTGACGCCCGCCAAAGGTAGCGATTGGCAGTTGCGGCAACCCGCACGATTCGCCCAGAAAGGAACCACCTGGACCTTGTCCGAAACCTGCCTCGCCGCCAACGTCGGCGGTGCGCTCTGCGCCAGCGCCGACTGGCCGCGGCAGGGCGTTACGATACGCGGCGATGCATTGCCGCTGGCGCTGGTGCAGCCGTGGGTGCCTCCCAGCAATGGCCGGCCTTTGATTTTGCGTGGCGATTTCGAACTCGATGCCACGTTGCGGTCGGCAGGTAGAGCCTGGCAGGGACAAGCGCGGCTGGCTTCGCTGGATGGCGGCTTGAAGCTGGGCAACAACGCGCGCGGCGAAATCATTCGCTATGACAACTTCACCTTGGACGCGGACTTCAATCCGCAACGCATCCAGGCACGCCTGGGTACCGGCTTCAAGGGCGACGGTTACATCGATGCGCGGGTAACCACCGGTTGGGACGATTTTTCGCCGTTGCAAGGCGATCTTTATTTCCACAATTCGCGACTGTTCTGGATGGAGCTTCTTTCGCCGGACCTGGTGCGCCCGCGCGGGCAGATCGCCGGCCACATCGGTTTGCGTGGCACCCGCGGCCAGCCGGCGATGACCGGCGAAGCGCAGCTGGCCAACTTCACCGGTGAGTTACCTTCGCTGGGCATTTCACTGACCGAAGGCCGCGCCAACCTGGTCGCGCTGGCGGACGGCAGTGCGCGCATCGATGGCAGCGTTACTTCCGGCGAAGGCGTTCTGAACATCGACGGCTCCCTGGGCTGGAACAACGACACCACACCGCTGTCCTTCACCGTGCGCGGCGACAACGTGCTGGTATCGGACACCGCGGATCTGCGCGCCGTAGCCTCGCCCAACATCCAGGTAGGTTTTGCCGACAACACCATCCAGGTCCGCGGGGAAGTACAAGTGCCCTCGGCGAACATCGATGTGGAGCGGCTCGACCGGGGCGTATCCGCATCGGAGGACGTGGTGGTGCTGGACCCGGCGGATCCGGAACGCGAGCCCAGTTCGCTTCTGGATCTGGATCTGGGGATCACGCTGACTAATCAAGTGAAACTGAAGGGCTACGGCCTGGACGGCTCGTTGGCCGGCACATTGCGGGTGCGTTCGCGGCCGGGCCGCGAGATGGTGGCAACCGGCCGCCTGGATGTGGATGGCCGCTACGAGGCATACGGGCAGAAGCTGCTGATCACGCGCGGTGAACTGACCTGGAGCAACAACGCGGTCTCCGATCCACGCATCAACATCCGCGCCGAACGCGAGATCGCCAGCGCGAATGTCACCGCCGGTATCGACGTGACCGGCCGCGCCGGCGCGCCGCGCGCCAACGTTTGGTCGGACCCGGCCATGGCCGAATCCGAAGCGCTGGCCTATCTGGTCCTGGGCCGGTCGCTCAATACCGCCAGTACCGACGAAAGCCAACGCATCAGCGCAGCCTCGTCGGCGTTGTCGGCCGGCGCTGGACTGGTGGCCTCCCAGCTGGGCGCCAAGATCGGCCTGGATGATGCCGGCGTATTGGAATCCCGCACGCTGGGCGGTTCGGTGTTGGGGGTGGGCAAGTACCTGTCACCGCGGCTGTATGTCAGCTATGGCGTATCGATGGTCGGCTCGGGTTCCGCGGTCACCCTTAAGTACCTCCTGCGCAAGGGCTTCAATGTCGAAATCGAATCCGGCACGATTGAAAGTCGGGCGTCGATCAACTGGCGCAAGGAGAAGTAGCAAACACAGCGGTGGAATGATCTCTCGTTACCTCATGGCGCTGCGTCCGGGCTACGTCGCTGATCCGTCACTCTTTAGACAGGCATCACTCTGGTTATCACATGGCGCCGAATCCTAAATCCCTTCTTCCCGACGGACTCGCGTTTCATCGTCTACACAACCAACGCATCGCCCTGCCGATATCCGGCGGTCCCGGCGAAGTGGTCAGGCATCTCGGCGCGGTGCAGGCCCAGGATTATCAGTCCGCTCTGTGGGCGATCGGGCTGCGCATTACGGATGCAACTCAGGCAGACGTCGAACAGGCGATCGCCAACCGCGAGATCGTCCGCACCTGGCCCATGCGTGGCACGCTGCATCTGGTCGCGGCGGCGGACGTGCGCTGGATGTTGTCGCTGATGGCGACGCGCGTTATCGCGCTCAACGCGGCACGGATCGAGCGCGAATTCGGACTCGACACGAAATCGCTGGCGCGATGCCGCAAGGTCATTACCCGTGCGCTGGCGGATGGCCAGCCGCAAACACGCAGCTCGTTGTACGCAACGCTAGAACAAGCCGCCCAAAGCACATCGGCGCAGCGGAGCCTGCATATTCTTGGGCAACTGGCCCAGGAAGGCATCATCTGCCAGGGTCCGCGCATCGGCAAACAGCCTTCGTTCGTACTGCTGGATGCGTGGGTGCCAAAATCCGCTGACCTGTCTCGCGAACAAGCACTCGGTGAGCTGGGGCTACGCTACTTTCGTGGGCATGGTCCGGCGACGGTGCAAGACCTTGCCTGGTGGTCCGGCCTGACGTTGAAGGACACGCAAGCCGCGCTGGCATTGGCAAAGCCTTTCTTGCAACAGGAATCCATCGGCGATGCAACCTATTGGTTCGATCCCGGCATTACCGCCGCTGGCATGAACCCAGAAGCAGCCGCCACCTATCTTTTGCCCGCTTTCGACGAATACCTGGTTGGCTACAAAGACCGGAGCGCCGCGCTCGATCCAGCGCATACGAAACAAGTGATCGGCGTCAACGGCATATTCGCTTCCAACATCGTCATTGAAGGACGTGTGAGCGGGCTTTGGAAGCGCGGCATGGACAAGCAAGGCGCCGCATTGAGCATCACGCCGCTACGTCCACTGAAGAAGCACGAGCGCGCTGGAATTGCCGCGGCCGCACAACGCATTGGCCGGTTCCTGGATTCCCCGGTACGCGTGCTTTAGCCATTGCCTCAGTTCGGTACCGAACGGTATCGTCGTCGACTGCCACAATCCGGAACCCCACCATGATTAGCAAGCCTTCGCTGTCGCTACTCGCCCTAAGCGTCGCCTTCGCCTTACCGGCCCACGCTGACGAAGGCATGTGGATGCCGTCGCAACTGCCCGAACTGGCCAAGCCGCTGCGCAACGCGGGGTTCGAAGGAAACCCCGCATCGCTGGCCGATGTCACCCAGCCGCCGTTGAGCGCGGTCGTGAGAGCCGGCGGCGGGACAGGCTCGTTCGTGTCGGAAGACGGACTGGTGCTGACCAATCACCATGTCGCGTACGGTGTCATCCAGTACAACAGCAAGCCCGACCGCAATCTGATCGATGACGGTTTCATTGCCGCCGACCGTGCCGCCGAATTGCCTGCCAACCCCGACTTCCGCGTGTTGGTGACCGTGGGCTTCGACAAGGTGACCGATACGGTGCTGAAGGGTGCCGCCGGCAAGCAGGGACGGGAATATTTCGATGCGGTGGACCGGGCCAGCAAGGACATCGTGGCCGAATGCGAGAAGGAAGCCGGGATGCGCTGCGGCGTTGCCAACATGTACTACGGCACCGACTTCTACCGCATCAAGCAGCTGGAGCTGCGCGACATCCGCCTGGTCTATGCACCACCACGCGCCATAGGCAACTATGGCGATGAGATCGACAACTTCATGTGGCCGCGCCACACCGGAGACTTCACGTTGTTGCGTGCTTACGTGGGCAAGCATGGGCAGCCGGCTGCGTATAGTCCCGACAATGTGCCGTACCGCGCGCCAGCGCATCTGCGTATTGCGAAGGATGGCCCTCAGGCGGGAGACTTCGCGATGCTCGCCGGTTATCCCGGCATTACCTACCGCCACCGCACCGCCGCCGAGTTCGACGAACAGGTCAATTGGAAACTGCCGGCTCAGGTGGAAGTGCTGAATCAGTTGATTGATGTCGTGGAAGCCGCGGACAAGAAAAACGCAGCGGACAAGACACTTTATGCCGCGCAGTTGCAGTCGCTGAAGAACAGCGCCAAGCGCTACGCCGGCGAGCTCGAAGGCCTGCGGCGCAGCGATGCCGTGCGGGTACGTGCAGAAGACGAACGCGGCATGTTGGCCGCCACTGCGAGTAGCGAACGCCGGGACATCAACGCACTGCAAGCGTCACTCGCGGAAGCTTCGGCAGTGCGCGAACGAGAACTGTTGCTGGGCCTGTTCGGCAGCCAGACCCAGCTGATGCGTTCGGCCTTGACCTTGGAGCGGTTGCGCGTCGAGTCGGCCAAGCCTGATGCGCAGCGCGAAAGCAACTACCAGGCGCGCGATCACGCGATGCTGGAAGGCATGCTGAAACAGGTGCAGCGCCGCTACTCGCCGGAAGTCGAAAAGGCACTGCTCACCGCGCTGTTGACGCGCTACCAGCAGTTGCCGGAAGCGCAACGCATACCGGAATTCGATACGGCTTTCGGGCGCACTCCAGCCGAACTAGCGAAAGTGCTGGACTCGCTTTACGCCAAAACATCATTGGGTGAAGAGAGCCAGCGCCTTTCCCGGTTCCAGGCCGCACGCATAGGCAAGGCATTTGCCGCCGATCCATTGACCGACCTGGCCGCCAAGTTGATCCCGGCACAACTACGCATCGAGCACGAACGCAAGACACGCGAGGGCGAACAGCTGCGTTTGCGCCCGGCCTACATGCGCGCGCTGTTCGCCTGGCGCAAGCAACAGGGCCGCGCCCTGTATCCGGATGCCAACGGCACCTTGCGCATCAGCTACGGCAAAGTGGATGGCTTCTCGCCACGTGACGGCGTGGTCTACACACCGGTCACCACGGTCGCGGGCATCGTTGAGAAGAACACCGGCCAGATCCCCTTCGACGCACCCAAGCCGTTGCTGGATGCGATCGCCCAAGGCGATTTCACCGGCACCGCAGATCCGGCGCTGAAGACGCAAACGGTGAACTTCCTGACCAACCTGGACACCACCGGCGGCAACTCCGGATCACCGGTGCTCAACGCGCGCGCGGAGCTGATCGGCCTCAACTTCGACAGCAACTGGGAATCGGTGAGCGCCAGCTGGATGTTCGACCCGCGCTATAAACGCGCGGTGCACGTGGACACCCGCTACATCCGCTGGCTGATGGACAAGGTCTACCCGGCGCCGCATTTGTTGAAGGAGATGGGCGTGGGCGCGAAATAGGCATCGAGGTTTTTCCGTTTCTTGTAGGAGCGGCCTCCCGCCGCGAGCTCTTCTGTCAGATCGCGGGAGAAGCGAAGAGCTCGCGCCGGGACGGCGCTCCTACAAGAGCAAAGACCACTGCAGCCATTCTCGCCTTTGTAGGAGCGGCCTCCCGCCGCGAGCTCTTTCTGTCAGATCGCGGGAGAAACGAAGAGCTCGCGCCGAGACGGCGCTCCTACAAGAGCAAGAGCCACTGCAGCCATTCCCGCCTTTGTAGGAGCGGCGTCCCGCCGCGAGCTCTTCGCGTCAGATCGCGGGAGAAGCTTGGAGCTCGCGCCAGGACGGCGCTCCTACCAATCGGGCGCCGCTCCAGCATGTGGGTTTGCGTGCACGGAAGGCTTACGCCACCTTGCTACGCCGCGCTCTGGTCAGATGCACCAGCAGCAGCGAGATGGCGGCGGGTGTCATGCCGGGGATGCGCTGGGCTTGACCGACGGTTTGCGGCCGCACGCGTTCCAGTTTTTGCTGCACTTCCGCGGACAGGCCGCGCACGCCGGTGTAGTCGAAGTCCTGCGGGATCGTAGTGCTTTCGTGGCGCTGCTGGCGTTCGATTTCATCGCGCTGACGATCCAGGTAACCGGAGTACTTGACACTGATCTCGACTTGCTCGGCGACCTTGGCATCCTCGACACCGGGACCCAACGTGGGTACCTGCATCAATTTCTTGTAGTCCAGCTCCGGCCGCTTGATCAGGTCCAGCACGTTGGTTTCGCGGCTGACCGCGACACCAAGCGTCGCTTCCACTTCACGCCCCAGCGCGTTGCCGGGCGTCGCCCACAGCCCGCGCAGCCGTTCGCTCTCGCGTGCGATCGCCTCGCGCTTGCGTTCGAACTTGCTCCAGCGGTCATCAGCCACCAGACCCAAGTGGCGTCCTATTTCGGTCAGGCGCAGATCGGCATTGTCCTCGCGCAGCTGCAACCGATATTCGGCGCGACTGGTGAACATGCGGTAAGGCTCGTTGGTGCCGTGAGTGATCAGGTCATCAATCAGCACGCCGATATAGGCTTCATCGCGACGCGGCGACCATGCTTCCTTCTGTTGCGTATAGCGCGCGGCATTGAGGCCCGCGATAAGACCTTGTGCGGCGGCTTCCTCGTAACCGGTAGTGCCGTTGATCTGGCCGGCGAAGAACAGACCCGCCACAGCCTTGGTTTCCAGCGAAGACTTCAATCCGCGTGGATCGAAGAAGTCGTATTCGATGGCGTAGCCGGGGCGGGTGATATGCGCGTTCTCGAAACCGCGGATGCTGCGCACCAGTTCCAGCTGCACGTCGAACGGCAGCGAGGTGGAAATGCCGTTGGGATAGATTTCTACCACGTCCAACCCTTCGGGCTCGACGAAAATCTGATGGCTGGCTTTCTCCGCGAAGCGCACCACCTTGTCTTCGATGGAAGGGCAGTAACGCGGGCCAATGCCTTCGATCTGGCCGGTGTACAGCGGCGAACGATGCAACGCGCTGCGAATGACCTCGTGGGTGCGCTCGCTGGTGTGGGTGATCCAGCACGACACTTGGCGCGGATGGTCTGCCGCATCACCGATGAAGGACATCACCGGCGGCGGATTATCGCCCGGCTGCTCTTCCATCACCGAGTAGTCCAGCGAACGCCCGTCAATGCGCGGCGGCGTGCCCGTCTTCAAACGATCAACCGCGAACAGGCCCTCGCGCAGCTTCTGCGCCAACGCCGTGGCCGGCGGGTCGCCGGCGCGGCCCGCGGCGTACTGGGTTTCACCAACGTGGATCTTGCCAGCCAGGAACGTACCGGCAGTCAGCACGATGGCCGGCGCATCGAAGCGCAAACCAGTCTGGGTAACCACGCCGCGTGCCGTGTTGTTCTCGATGATCAGGTCATCCACCGCAGCCTGGAAGATCGTCAGGTTTTCTTCCGATTCCACCGCCCGGCGGATGGCGCTGCGATACAGCGCGCGATCGGCCTGGCAACGCGTGGCCCGCACTGCCGGCCCCTTCGAGGCGTTGAGTGTGCGCCACTGGATGCCGGCGCGATCAGCCGCCCACGCCATGACGCCGCCTAGCGCATCGATTTCCTTTACCAGATGACCTTTGCCAATGCCGCCGATCGCGGGGTTGCAGCTCATCGCTCCGACGGTTTCCACGTTATGCGTCAGCAGCAGCGTCCGTGCACCGGCGCGGGCGGAAGCCAACGCAGCCTCGGTGCCGGCATGGCCGCCGCCGATGATGATCACGTCGTGGTGATGGAAGCGGTCTTTCATGATGTTCATAAGGACAGTGAGGACCGGCCTGACGGGCTCGGGTTTCGTTCAAGAGATGTTGCGGGACATGCTGCCGGATCGGAAAACCGATAGGGCAAAGTTGGCACACTTTCTGCGTAATCTTCCGCGCACCCAACGTGGCAAGCGACACCAGGGGCGCCAGGCTGGAATTGGAACAGGGGCCAGCCATTGCGCACGTCGGGGATGCCGGGGCCGGTAGTCGGGGGACTGCCGGCCCTTTTTTATGCGCGTCAGGATAACTCAGAACCAAGAAAAGCCCGGCATGCCGGGCTTAGGGCGCGTCATCCATTGGGTAGCCGTTCGCGTTGAGTCAGTACGGCCGCCGGGCGGTGTTGCGTGGCGCAGCGCTTGACTGGCCGTCAAAGCCTGCCCCTGCGAAGGCAGGGGTCAAGCCGCGCGACGCCGGTTGGCGGCCGTACCGGCTCAACCCGGAGGGCCGAGCCGCCGCGGACGACTACCCAATGGATGACACGCCCTTGTATGGCGCCGACGTCCGGCAGGGCCGGAACAGGGGGGATCCAGATTTCCCCACCGGACGTCGACATGGAACCTTTATATTGCCTGTTACGTCAGAAAGCGACGCAACCGGTCAATCTAGTTCGCTAGCTTGCGACGATGTCCCACGCAACGCAAGCGGGACATTGTGGGCGACACCGGATCAAGGTTCCTGGGTTCTTGCGCGCGGCGCACTTCGCACTGCCGGACGGGATGGGCGTTCCATCGACCGCGGGCGGCTGACCTCGGTGCGCGGCTCCTGCCGGGGCGTGATCCGAGGCGGGTTGTTGTCGCCGCGGATCCGGGAGGAACTCGGCGCCGGCCTCGCTGGTTGCTGGTACTGAGGCTGTGACCGAGGCGGAATCAGCACCTGCCCGGTTTCCCGATATGCACCGTTGGTCGGATCGCGCCAGGGCGGCGGACGATTTCCGGGGCGGGAAGTCGGTGGCGGCTTGGGCGGACGGGGGTTGTGGCCGTAGTTCGGGGGGCGGGGATAGTAGTGCGGGCGGTAATACGGGTAATAAGAGCCGTAGTGGCCGTAGTACGGATAGCCGCCGTAATAGCCACCGCTGCCGTAGCCGCGGTAAATGCTTACCCCGCCTGAATACGGATAGCCGCCATAGCCGTAGGGGCCGTAGTACTCGGTGGTGGGACGGCCATGGTAGTAACCGCCGGGTGCGGCACCGCGACCCACGTGGTCGTAAGTGACGCAACCGCTCAGCGTGGCGGTGGCGAAAAGCGCGGCGATGACGAGACGTTTGTTCATGGCGGGAACCCCCGTAGAGCTGCCCCCTGTAGGGCTATTACCGCAGCATCGGGTCCGGGCATTGAATCCGTGCTTAACCCTGCCGATAGCCCGGCATTGCGCTCAGCTGCGCGCAGGTTAGCAGCACGGACAAGGCCGGGCGTCGCAAGCGAGGGATGCGTTAATCTTCCGCAATGCCGACCCCGCTGCCTACCTTCGACGACGTACTCGCCGCCGCCGCCCGTATCGCCCCATACGCCCACGTCACTCCCGTTCTGCGCTCCCGCACGCTGGATGAATTCGCCGGCTGCTCCTTGCTGTTCAAGGCCGAACCGCTGCAACGCGCCGGCGCGTTCAAATTCCGGGGCGCCTGCAATGCGGTGTGGGCCCTGGATGAGGCGGAAGCCAGGAAAGGCGTCGTCACCCACTCTTCCGGCAATCACGGCGCCGCGCTGGCGCTGGCCGCGAAAACTCGCGGCATTCCCTGCCATGTAGTGGTGCCGGAAGGCGCCGTGGCCGCCAAGCGGGACTCGATTGCCCGCTACGGTGCCACCCTGCACGCCTGCGCGCCGACCATCGCCGCACGCGAAGCTACATGCGCCCAAGTGCAGCGCGACACCGGCGCCACCCTGATCCATCCCTATACCGACCGGCAGGTGATCGCCGGCCAGGGTACCGCGGCACTGGAACTGCTGAATGCCGAAGCCGGCATCGACGCCTTGCTGACGCCGGTCGGCGGTGGCGGACTGGTGTCGGGTACAGCGATTGCGGCCGCGGCGATGGCACCGGGCTGCCGCGTCTATGCCGGCGAGCCGGAAGGCGCGGCTGACACCGCTCGCTCCCTCGCCGCGGGCGAGCACCTGATCGATTTTGTTCCCGACACTTTCTGCGATGGCCTGCGCGGCACCTTGGGCGAGCCGAACTTCCGTCTTCTGCAGCAACATGGCGTGGAAGTCTTCACCGTCAGCGACGCCGACACGCTTGAGGCCATGCGGCTGTTGTGGCGGTGTCTGAAGTTGCTGGTCGAACCTTCATCGGCGATCGCCTTCGCCGCGTTGCTGCAGCAACGTCAGCGCTTCGCCGGCCAGCGCGTCGGCATTGTCCTGTCCGGCGGCAACGTGGATATCGATGCACTGCCTTGGAGCGTGGCATGAGTGCACGCACCAGCCGCCGCAAACGCAAGCGTGGCTTTCTGGGCTGGATAGGACGGATATTGCTGCTGGTGCTGATATGGCTGATCGGCGTCGCCGCCTACATTATCTGGACAGGACAACGTGACGATGCAGGGCCGGCTGACGCGATCATCGTGCTGGGGGCGGCGGCCTACGACGCCAAACCCTCGCCTGTGTTCGAAGAGCGGATTCGCCACGGCATCGATCTGTTCCATCGCGGACTAGCGCCGAAGCTGATCTTCACCGGCGGCTATGGCGGCGCCGGCGCGCGCTTCTCCGAATCGCAGGTCGCGCGGCGTTATGCGTTGCGCCAAGGCGTCCCGGAAAACGCGATCCTGATCGAATCGATATCGCGCAATACCCACGAGAACCTGCGCCAGGCGTCGACGCTGATGCAGAACCACAACTTGCACAGCGCCATCATCGTCAGCGATCCACTGCACATGGCGCGGGCACTGCGCCTCAGCGGTGAACTGGGCATCCGGGCCGTGGGATCGCCCACGCCGACCACGCGTTTCCGCAGTTTCGCCACGCGCTGGCGCTTCCTGCTGGCGGAGGTTTACTTCTTCCACCGTGACAGGCTGTCGCGGGCGATGTGACATCCGATGTCATGAGCGCGCGTATTATGTGGCGTCGTTTCCACTGCCCGCGAGAACGCCATGAAGATCGACGGCAACCGTAAACAGGACCGCGCCACCGAACTGGTGCTGACCTACTACGCCGCTTTCAATCGCGGCGACTGGAACAGCATGCTGGCACTGTTGGCCGACGATGTCGTCCACGATTTGAACCAGGGCGCACGCGAAACCGGAAAGGATGCATTTGCCGCGTTCCTGGCGCGCATGAACGGCAGCTACCGCGAACAGTTGCGGGACGTCGTGGTGCTGGCCTCGCTGGATGGCCAGCGCGCCGCCGCCGAATATGTGGTCCACGGCGAATACGTGCGTACCGACGAGGGCCTACCGGCCGCCAAAGGGCAACGCTATGTGCTGCCGGGCGGCGCTTTTTTCGATATTCGCGATGACCGTATCGCCCGGGTCACCAACTACTACAACCTGCAGGATTGGATTGCGCAGGTGAGTGTGTAGTGGTGTTTCCTTGTGGGAGTCGTGCCGGCATGCTGGCACGGGTAAGTCGCGACCGGAAAAATCAACGTCGCGACTTACGTCGCTCCCACAAGGAAGCACACCGAGTTATTCGCGCCGGCGAATCGGAATCGACGATACCGGCACGGCGGCAATTTCCTCACCCTGTCCGCGGATCGGTGCGCCTGCTGGCGGCGCCCACGAATGCGCGTAGATCACTTCCCAGGTGCTGGGCAGTTTGCCGTCTTGTAGACGGAAGTTTTCGTAGACGGCGGACGCGGCGGCGAAGCGATGTCGCCCGGTCAACGTATGCCTGCGCGTGCGCAGCGCATTGGTTGCGCCCATGGCGCGCAACTCGCGCATCAACGCCGGCAAGTCGTTGTAGGTCAGGGTGAAGCGGTCGCGATCCAGCACCGGGTCGCGGAATCCCGCCATCATCAAGGCGTCGCCGAATTGCGCAATGGAAGCGAACGGGCTGACGTGAGGCACGGCATCGGCCTGCGAAAAAGCATCGCGGAGTTCCTGCAAGGTTTCTGGCCCGAACGTGGAGCACAACAGCAAGCCCCCGGGCTTGAGCACGCGACGAAATCCGGCGAACACGGCCGGCAGGTCTTCCACCCATTGCAAGCATAAGTTGGTGAACAGCACGTCGGCGCTGCCTTCGGCCATGGGCAGCGCGCGCGCGTCGGCGCAGACGCGCGCGAACGACTTCCACCAACCCGCTTGTTTCTTGGCCTGGCGCAGCATTGGCAGCGCCAGGTCGAGCGCTATTACCTGCGCACCCGGCCAGCGCTTTCGCATCGCGGCGGCGGCATGAGCCGGGCCGCTGCCGACATCCAACACCACCTTCGGTTCTTGCCGCTCGCCTTTGTTCTGCCGGATCTCCCAGTATTCCAGCGACTCCAGCAATCGCTTCTCCACCTCATGCTGCAACGCAGCCGCGGCGTCGTAGCTGCCGGCCGAGCGGGAGAAAGCACGCCGGATGTGGCGGTGGTCGAAGGTTTCGTTCATGGAGATAATTTGTTGACTGTTGTAGGACCGATGTCAGTCACGACGATCGGTATTAAAGCTCTTAGACACGGATTAACGCAGATAAACACGGATAGAAACATTCAATGCTTTATCCGCGTTTTCCGCATTAATCCGTGTCCAAAAGCTTTGGGATCCCGGTCGCGACTCACGTCGCTCCCACAAGTGACGCATCCATAAACCCACGAATCTCCAGCGCCACTTGATCCGCCTGGCCCAGGAATGGCGCGTGCCCACCGCCGGCAATATCCACGTAGCGGCTTTGTGACGCGTGTGTCGCCGCTTCGCGCATGCCGTCCGGCGGCACCAGGCGATCGCGTCGGCCTGAGATCCACAGATTCGGCACCGACAATGCCGATAGGTCCGCGCGCAGGTCGCTGTCTTCCAGCAGTTCCAATCCTTGCTGCAACGCCAACGGTGCAGGTTCGCCGCGGGCGTACAGAGTTTCCTTCAACGTACGGAGCTCGGCGCGCGCGTGTTCCGAGCCGATCGTATCCAGCGCCAGGAAACGCTCCAAAGTACCGCGGTAGTCCTGCTGCAATTCATTGCCGAACTGCAGGAACACCGAAGGCTCTACTGCATGCGGCCAATCCGCACCACGCACGAAGCGCGGCGTTGCCGCGATCATCACCAGTCCACGCACTTGGGAAGAACGCGCGGCCGCATGTAGAGCGACCAAGCCACCTAGCGACCAACCCAGCCACACCGCGGGCGGCGTCTGCGCCAGGATTTCCTGAGCGCATGCGTCCAATGTCAGTGGCGTGAGACTTTCGCGGCTGTGACCGTGGCCGGGCAGGTCGACCAGATGCAGTTGAAAGCTATCGGACAATCGCTCGACCAGCGGCGCAAATACGCCACCGTGCAATGCCCAGCCATGAATCAACACGAGCGGCGCGCCGCTGCCTACGACTTCAATATGCATGCCGGTATTGTCGCCGATATGCGGCGGTACCGGCGTCGACGATGCGGATGCCGATGGTTACGCCACCGCTGCCGCGCCGTGCACCCGCTGCACCGCTTCCCAGGAGCGCGCCATTGTTTCGACCATGCCATCGACGTCCTGCGGCGAGTGCAGCGCTGAAAGCGTCACTCGCAGCCGCGCCTTGCCTTCGGGCACCGTGGGTGGCCGAATTGCGGGTATCAGATAGCCAGCGCTTTCCAACGCGGCGGACAATGCCATCGCCGTGCTGTCGGCGCCACATAGCACCGGCTGGATAGGCGATTCCGATGCCATCAGCTGCAGGCCCTTGCGCTGGGCGGCGGTACGGAAACGATCGATCAAGCCCTGCAGTTTCTCTCGGCGCCAATGATCGCGGCGCGCGTACTTGACCGCCACGCGTGTTGCAGCGGCCTGGGCCGCGGGCAACGCGGTGGTGAAGATGTAGGGTCGCGCCGTTTCCGCCAGGTGCTGGATCAATGCATCGTCGCCCACCACCACCGCGCCGTAACCGCCCAGTGCCTTGCCCAGCGTGACCAGTTGCAACGGGACATCGGTGACGCCCATGCGCGCTTCGGCCACACTGCCGCGTCCGTCCGGTCCACGCAGACCAACACCGTGCGCGTCATCCACATAGAACAGCGCCTGCTGCATGCGCGCCACCAGGCTCAGTGCCCGTAACGGCGCCACATCGCCATCCATGCTGAAGACGCCGTCGGTTACCAGCATGGCCGCGCCCTCGGGCGCCTGCTTGAGCTGGCGCAACGCGCCTTCCGGATCCAGATGCGGATAGCGGCGCAGCTTGCAGCCCGCCAAGCGCGTGGCATCCAGCAGGCTGGCGTGGTTGAGCCGGTCCTGCACGCAAACGTCGCCGTCTTCCAGCAGCGCCTGCTGCACGGCCAAGTTGGCCATGTAGCCGCTACCGAACAGCAAACCTCGCGGGTACCCCAGCCATTCGGCGACCTCGCGCTCCAGCGCTTCATGCGCGGCGTGGTGCCCGGTGATCAGGTGGGAAGCGCCCGCGCCGACGCCTTCGCGTGCGGCGGTGTCCTGCAGGGCGCTGACCACTTCGAACTGCTGCGCCAAGCCAAGATAGTCGTTGCTGGCGAACTCGATCAGCCAGCGTCCCGCCACTTCCACCCGCACTCCATCGCGGCGCGTGATGACGCGGCGCACGCGTTGGCGCCCCTGGGCGATGCGCTGCTGGCGCTGGGCCTGGACACGTTCAAGCAGATCGAGGCGGGTCATGATGAATAAGCATCTAGCAAAGTAGGAAGGGTCGGCGCGCACGGTGACGGTAGTGCGACAGGCGACCAGACCGGCGACGGGATGTCGCCCCCATGAGTGCACGGAGGCGGCTACGTCAGCTGGTCTTTCCCCCTGAGCACAACCCGACTTCGAACTTGTTCACGGCCGACTGCCGAGCGCAGCAGATCGAGAACAGGTTCTTACGCCGCCCGCCCGCATTGCGGGGTGGGTTCGGTGATGTCCGCGTGCACCGTACCGCTGCCGGGCACATCGATTCTGTGATCGGCGTGCACATTTTGAGCCTGCAACGGCATCGGCCGCAGGCCCAGGCGCGCGAACAGCGCCTGATCGCGTTCGGTATCCGGGTTGCCGGTGGTCAGCAGCTTCTCGCCATAGAAAATGGAGTTGGCCCCCGCCGCGAAACATAGCGCCTGCAGCTCATCGCTCATGCTTTCGCGCCCAGCCGACAATCGCACCATGGATTGGGGCATGGTGATGCGAGCTACCGCAATCGTGCGGACGAATTCGAACGGGTCCAGCTCCGTGGTGCCGTGCAGCGGCGTGCCGGCTACCTGCACCAAGCGGTTGATCGGCACCGAATCCGGATGCGCCGGCAAGTTGGCCAGCGCCTGCAGCAGACCCGCGCGCTGCTCGCGCGATTCGCCCATGCCGACAATGCCGCCGCTGCAGGTCTTCATGCCGGCATCGCGGACGTTTTCCAGCGTATCCAGGCGGTCCTGGTACTCGCGGGTGTGGATGATCTCGCCGTAGAAATCCGGCGCCGTATCCAGGTTGTGGTTGTAGTAGTCCAGCCCGGCGCTCTTCAGCGCCTGCGCGTGGTCGGCATTCAACATGCCCAGCGTGGCGCAGGTTTCCAGCCCCAGCGCCTTCACTTCACGGATCATCTCGGCGACCTTGGGAATATCGCGGTCCTTGGGCGAGCGCCATGCCGCGCCCATGCAGAAGCGCGACGCCCCGGCAGCCTTGGCCTGCTTCGCCTTCTCCAGCACCTGTTCGGTATCCATCAGCTTCTGCGCCTGTACGCCGGTGTTGTAGCGCTGCGCCTGCGGGCAGTACGCGCAATCCTCGGGGCAGCCGCCGGTCTTCACCGACAGCAGTGTCGAGACCTGCACTTCGGCCGGATCGAAATGCTGGCGGTGCACGCTGGCGGCACGGTGCAGCAGTTCGGGGAACGGCAGATCGAACAGCTCCAGCAGTTCGGCGCGCTGCCAGTCGTGGCGCAAGACCGGCGTCGGGCCGGGTGAAAGAAGTGCGGCTGGGGCGGACATCGCGGCCTCGCGGAGGTAAAGTCGGGCAAGTCTGGAAACCGGAAGCAAGACTGTCAACCGCATGGAAGCTTTTAAAGTTGACAGGTGGCTGCGCGCCACCAGCCTTGCCATGCTGGCGCCGCGATGCCTGTTGTGTGGCGAACGTGGCGACAACAGCAACGATCTGTGTACTAACTGCCGCCGTGGACTGCCCTGGAACGCCACCGCCTGCAGCCAATGCGCTCTTCCGTTGCCGCACCCGGGCACCTGCGGTGCCTGCCTGCAATCACCTCCTCCGGTGACTGAAACCCGCGCGGCTTTGGTTTACGGCTTTCCGCTGGACCGTCTGGTGCCTCGTTTCAAGTTTCACCACGATCTGGCCGCTGGCCGGTTGCTGGCGGAGCTGATGGCAGAGGGCCTGGCGGCTGCCGATCGCCCGGAAGCGCTGGTACCTGTTCCGCTGCACGCCGCGCGACTGCGCCGGCGCGGCTATGACCAGGCGGTGGAATTGTCGAAGGCACTGGCACAGGCGTTGGACATCCCGCTGTTGACCAGCGCTTTGAGCCGCACCCGCGATACCGCGCCGCAATCGGAGCTGGATGCGCCCGCCCGCCGCCGCAATCTGAAGAACGCCTTCGCCGTGCCCGATCCCGCGGCCCTGCCCCGTCATATCGTGTTGATCGACGATGTCATGACCACCGGCGCTACCCTGCATGCGGCAGCCAAGACACTACGCAAGGCAGGTGTGGCCCGTGTCGACGCATGGGTTTGCGCACGGGTGCAGTGATCCGCCCTCTGAGCCCTCTACACAGGAACCCCAATGCCCACTTCAAATGCTTTTCGTGGATGGGTCGCCGGTCTGCGCATAGCTGGATTGACGAGCATCGTCTTGTTGGCCGGTTGCGCACCACAAACCCTGGTCGAACCGCCGGTACCGCCAAAGCCTGGACTCGAATTCCGCATCGCGTCCGTTGAGCCTTGTCTGGGCTGCGAGGAGTTTCGGCGCGCACCTCCGCAGACGACGCTATATCTGCAACGCCACCCGCTGATGACTTCTGCCGACATCGCAGGCATCACCCGGGCGTACGATCCAATTTCCGGTTCCCCGGCACTCCAGTTCGCGTTCCGCGCCGATGCGCAGCAACGGATCCAAACCGTCACCGGCCAAAACGTCGGCAAGATCGGCACCTGGGTCAAGGACGGCCGGATCATCTTCGAAGCGCACATTGCCGGTGCATTTTCCGAATCGATGCAGCTGACCAGCGTCGAGCGCGCCGAGCGCGACCGTCTTTACGGCCAGCTGACCGGCATCAAGGAACCCAAGATGTTGAAGCAACCGTAGGTCAGTTGCGCGGCTTGGGCGGCGGAATGTCCTTCATCTTCGTAGAACCAGGAAGAGATGCTGGGATTCGTCATCCCGGCGCAGGCCGGGACCTGGCGACTTTTCTTTTTAGCTGAGCGCAAGGCGCTGGGTCCCGGCCTGCGCCGGGATGACGAATCTGGCACCTGGCGTGGAAAAGCCTACGTCCCCAGCGCGAACTCCAGCACGATCCCCGCAAACACCGCAGCGCCTATCCAGTTGTTGTGCAGGAACGCGCGGAAGCACGCCTCCCGCCCACGGCCGCGTGCAATGACGAATTCATAGGCAGCCAACAGCGCAGCTATCGCTATCCCGGCCCAGTAGTACATGCCTAGCCCCGCCTGGCGGCCGACCAGATACAGCGCCAGGAACACCAGCGCGTACAGCACACCCAGGATGGGCAGATCCATGTCGCCGAACAGGATCGCGGTGGATTTGGAGCCAGCGCGGATGTCGTCCTCGCGGTCCACCATGGCGTACCAAGTGTCGTAAGCCGTCGCCCACAGGATATTGGCGCAGTACAGCACCCAGGCCAGTGTCGGCACTTCGCCCTGCACGGCGGCGAAGGCCATCGGAATCCCCCAGCCGAACGCCAGACCCAGATAGACCTGCGGCAGGTAGGTATAGCGTTTCAGATAGGGATAGCTGGCAGCCAGGAACAACCCCGCGAAACTCAAGTACACCGTCAGCCGGTTCAGCGTCAGCACCAACGCGAACGCCACGATCATCAGCACCGCGAACAGCAGCAGCGCTTCCCGGCCGGACACCGCGCCGGTCGCCAACGGCCGGCCCATGGTGCGCTCGACCTGCGGATCAAGCCAGCGGTCGGCGTAGTCGTTGATCACGCAGCCGGCCGAGCGGGTCAGCCACACGCCCGCAGTGAACACGAACAGCGTCCACATCGGCGGCACGCCGCCCGAGGCCAACCACAACGCCCACCAGGTCGGCCACAGCAGCAACAGCACGCCAATCGGCCGGTCGCCGCGCACCAGCTTCCAGTACAGACCCAATCGCTCCCGCCAGCGCGGCGCCTGCGGCGTTTCGTAACGTTCGTAGCTCATCCGGAAAGCCTGGTGTGGTATCTCGCGAATAGCTTACCCATCTGACTAGGTCTTGGCCCCCGATCCGGCGTTGCTCGTCGTTACATAGCCCCGCTATGCCTCCTCCTCGCGCCTTGGCTCGGAGGCCAATCCGCGGCGTCATATGCGTCATATGGGCAAGCTATCCGCGAGATACCACACAGCAGGCCGTCACTAACGCATGCACGCAGGTAGGTCCGGAACCGATTCAAAAACCGCAGCGAAACGGTAGCGCCTCAGTTTCGGCACTCGAACAGAACCGGAAGTTCGATCTTCTTCCGCTTGGTGCCACTTACGGCCCTGTTATGCGTCATGCCCGGCTAGCCCGAACGCTCAGCCACCGATCATCGGGTCTTCCGACGCACCGACGCACCTCGCTGACGATCCAACCGGCGTCTGTGAGTGCGGACCGCAGGGCAGGCTCGCGCCAGTACGTCTCGACGTAGCGCCGAGGCGCTGCAGCGCTGCCGTGCGTGGATACATCCTCGCCATCGCCCTCTCTAACTGAGGCGTGCAGTCGCCCACCGGTCCGGGTTGCCTCGGCAAGCCGCCCAAGCACCGTGCCGAAATCCGCGCGCGCGACGTGAATAAGACAGGCACATGCCCATATTCCGTCGTACGGCGTACCGGGACGCTGCGGGTCAGCCAGGTCGTCGGTCAGCGGGTCCAACAGGTCGGCCTCGAAACCACGCTCGCGAAGCAGTTCGACGAAACCCTTGGCAATGTCGGTGCGCCGGACGCTAATCCCCCGCTTCTCAAGCTCAAGCGCATCTCGCCCGCCACCGCTTCCGATCTCCAGCACCCTGCCCGAACGACCCAGCTCGGTCGCGAACGCATCGATCTCTGTCGCGACCCATTCAGGCATCGCCGCGGCCTCGGCAGCGTACTCCGCCGCGGCCGCATCATACGACTGCACGGTATCCCGGTCGGTACTCATCCTCGCGCTCCTCCTTACTACCAGCGAAACAGTAAATGAGCCAAGCAGCGCAATTCCCGTTAGAATGCGCCTCCCGTGCGCCCGTAGCTCAGCCGGATAGAGTAGTGGCTTCCGAAGCCATTGGTCGGGGGTTCGAATCCCTCCGGGCGCGCCATCTTCCGCTTTTTAGCGATCGCTATTGGCCCACTTTCAATTGGTGAGAGGAATTCTCACTTTTTAGCGGTCACACGCGTTGAATTGTCGCCTTTTACTAGTTTGCATCCCCTTCGAGGCGTGCTGCCCGCCACGACGGGAATTTAAGCAATTGAATGCGCCCAGGAATGGCGCCATCAGAACACAAGCTCATCCTTTAAGCCGCCAGGCGCGCCATTAACGTCCGCAATGGCAGAGCGCTGACGCGCAGCGCATTGATGCCCGTCAGGCAGGCGCACAGAAGCGCTCCCTGGTCTAAACCTGAGTGACGCAGGAGCCTCTCACGCGCTCGTATTCGGGCCTGACGCAACGTTCCAAGCTCGATGCAGTGGCAAGGCAGCTGAACGAGCGGCCCAGGAAGGCGGCAGGCTATGACACATCAGCGGTATCGACAAACCGTTGCATAGATCGGTTGAATCCAAGACCAAGGCGGACATCCTTGTCCTGGTGATCAGGTAGTACATCCCAACGTCCTTCCTTGCGAACCACGCTCACCGCTCAATGTTGCGATCCAGGAACTCGAGCATGCGCGTCGCGATCTCGCCGCCATGGGTTTCGATGGCGAAATGGCCTGTATCGAGGAAGCGCACTTCGGCCTTCGGGTTGTCGCGCTTATAGGCTTCGGCGCCGGCGGGGATGAAGAACGGGTCGTTCTTGCCCCAGATCGCGAGCGTCGGCGGCTGGTACTGGCGGAAGAATGCATGCAGCTGCGGGTACTGCCGGAGGTTGCTGCCGTAGTCCAGCAGCAGGTCCATCTGCGGTTCGACACCGATGCGCGCGATCGCCGCCGACGCCAGCTGGTAGCTCTCCGGCGCGATCAGCGAGGTGTCCCGGACACCTTCGGTGTACTGCCACTGGATCATGTCCGGCGCGTTGAAGCGGCGCAGCGCTTCGCGGTTCTCGGCCGTCGGGTCGTCCCAGGCCTTGCGCATGTCGGCCCAGCCTTCGCTCAGGCCTTCTTCGTAGGCGTTGCCGTTCTGGCTCACGATGGCGGTGATCTTCAGGGGATTCGCCACGGCCAGGCGCCAGCCGACGGGCGCGCCGTAATCGAACACGTAGATCGCATAGCGATCCAGGCCCTTTTCAACCGTGAAGGCGTCGATGACCGTGGCCACGTTGTCGAACGTGTAGTCGAACGCGACGCCCTGCTTGATCGTCGTCTGCCCGAAGCCCGGCAAGTCGGGGGCGATCACGCGGTAGCGCTGCGCCAGGACAGGGATCAGGTCCCGGAACATGTGGGAGGAGGCACCGAAGCCGTGGAGCAGAAGGACGGCAGGGGCGTCCGCCGGTCCGGCTTCGCGGTAGAAGACGTTGACGCCCTGGATGTCGGCGGTGCGGTAGTGGATTTGCGTGGCGGGCTCGGCCGCTGCGGCCGGCAGTGTGCTGCCCAACGTAGCGGCAGCAAGGAGAAGGCTTTTGAGGCTCATGACGGGTTCTCGCGACAGGTGAGAATGCTGGATTACGTAACCTTCTAAATACAACATTAAAGGTTACTTTGACGCAGTCTGCTCTGGCCGTGATAACCTGTCAATAGTTATTTTGAAGGTTACTTTCATGAGCGCCACGGCTCCGCAAGAAAGCGCTGGCATACCTGAAGCCCCCCAAGTAGGCGACCACTTGGCGTTGGACCTGCTCAACACCGAGGCCCGGAACCAGGGCCAAGCGGTGGACTACTGGGCGACAGCTGAGGATGTGCACCGATGGCTGGTGCGGCAGGGCGTCGCGGCCGAGAACGCAGGCAATGAGACCCCGACGAGTCTGCTAGTGCGTGGCCGCGAGCTGAGGGACGCAGTGCGGGAGGCGATCTCCGCACGCAAGGCGGGTGGGCCGGTGGCCGTCGATGCCCTCAATCACTACCTGCAGGCCTATCAGACGTCCCCGCTTCTGCAGCGCGATGACACTGGCGGGTTGGCGTTGACCCGCATCCGACGGGGCGACGGCTCCGCGTCGCTGCTCGGCCCTGTGGCCGAAGCGGCAGCCCAGCTGCTCGTGGAAGGTGACTTCGCCTTGGTGAGGCAGTGCGAGCACCCTGACTGCATCCTGTGGTTCTACGACCGCACCAAGTCGCACAAGCGGCGCTGGTGCAGCATGGCCCAATGCGGCAATCGGCATAAGGCGGCGCAGTTTCGGAAGCGCAGCCATGCGGAATGAAATGAGCTGAGTCGGATGCGTGCCAAGCGTGGCGGCCGGAGGGGTCACCACTTGAGCATCGGCTCACTTGGCCCGTGGTAACCCCACAATGTTTCACCGGCGATCAAAGAGAATGCGAGCAGGTTGAGTCGCAAGATCAGGTTGCGTCCTGTTTCGTCCCTTTTGTGCGGGAGCTCAACGGCTCCCGCAAATACTCATAGGGATTATCCAATGCGGATGTCGGCTTCTATGTTCCGATCACGCCGCCGTCTTTCCTGGTCACCACAATGGTCGCGGATCGGGCTTTCAAACCTCCGGCCGGCCACACGCCGCCATCTTCGCCTGGATGTTGAATGTTCACGAACATGGTGCGCTGGTCGGGCGTCGCGGTGACTCCGGTGACCTCACACCCTGCAGGGCCGACGAGAAAACGCTTGAGCTGGCCGGTCTTCGGGTTGGTCACCAGCATCTGGTTATTGCCGAATGGACCGCTGTTGAGTTGGCTGCCGCTCATGTCGGTTTGAATCCATAGCAGGCCGTTGGGATCAAACCACAGGCCGTCTGGGCTGGCGTGGATGCTGTCGGCGGTGAGCGCATGGCCGTTCGGATCCAGGCTGTCGCGTTCATGGCCGCTGAGCAGGAATAGATCCCACACGAAAGTACGTGTTTCAGCGCGGCCGCGCTGCTCAAGGAAACGGACGATATGGCCGTGCGGATTGGGCCCGCGCGGATTGACTTCATCGACCGGAAACGCCGTGCCGCGAGTGCTGTTGTTGGTGAGGGTGAAATACACCCAGCCGCTGTGCGGATCGATCGCACCCCATTCGGGCCGGTCCATGCGCGTGGCGCCGACGACATCGGCGGCCAAGCGTGTGTTGATCAGCACGTCACCTTGGTCGGCGAACTCGACGCCTTTGGCCGCCGCCGCTGCGCGGAAGGCCGGGTCCTCAATATCCAGCGCCAGCCATTCGCCTCTGCCATCGTCATGGAAGCGGGCGGCATAAAGAGTGCCGCTGTCCAGCAAGCGACCGTTGGCACGACCGGGGATGTAAGGATCTTTGCTGACGAATTTGTAGATGTATTCGTTCTGCGCGTCATCGCCCATGTAAGCCACCAACGGACGGCCCGGCCGAGCTTTGGCAAACACCACACCCTCGTGCGCCAAGCGGCCCAGGGCCGTGCGTTTGATGGGTGTGCTGCGCGGGTTGAACGGATCGATCTCGACGATCCAACCGAAATGGTTGGGCTCGTTGCGATAATCCTGCGTGGCGCTGCCGGCCTTGCTGGTGGCATCGAAGCGGTCCTCGACGCTTTCCCACCCATAGCGCCCCACGGTGGCCGAGACCCCATAGCGCGAATGTTCGCGCGGGCGCGTGCCGCGGTTGACGAAATAGCCCGCCCAGTTCTCCTCGCAGGTGAGGTAAGTGCCCCACGGCGTGACGCCATGGGCGCAATTATTGATCGTGCCGCGAGTATGCGTGCCGGCCGGACTGTAGGCGGTACGCAGGTTGCGATGGCCACGCGCGGGACCGGCGATTTCCATGCGGGTGGCGGCGGTGATGCGGCGATTGTAGCGGCCACGTACCGTGCGCCATTTGTCGCCAACGCGGACGATTTCGACGACGCTCACGCCGTGCGCGGCGATCTCTTTGCGAACCTGGTCGCGGTCACGCACGCCGTCAATCCAGGTGGCGCCGGTGGGATGGGCGGCGTCGGTGTCGATGTACTCGTGATTCATAGCCAACAGGCCGTGGCGGCTGCCCTGAATGGGGCCGCGCGACATCGGGTAGTAGTGCATCGCGTCGTGGTGCATACCCATTTGCTGTTCTTGGTCCGCGCCGCTGTTGAGGCCGCCGTCGAGGTAAGCCGGATAACGGCCGGTGATCGGCTCGCCCCACGGCAGAATGATGTCGAAGTTGTATTCCGGAGGTACCACGACCGTGTTGGCCCGGCTGACGGCAACGGCCGTGAAGCCTAGCGGCTTGCCTCGGCCAGGGCGAAGGTGATCAGGGCGTGGGTCGGGCCGCGCAACAGATGCCTCGCTCAACCCGGCATGTGAAAACAATCCGGCGGTCACGGCCAGGCCGAGCCCGCCTTTCAACAATTGGCGGCGATCCAGATGGTTGGCGAGCACGTCGCTGAAGTGCGGATTTTCAGACCGATTGCTGTCCTCGTGGTCGAAATCGTCTTCGCTATAGGGGACGAGCGGCTTCTGTTCACTCATGGGGATTACCTCGCGGGGGGCTGGGTAACGCCGGCACTGCCTGCCGACGCAGGGAGTGTGCGAGCCTAGGAGGCCCGTACGAAGATTCGATGGCGTTCGGATTACAACCAGATGACTTCGCTGTGACCAATCAGGCAGAAAGAAACAGCCTCGGAGCGGTGCGCTGCTCTCGTCTTGTTTGGAGCGCTTTCTGTCGCACGCTGGCCACGGGCCAGATACATGACGACTCGATCGCCTCGACAAGCACAGACATCCTTGCGTTCTGTCTGGCCGAGACGAACACCGGTGCGGAGGCGAATACGTGCGGGCAACGCTCTTTCAGCAGCTCACAGCGAGCTGGAGAGCCCATCGTGGAACAGAAAACTTGCTGAAAGGCCTCGGAGTCCCACGCAGAGGCACTCTGCGTTGAGACGCTCGCAGGGGATCAACGGACCCGGCGTCCGGTTTCGTCGATGACTACTTCGCCATCCTCCTTGACGAAAGGTCGGGTAACGGGCGGCAGCAGATCCAGTACCGCTTCCGACGGGCGACAGAGGCGGATCCCCTTGGGCGTCTGCACGAAGGGGCGGTTGATCAAGATGGGTTCGGCCAGCATGGCATCCAGCAACGCATCATCACCGAGCGATGAATCGTCCAGGCCGCGCTCCAGATAGGGCGTGCCCTTCTGGCGTATGGCTTCCCGCACCGTCATGTCGGCGCCGGCGATCAACTCAACCAAGCGCTCCCGCGACGGGGGATGTTTCAGGTATTCGATGATCGTCGGCTCGATGCCCGCATGGCGGATCAAGGCCAGCGTATTGCGGGACGTGCCGCAGGCGGGGTTGTGATAGATGACGGTGTCCATGAGGGCCTCAGCAACTGGCGCAGCAGCTGCGGTTCGCCGGAAGCACCGGCTCTATCGCCACGGAAGCCGCGACCACCGGTGTCGGCTTGGCTTCGACAGACCCGGAAGCTCCGGCCAGTGCCCGCGCCAAGAGATCACCCTTACGTTCGCTATAGCGGCTGGTCAGATAGCTACTGCGATCACGCACCAGCAAAGTGAACTTGACCAGTTCTTCCATCACGTCGACCACACGGTCGTAGTACGAAGAAGGCTTCATGCGCCCGTTGTCGTCGAACTCCTGCCAGGCCTTGGCCACCGAGGACTGGTTGGGGATGGTGACCATGCGCATCCAGCGCCCCAACACGCGTAGCGCGTTGACCACGTTGAACGACTGCGAGCCACCACACACCTGCATCACCGCCAATGTCCGCCCTTGGGTCGGGCGCATGCCGCCGTCCTCCAACGGCAGCCAATCGATCTGGTTCTTGAACGCCGCGGTCATCGTGCCGTGCCGCTCCGGGCTGACCCAGACCTGTCCCTCCGACCACTGCGACAAGGCACGCAGTTCCTGCACCTTGGGGTGGTCGGCACCCACGCTATCCAGCAGTGGCAGTTCATGCGGATCGAACACCCGCGTTTCGGCGCCAAAGTGTTGCAGCAGCCGCTCTGCTTCCAGGGCCAGCTTGCGGCTGTAGGACTGGGGACGCAGCGAGCCGTAGAGAATCAGGATGCGTGGCGGGTGGTCGGCACCGGTCAAACCCAGCTTGTATCGATCCGGGATGTCCAGCGCTTCAGAGGCGATGTGGGGCAGTCGTTCTGCTGTCATGTGGGCTTGCTAGCTTAGTTATGTTTGACTATTCTAGAAAAATGGAAATAAAGAACGCAACCCTTGCTTTGGCCGCCCTCGGCCACGCCACCCGGCTTTCGGTGTTCCGCCTACTTGTCGAGGCGGGCCCCAAAGGCCGCATGGCCGGTGATATCGCCGACGCGCTGACGCTGCCCGGCGCCACGCTGTCGTTCCACCTCAAAGAACTGAGCGCCGCCGGCCTGATCCAGGGCGAACAGTGTGGCCGCTACATCTGCTATCGCGCCGACTTCAGCGCGATGAACGAGCTGATCGCCTTCCTCACCCGCAACTGCTGCGGCGGCCAGCCCGAAGCGGCATGCATGCCCGCTGCGAAAAAAGTGGTTGGGTCGAAGGACGCCAACACATGAACCAAGCCGCCACCACGACAGACCAGGCCTCGCTGTCCCAGCGTATGGGCGGTTTCGAGCGCCACCTGACGCTGTGGGTAGCGCTGTGCATCGCCGTAGGCACCGGCTTGGGCTATCTGTTCCCGGCTGGCTTCGCCGCGTTGGGTGCGATGGAGGTGGCCAAGGTCAATCTGCCCGTGGCGATACTGATATGGCTGATGATCATTCCGATGCTGCTGAAGATCGACTTCGCCGCCATGGGCCAAGTGAAGCAGCACTGGAAAGGCATCGGCGTCACCCTGTTCGTCAATTGGGCCGTCAAGCCATTTTCGATGGCACTGCTGGGCTGGCTCTTCATCCGCCATGTGTTCGCGCCGTACCTGCCGGCCGCACAGCTCGACTCGTACGTGGCAGGCCTGATCCTGCTTGCTGCGGCGCCGTGTACGGCGATGGTGTTCGTCTGGAGCCACCTGTGCAACGGTGAGCCACGGTTTACGCTCAGCCAAGTGGCCTTGAACGACATGATCATGGTGGTGGCGTTTGCCCCCATCGTCGGCTTGTTGCTGGGCATCTCCTCGATCACCGTGCCCTGGTCGACGCTGTTGCTGTCGGTGGGCCTGTACATCATCGTGCCGGTGGTGCTCGCGGCCCTGCTGCGCCGCTGGGTGCTGCACCGCGGCGGCGAGGCCGCCCTGCAGGCACTACTGAAACGCCTGGGACCGGTTTCGCTGGGCGCCTTGCTGGTCACGCTGGTGCTGCTGTTCGGCTTCCAGGGCCAGCAGATCGTGGATCAGCCGTTGATCATCGCGATGCTGGCGGTGCCGATCCTGATCCAGGTCTATTTCAACGCCGGTGTGTCGTACTGGCTCAACCGCCGCTTCGGCGTGGCTCACTGCGTGGCCGGCCCCTCGGCACTGATCGGCGCCAGCAACTTCTTCGAACTGGCCGTGGCCACGGCGGTCAGCGTGTTCGGTGTTCACTCCGGCGCCGCGCTGGCCACCGTAGTCGGCGTGCTGGTCGAGGTCCCCGTCATGTTGTCCGTAGTACGCATCGTCAACGCCTCCAAGGGCTGGTACGAAGCCCGCGCCTGAACTCCCTTCTGTCTAAAGGAATCGCTTATGGCTAGCCGCTACAACCTGTTGTTCCTGTGTACGGGCAACTCGGCCCGCAGCATCATGGCCGAGGCGCTCACCAACCAGCTGGGCAAGGAGCGCTTCCAGGCCTACAGCGCCGGCAGCCAGCCCCGCGGTGAAGTGCACCCGATGACCTTGCAGATCCTGCAAGAAGCCGGTTTGCCGACGGACGCGCTGCGCAGCAAGCCCTGGGACGAGTTCGCGGCACCGGAAGCACCGGAGATGGATCTGGTCATCACGGTGTGCGACAAGGCCGCGGGCGAAACCTGCCCGGTCTGGCCCGGTCATCCGATCACTGCGCACTGGGGCATCGAAGATCCGGCGGCGACGTCCGGTTCACCCGAACACGTCCACCACGCTTTCACCACTGCTCTGCGTCTGCTGCAACACCGGATCTCACTGTTGCTGGCCTTGAAGGTGGAAGCCATCGACCGTCTCGTACTTGAAACCCACGTCCGTGACATAGGCCGCGCCTCCTGAGCATCGGTGCTATCGCACGTTCCTTCTTTCTCCCACTAGAACTTTTCCATGACCATTCGAGTTGGCATCAACGGCTTCGGCCGCATGGGGCGCCTGACGCTGCGCGCCGCCTGGGGTAACCCCGACCTTCAGTTCGTGCAGATCAACGACCCGGCCGGCGATGCCGTGACACTGGCGCACCTGTTGACCTTCGATTCCGTGCATGGACGCTGGAATCACGAGGCCATAGCCGATGGCGACGCCATCGTGATCGACGGCGTCCACATTCCGGTGACCCACAACAAGGACATCGCCGCCACCGACTGGTCGGGCTGCGACGTGGTTATCGAAAGCTCCGGCAAGTTCCGCAAGCCGGACGTACTGCAGCCATACCTGGACCAAGGAGTGAAGCGCGTGGTGGTGACCGCACCCATCAAATCCGCTGGTGCGCTGGACATCGTGATGGGCGTGAATCACGAGCGTTTTGATCCGAAGCAGCATCGCATTGTCTCGGCGGCCTCCTGCACGACCAATTGCTTCGCGCCGGTGGTCAAAGTGGTTCACGAAAAGATCGGCATTCGCCACGGTAGCTTGACCACGATCCACAGCCTGACCAACACCCAGGTGATCGTGGATGCGCCGCACAAGGACTTGCGTCGCGCCCGTTCCTGCGGCAGCAGCCTGATTCCGACCTCAACCGGCTCGGCCACCGCCATCGCCGAGATCTTTCCAGAGCTGAAAGGACGTTTGAACGGACACGCGGTGCGCGTGCCGCTCACCAATGCCTCGCTGACCGACTGCGTGTTCGAGGTTGAACGCCCCACCACGGTCGAAGAGGTCAACCAGCTCCTGCGCGACGCAGCGGAAGGCGAACTCCAGGGGATCCTGGGTTACGAGACACGCCCATTGGTGTCTATCGACTATCAGACCGATCCGCGTTCGAGCATCGTCGATGCGCTGTCCACGATGGTGATCAACGGTACCCAGGTGAAGATCTACGCCTGGTACGACAATGAGTGGGGCTATGTGAATCGCACCGCGGAACTGGTGCAATTCGTGGGCAAGGCGGATCACTGATCCAATGCTCGCCCGCCTCTCGCCCGATGTCCGCCAGTACTTGCTGATCACAGGCAACTATTGGGCATTCACGCTGACCGATGGTGCGTTGCGCATGCTCGTGGTGCTGCATTTCCACGAGCTGGGCTACAGCCCGTTGCAAGTAGCGCTGCTATTCCTGTTCTACGAAATCTTCGGCGTCATCACCAACCTGGTAGGTGGCTGGCTGGGCGCGCGTATCGGCCTGAACCGCACGATGAACATCGGCTTGGCACTGCAGGTGGTTGCTCTGTCAATGCTGTTGGTGCCTGCCGCCTGGCTGACGGTGGTCTGGGTGATGGCCGCGCAGGCGTTGTCGGGCATCGCCAAGGATCTGAACAAGATGAGCGCCAAGAGCAGCATCAAGCTGCTGGTACCGGGCGATCAGCAGGGCATGCTGTTCCGCTGGGTGGCGGCGCTGACGGGCTCGAAGAATGCGCTCAAGGGCATCGGGTTCTTCCTTGGAGGCGCCTTGCTCACGTGGGTGGGGTTTGCCCCCGCGGTAGCGATCATGGCGGGTGCCCTGCTGGTGGTGTGGCTGCTCAGCCTTGCGCTGCTCAAACGCGATCTGGGCAAGGCCAAGAGCAAACCGAAGTTTCGCGACATCTTGTCCAAGAGCCGCGCCATCAACCTCCTGTCAGCGGCCCGCTTGTTCCTGTTCGGTGCGCGCGACGTCTGGTTCGTGGTCGCGCTGCCGGTGTTCCTGGCCACCCAGCTTGGATGGGACTTCTGGAAGATCGGCGGGTTCCTGGCGGTGTGGGTGATCGGCTACGGCATCGTCCAGTCGTTCGCGCCGTATTTCACCGGCAAGCGGAGCGGCAGGCTACCCGACGGCCGTGCCGCATTCGGGTGGGCGGCGATCCTGGCCGTGGTGCCTGCCGTGATGGCGCTGCTGATGGCGCAAGGACAGTCGGCGCAAGTTGTCCTGATCACCGGGTTGCTGATCTTCGGCGTGCTGTTCGCCATCAACTCGTCGCTGCACAGCTACTTGATCGTGAGTTATGCAACGGAAGATGGAGTCTCACTCGACGTCGGCTTCTACTACATGGCCAATGCGCTGGGGCGACTGACCGGGACTGTGTTGTCCGGCTGGGTTTTCCAGGTAGCGGGGATAGGCGCTTGCCTGGTGATTTCAGCGCTGATGGTTACCGCCGCCGCGCTGATTTCGATAGCACTCCCTCGTCATAAGAAAGAGGTATTTGAGTCTGCCAAGTGACTGCTTTTTTGGAAGGGAACCCGATTTCCTGCGCGGCCTGGAATCAGTGCCGGGCGGCTGGCACCAGGCGAGTACGCCGTGGTCCGGGGCGATGGATTTCACGACCTCTGGAATCGCGCCAATCAGGTCCACCTGAAGTTGGCGCTGGGTCGCATCTTCAGCCCGCCACCTGCGGCCTGGTCCTGATCATCTCGACCAGGCTCGCCTGGTCGGCATCGCCATAGCCCGATGCGACGGCTCTTTTCAGAAGCTGGAACATCGGCGCGATCAGTTCGGGGCTGACTCCCTGGCCCTCGCTGGCCACGATGAAGTTGTCGAAGGCCGCCGCCTGCATCTCGAGGTTGGAGACGACATCTTTGCGGTAGTCGCCACTGTCGATACGCCGTGCCATGTCGGGCAGCCATGTCATGACCGCGCCGAGCCAATCAGTCAGCATCGGCAGGAATTTTTCCGCCGGCACTTTTTCCGACCCGGTCAATGCAAAGGCGTGCGTGACGCCCGAGAACAGGCCGTACATGGCGGTGAGCAAGGCGATGTCGTGCAACGGTGCCAGCCCGGCGTCGCCGCCGAGATATCGGGCCGTTCCCAACGCACCGAGCGCTTTCTCGTGCGCCTCGAACGCTGCGTGCGCACCGCTGTAAAGAATCAGCGCCTCGGCTTGGCCGATCATCGGCGGAACCGCCATGATGCCGCCGTCGAGATAGTCGGCGCTCTGCGCGGCTGCCCATTGCGCCATCTCACGGGCTTGCGCCGGCGTGCCATTGGTGAGGTTGACGAGTGTGCGGCCGGCAAGCGCATCCTTCGCCGGCTCGAACGCCTCATACACAGTGTCGTAAACCAGCAGGCAGGCGATCACCAGCTTGCTCGCTTCGACGGCCTCCTTGACGCTCGCGGCGGCGACGGCGCCTTTGGCTACCAGCGCCTCGGCCTTGGCCGGCGAACGGTTCCACACAGTGACGCTGAGGCCGTTTTTCAAGAGCGCCTCGGCCAGGGCCGAGCCCATGGCGCCAAGACCTATGACGGATACGTCGGACATTTGTTTTCCTTGTTTGATTTGATCGTGAAGTTGCGCGGCGAGAGCTGTGCGGCGTTCTTGTTCACCCCATGGCCGGCGACAGATCCTGGCCCAAGCCGCCGTCGACCTTGATCCGCTCGCCGGTGGTGAAGGTGGCATCGAAGCCGAGGAACAACACAGCGCGCGCCACTTCTTCTGGCGTACCGTGGCGCTTCATCGGTGTCACCTCGTCGCCGATCTTCATGAAGGCGGCACGCTCTTCCGCCGAGGCGCCGGCCACGCCCATGGTCGGCGTGTCGATGAAGCCGGGGCTCACCACGTTGACGCGGATTTTTAGCGGAAGGAGTTCCGATGCCAGCACCTTGCCGAAGGCGCGCAACGCCGCCTTGCTGGCGGAATACACGGCCATGCCGGCGATGCCGGAATCCTCGGCGATCGACGAGGTGAAGACGATCGCACCGCCCTCCTTGATCAGCGGAACCAGGCGCTGGGTGGTGAAAAATGCGCCCCGGGTGTTGATGTTGAACTGGCGGTCGTAAGACGCTTCAGTGACCTGGTCGAACGGTTCCAGCTCCGACACGCCGGCGTTCACGTGCAGGAAATCGATCTTGCCGAGCTTCCGCTGCACTTCCGCGCTGAGCGAGGCGACTTCGTCCATGCTGGCGATATCGGACCGCACCGCATGCACGCTGCCGCCAAGTGCCTGGCGAGCATCCGCGATGTTCTTTTCATTGCGCCCGGTGATCAGCACTTCGGCGCCTCCGTCGATGAGCGCCTGCGCTACCGCCAATCCCATGCCATGGGTGCCGCCGATGACGACCGCCTTCTTGCCGTGAAATCTGCTCATGAATTTTCCTTTGTCCCGGCGCGAAGGGCGCCGCGGTGTGTCTGTTTGAAGTTGTTGGAAGCGGCCGCTTTTTTCCGCGCGAGAAACGGAGCCAGTGAAGGCTTTGCCGCTGCCTTCTGCCCGCATGCTCCAGCGTCCTGGAGCGCACCTTAGGCAGGCACTTTCGATTGCGCAAGTACAGACAAAAAAGTAAGGTACCCACCAATTCCTCAGAATTGGAGCGTTCCGTGGCCAAGAAGCAAAAAGAATTGCCGGAAAGCTGCGGATTGGGTCCCGCGCTCGCAGTGATCGGTGGCAAATGGAAGGCACTTTTGCTCTGGCAAATCCACCAAGCGCAGCCCTGCCGCTTCGGCGAACTGAAAAGACTGCAGCCGGAGATCAGCGAGAAGATGCTGATCCAACACCTGCGCGAAATGGAGGCCGACGGCATCATCCACCGCGAGGTGTTTCACCAGGTACCGCCGCGCGTCGAATATTCGGTCACGCCTGAAGGCGCCGAGCTCGACCAGGCACTCGCCCCGCTGGGCGAGTGGGGCAAGAAGCACCAGCAGCGGACGGAGAAGACGAAGGTGAAAGCGGCGGAAGAAGCCTCACCAGACTAGCGCCCGCGAAGCGGATGCTCGCGGTCCGACGTAGGATGGGTCGAGCGCAGCTCGACCCATCCTACGACCTATTCCTCAACCCGCCCCGCAGCCTCACGATCACGCTCATATCGCCTCTTAAGCGGAAACGCCGGCAACCAAGACTCGCGACGAATGGTCCAGCTCTCGTAAGTCGGCATCAATTGATCAGGCGCATCCAGCGTTCCCAGGTGCACTTCAATCTCGTCTCCGCTTCGCGCGAAAACCGATGAACCACAGCGCGGACAGAAATGCCGCCCGGCGTAATCGCGTGTTTCGCCCTCGATCGTCACCGCGTCTTGAGAGAAGATCGCCGCAGCATAAAAAAGCGCGCCATGATGTTTTCGGCAGTCGAGACAATGGCAAATCCCAACCCGGTATGGGAGCCCCGACGCCACGATTCGAACATCGCCGCACAGGCAACCGCCGGTGAATCGCTCCATGTTGCGTCTCCTCTAGGAAGGCCTGAACAACTCAACTTTTATCGTCACTCCCGCGAAGGCGGGAGGCTAGTGTCTTTCGTTTTTCAATGCGTTTAAGTCGCCGAATGACCCGCCATGCGGCGGTTTGAAAACGCTTCCCGCCTACGCGGGAGTTGATTTTCAACAGCCGAATGGCGGGTCATGACGAGCAAGAGTAAGTTGTTCAAACCCACTCCAACAAAAACCAAGCCTCCAACATCTCACCGGGCAGCAGCACCCTCGGCTCAAGATTGAACGCATCCGGTGGGCCGGTTTGGGGTTCTATGCAAGTGGCGTGTTGGGTCTCGTCGTAAACAACCCAGTGGACGCAGTTTGAAGTCAGGCGCAGTTTCTGGTCGGCGCGGTGGGTGATGACTTCGGTTTCGTTGATGAAGCAGTCGTCCCACGGTGCTGGCGGTGGTGGCGCGAGTGGAAGGGTGGCGATGCCTTCGTGGTCGCGTGGGTAGTAGGCGGTGGGAGTAAACTCGATACAGTCGGGTTTGCGGAACCAGGGATGCCAGCCGATGACGGCGGGCATGGCTTGTGTTCCGGCTTGGAGAGACAGCTTCATCTCCAGCCGCTGTTGCTTCACTTCAATCGTCTGCCTTGCTGTGCCGCCAAAGGGCCAGCGCGCATCTTGTGGAAGTGGTAGCGAGAGTTCGGCGCGGTGGTCGGTGTGCGCGTCGATCTGCCACGGCAGGCCGAACGCCACACCGTGGATCGCGTGTTCTTGCAGGTTTAGCGGAAGCTGGTAGTCGCGTCCGTCGAAACGAAAGCGGCCGTGCCGGATGCGACCTGCCCACGGCACCATGGGATAGCCGCCCCACGCGATCATGGCCGGCGCGCCGTCGTCGGGGCCAATCAGTTGTTCGACCCCACGATAGGTGATCTGCGCGATGCGACCGCCGGCTTGCGCCGCGATGTCGACCGTAAGGTGCTCGTTTGCAATGGTGATCAATGGACCCGGCACGATGGGCGCCGTGGCATCTGCCGGTGGCGCGTCGCGCGAGGCGTCACGCGCCATACGGATCGATGGTCTGGATTCTGCCTTGCTCGTCGTGATGCAGCTCGGTGCACTTGACCGAACGCAGGTGGGTCACGCCGCCGGATAGCAGGGAGTCGTGATAGAAGAGATACCACTTGCCTTCGAATTCGCAGATCGAATGGTGCGTGGTCCAGCCGACCACGGGCTTGAGAATCTCGCCCTGGTAGATGAAGGGACCGTAGGGGTTGTCGCCCACGGCGTAGCACAACAGGTGGGTGTCGCCGGTGGAGTACGAGAAGTAGTACTTGCCGAGGTGCTTGTGAATCCACGGGCCTTCGAAATAGCGCCGCGCGTGGTCGCCTGCTTTCAGCGGCTGACCGTTTTCGTCCAGCACGATTATTTCCCGCGGCTCTTCGGCGAACTCTTTCATGTCCGGCCGCAGCTTGCCCATACGCGGACCTAGCGCCGGTTCGTCGCCAGCGGGTTCTTCATGGTTGGCGTCGAAACGGTTGTCGCGGTACTTCTGCAGCTGTCCACCCCAGATGCCGCCGAAGTACAGGTAGTACTCGCCGTCATCGTCGGCGAAGACCGCCGGGTCGATCGAGTAGCTGCCCTGGATGGCTTCTGGTTCCGCCACGAACGGACCAGCCGGATGATCGCCAATCGCCACGCCAATCTGGAAGATGCCGTCGGCACGTTTGGCGGGAAAGTACAGGTAATAGCGGCCGTCCTTGCAGGCGGCATCCGGCGCCCACAGCTGCCTTTTGGCCCACGGCACGTCCTTGACATGCAACGCCACGCCGCAATCCACGGCTTCGCCATCGGGCGAGTCCATGCGCAGTACGTGGTAGTCCTCCATGCCGAAGTGATCGCCGTTGTCATTGAACGGGATCCCAGCATCGATGTCGTGCGAGGGATAGACGTAGATGTGTCCGTTGAACACGTGCGCCGACGGATCGGCGGTGTAGATGTGCGTCACCAACGGTTGCGAGATGGCCTTGGCAGCCAGCGCTTCCAGGTCGACGGTTTCCGGTTCAACGGTGGCCGGTTCAGCGGTCATGGGGGTTCTATCCGTTTCAAACATTGATTAAAGGAATCAGGACGCGGCGCCAGCCTGCAACCTACGTTCGCCCAGTTCGCGCTCGATGCGCGTTTCCATGGGTTTGTTGATCTCGTACAGGAACAGCAAGGCCACCGCCAACAAGAAGGGCGTCGAGCAGTACACACTGACAGCCAGGCGGATGCCGTCCACCACTTGCGGCGACTGCGCTGGTGCGCCTGCGTCGTAGCTGTAGTACGCCAGGATGCCCGCCACCAGCGCACTGCCGACGCTAAGGCCGATCTTCAAACCGCAGAGCATCGCGGAGAAGATGATCGCAGTGGCGCGGCGGTTGTTCTTCCATTCCGAATAGTCCGCCACGTCGGCGATCATCGCCCAGAGCAGCGGAATGGTGATGCCGTAGAAGAAGCCGTGCAGGATCTGCGAGACAAACACCAGCCAGATGGACTCGGGCGAGTAGATATAGAACGCCAGCAGGAACAGGGTGGACAGGAACAGCGCCCCACCAAATACATCGCGCTTGCCGAAGCGGTCGGCCAATGGCTTGGAAAAGCCGATGCCGATGATCATGCAGATGATGCCCCCCGCGTTGAACAGACTGAAGGCAGACGTGGCGGGATCGTCCGGCCACTGGAACTCGGTCAGTCCCGCGCTGGTGAGCACCGCATTCAATCCGGCAATGAAACTATTGAAGCCAACGCTCTGCAGGAACTTCGCCAGTTCCGCCTCGCTGAGGTAGTACTGGAAGTAGTAGACGTACATGCCACCCTTGAGCGCCAGGGTGATGAACACCAGGATGGTGATCGCCAGCACGATCCGCCAAGGGCGATTGCGCACCAAATCGGCCAGGTCCTGCATCACGCCGGCCGACTGCTCCGCCGTGGGGACAATACGCTCGCGCGTGGTGAAGAAAGTGATCAGGAAAAACACGGTGCCGATGACCGCGAACAGCGTCATGGCGTTCTCGAACCCTTTCACCTTGTCGCCGCCGCCCAGGATCAGCACCAGCGGCAGCAGCAGCGCCTGGATGATGAACTGCGCGATCATTACCGCGACAAACCGGTACGCGGACAGGCTATTGCGCTGTTCCATGCTGCCGGTCAGCACGCCACTCAGCGCGGAATAAGGCAGGTTGTTGGCGGCGTACACCAGCACCAGCAATGTGTAGGTACTCGCCGCATAGATGACCTTGCCGCGCTCACCCAGGTCCGGCGTGCTGAAGGCCATCAGTGCCAGCACACCGAATGGAATGGACGTCCAGAGTATCCACGGCCGGAACTTGCCCCAGCGCGAGCGGGTGCGATCGGCCAGGACGCCGACCACCGGCGTGAACACGAAAGCGCCGAGCAAACCGACGATGAAGATGACCGTCGCCGCTGTTCCGGCGGGAATCCGGTACACGTCGGTGTAGAAGAACGCCAGGAACGTCACCAGCGTCTGGAAGATCAGGTTGGCGGCCAGGTCGCCCAGGCTGTAGCCGACCTTTTCCGTGATGGAAAGCTTTTCCGCGGTGCTATGCATGTAGGTCGGTTTCGTAGGGCGGGCGGGATATCGGAAAAGTATTCTGAGCTAAATCGCGAAAACTAAGTACCACCAGCCCTCCACGATCCCGGTTTATTGATAAGCCCTGGCATCTGGCCACCGCACGTCACTAATGAGCACGCACCGAAAAAGACGGTCCACCCGACGCCGAAGCGCCGGAGTGGACCGAGGAGGGAGACACAAGATGCAGCTGTGCTCAAAACTTGCCCCGGACCCCCAGCATGACGGTGGTACCCGGGTCGTAGTACTCGTATGTAGCGTTGTCCCAATGGAACGCCTGGCGCATCGATTCACCCGTGATGTTGATGACGTTCAGCGTGATCTGCGGTTCCGTGGGTAGTGAGGTGAAGGTGTAGCTGGCGGAAAGGTCGAGCTGGCCGCGTGCGTCGATCGTGCGCCGTGCATACGGGATGCCGTTCTCGTTGGTCTGGGAGGCGATCATGTCGTCGGTCCAGGTATAGGACAGGCGAACCGAAGCGACGTCGTTTTCCCAATAGGCGGTGGCATTCCACAGATCCGGCGCCACGCCGACGGCCACCGCCGGGGCATCGCCTTCGGCCGACTGCTTGATCTTGGTGTAGTTGGCCATGAAGCCCAGGCCATTCACCCACTTGTCGAGTGGCTGCACCCAAATGGCTTCCCAGCCGCGGATGTTGAGCGTTCCGTCAGCGTTGACCTGCTGCTGCACAGTCACCGTCGCAGCATCCGGACCGCCGCGCGCGTTGATCGCACCACGCTGGCCATCGTTCAGATCCTCGAACGCGATACCCAGCTCGCGGAACGGAATGGTTTGCGTGCCCAGCACGGTGAAGCCATCGATGCGCTTGTCGAACAAGGTCAGACCGATGAAACCTTCATCGCCGGTATACCACTCGCCACCGATATCGAAGTTGGTGGACAGGTACGGGGTCAGATCGGGATTGCCTCGGGTCGCCTGCTGCGCCACCGGATCGCTGAAGTTGGTATTCGGCAGCATGGAGCTGGGATTCGGACGGGTCATCGTGCGCGAGCCCGACATGCGCAGCACCACGTCATCGGCCACGTCCCACGCGGCACTGAACGAGGGCAGTACTTCCTTGTAGTCCGACTTCAGCGTGACGTAGTTGCGTGTCGCGCCTGATTGCACCGGGCCACGCGTCTCTTGATCGGTGGTGACATAACGTACGCCGGCATTGAAGCGCAACGGACGGTCCAGGATGTCCGCCTCACCGTTGAGTTCGACATAGAAGCCCATGTTCTTCTCATGGACGCCACCGGTGGACGCTGCTGTATTAGCGGCGCCGGACTCGGGCGCATTGTCACGCAACTCGTAGTAGTTCGTGTCGCGCTTGAAACGGTCGAAATCCACCGTGACGAAACCGTGCGGACCGGGTTTCAGATAGGACGCCAAGTTTGCGTTCGGCACGGCTGCCAGCGGGCCGCCAGCACAGGGAAGTCGCGGATTGGGTACGCTGCCATCAGGATTCAGGCCACGACAGGCGACGTCTTCCCACGCCGCGCTGTTGTCGAAACCCTGGATGCGGCGTTCGGCCTCATCGTAGGCGAAGCCCACCGTAATGTTGTTCTTGTCTTCGCCGAACTGCAGGTCGGCGCGTGCGCCCTGGGTTTCAGTGACTCGCTTTTCGTTCTGAATGTTGACGCGCCCGCCCTCCCAGGTCCATCCGAGATTCGGGTCGTTTAGATTCAGGTCGGTTTGCCAGGTGGGGAAGTCGCCGCCCTGGTTGAGATACTGGATGGTGGTGAACGGAGTGTTGACGAGGACGGTGGGGGATTCGCGAAACATCCAGCTGCGACCCAGGTTGGCCTGCACATCCAGCTTGATGTTGTCGTTTTCGCCGAAGAATATCTGTGCGCCAGGATTGACGTTCCAGAACTGGACGTCCTCAAAGTAGGGCCGCGCTTCCAGGAAGAACTGCGCGTTGGCGAACGTTGCCTCGGTGATCACACCATTGCCGTCGAGCTGCATGCCGATCGGAATGGCGCCATTGGCGGCGAAGTTGCGCATGACCAGATTGATGGCAAGGCGTTCGTTGGTGCGGCGCGCCTTCGAGTACATCGTGTCCAGGTAGAAGCTCATATCCTCGTTGGGCTTCCATTCGAACGAAGCCACCACGCTGTCGCGGTCGCGGTCGCCGGACATGTGCACCGGCCGGCCCAGACGCGGAACCAACGCTTCGCCGATTTGTTCGATGGTCAAACCGGGATTCAGCGCGAGCAACATGTCCCGGGTGATGGGAGCACCAGGCGTCAGCCCGGCGCCAATGGCGGAAGCGTTGTTCGGCACATGGGATGGAATCAGCCAGTTGCCGCCGCCACCGGTATTGCACGATGCGGGGCGGTTGTTGTACGGAGCTTGATCATCATTCGGCCCCGGCGGCGGCGTAATGCCGCACTGGACTTCGTTCAAACCCGGGTTCGTCCAGCCGATGGTTTCGTAGCCTTCGACACCGATCTTTCCGCGCACGGAAGAAACCCCGACCAGCGCGCCGAACGTGCCGGCTTCATTCGTCCAGCTGCCCATGAATGAACCACGGGGGCTGGTCTTTTCGCTGATGTCGTTGTACTCGGCCTGCAACTGGTACGTGAAATGCGTGCCCGGGTTGTCGAACGGCCGGGCGCTGCGCATGTCCACAACGCCCGACACGCCGCCTTCCAGCAGGCCTGCCGTCGGCGTCTTGTGAACGGTCAGCTGGGTGAAGAACTCGGTCGGCAGCAGATTCAGATCGACTTCGCGATTCTGGTTCTGGGCGTTGAGGCCGATGGAAGCGGTGGCAATCGAGCTTCCGTTGAGCGTCGTCTTGGTGAAGCTGGTACCCAGGCCGCGGATGGCAACGTTCACGCCTTCGCCGTTGACGTCACGCGAAAGTTGGATGCCGGGAACGCGGCTCAAGGATTCGGCGATGTTCTGGTCCGGAAACTTGCCGATGTCTTCAGCGAAGATCGAGTCGGTGAAACCCGTCGATTCGCGCTTGGCATCGGTTGAAAACTGCAGGCTTCGGCGATAGCCGGTAACGGATACGGCGTCCAGCTGGGTGACATCCGGCGATTCGCTGGCGACGGCCGGTTGCGCCGGTGCCGGCTCCTGCGCAGGTGTTGTTTGTGTTTGCGGCTCGGCTTGCGCCTGCGCGAAAGCGGAACCGCTGGCGATGCCAAGCAGGACCACACTCAACGCACGCGACAATGTTGTTCTTGCGATATGGATTTGCACCGTACTCCCCTCTCGTTTCTGGTGGACCGGCTGCCCGCAACACAAACGCAACGCATGCCGAATTCAATGGATTTGTGGCTCGATCCGCTGTAGCTGACTACTGCCTCGTTTCGGTCGGCCGGATGGTAGCGCTACCATTTTGGCTCCGCACGCTGCATAGCAACATTCCTTGTTTTTGTCCCCAAAATGTCCTCGATGCACTGCAACATAAGGCTTTCAGCGACTCTCTCGTTTCACTAATTGATAACAAAAGTGACAGGTGGCACCGCACGCCGCGCTTGTGTTACTGATAGCGCTACCACTTATGCGGGCCCTGCGGCTTTGCGCGGGGAAAACAGCGATGAAGCGAAACGGAACATGCGCACTCGATGCGCTGCAACGCAGCAACTTTCTTCGACACAGGCACGCCGTGGGAGGTTTGAGGCTTGTCGACGATGCATTTGTCAACAATGCTCTGGCGGGGAAATTGCCAACTCCCGCGGCGGATCAGGCATGAACGGGATCCCCTCCTCCGCGGACACTTCGGCTGCGAAAGTCGGCATGTACCGCTGGCGCATCTGCGCCATGCTGCTGGCGGCCACGACAATCAACTACATCGACCGCCAGGTACTGGGCGTACTCGCGCCGTTCCTGCAGAAAGAGATCGGCTGGAACGAGATTCAATACGGCTACATCGTCACCGCGTTCCAAGCCGCGTATGCGATCGGCTTGCTCTGCACCGGCGCGATCATCGACAAGCTCGGCACGCGGATTGGCTATGCCATTGCGATCGCCATCTGGAGCATCGCGGCGATGAGCCACGCACTTGCGGCCAGCGTCGTCGGCTTCATGCTCGCGCGTTTCATGCTGGGCCTTGGGGAAGCGGGCAATTTTCCCGCCGCAATCAAGACCGTTGCCGAATGGTTTCCGCGACGTGAGCGCGCGCTTGCCACCGGCATCTTCAATTCCGGTTCCAACATCGGCGCCATTGTCGCGCCGCTGATGGTCCCGATCGTCGCGGTGACCTGGGGCTGGCAGGCGGCGTTCCTGTTCACCGGCGTGTTGAGCCTCACCTGGCTGGCCGTGTGGCTGTCGACCTATCGCCCACCAGAGAACCAGCCCAACCTCACCGCTGCGGAATTGGCGCACATCCGCAGCGATCCGCCGGAGCCGACCGTGCGCGTGCCGTGGGCGCGCATCCTGCGGCACCGCCAGGCTTGGGCGTTCGTCGCTGCGAAGTTCATCACCGATCCGGTCTGGTGGTTCTTCCTGTTCTGGCTGCCGAAATTCCTGCACGCCGAGTACGGCCTGACGTTGTTGGGACTGGGCCTGCCGCTGATCGTGATCTTCCTGCTGGCCGACGTGGGCAGCATCGGCGGCGGCTGGATTGCCGGGCGCTTCATCAAACGCGGCTGGAGCGTCAATCGCGCACGCAAGAGCGCGATGCTGATCTGCGCGCTGTGCGTGGTACCGATCATATTCGCGGTACAGGCGGACAACCTGTGGCTGGCGGTCGGGTTGATTGGGCTGGCGACGGCGGGACATCAAGGCTGGTCGGCCAATGTGTTCACCCTGACTTCCGATATGTTTCCGCGCCACGCCGTTGCCTCCGTCGTCGGCATGGGCGGCTTTGCCGGTGCTGTCGGCGGCATGTTGATCGCCACATTCACCGGCTTTCTGCTGGAAGCCACCGGCAGCTATGTGCCGCTGTTCCTGATGGCCGGGTCGGCGTATCTGATCGCGCTTACCATCGTCCATGTGCTTGTACCGAGGCTGGAGCCGGCACAGCTGGAAAACAAACCGGTAGCGTAATCACGGCTGCGCCACGCTCGATTGCTCACACTCAACCGTCGAAAGGGGACGGCCAATGAAGAAAACTCGCATCATCCTGCTCGCGGCGCTGGCTGTGTTTCCATTTGCGCTGAACGCGCAAGACTCGCCCAAGCAAGGCACGCCCATCGCGGCCGGACAACCGAAGTTTCTTGGCGGCGCGTACAGTCGACTGCAGGCCAAGGATTTCGCCGTCTATTGGAACAAGGTCACCCCGGAAAACGTGGGCAAATGGGGCGTCGTGGAACCTGAGCGCGACAGGATGGATTGGAGCGGGTTGGATGAAGCGTACCGGTTCGCCAAAGCGCATGGATTTCCATTCCAGATGCATGTGATGGTCTGGGGCAACCAGCAGCCAGAGTGGATGGAGACGCTTCCACGCGACGAACAGCGTGCAGAGATCGAAGAATGGTTCGCCGCTGTTGCGGAACGCTATCCGGATCTGGACTTCGTAGAGGTCGTCAACGAACCGCTGAACGATCCACCGAGCAAGGCCGACGAAGGCGGCGGCAACTATATCGAAGCGCTCGGAGGCGCCGGCGCCAGTGGCTGGGATTGGATCCTCGAATCCTTCCGGCTCGCACGCAAGCACTTCCCTCGTTCCACCTTGATGATCAACGACTACAGCATCACCAACAATGTGGAAGCCACCCGCCGCTATCGCGAGATAGTCGAGCTGCTGCAGAAGGAGAAGCTGGTTGATGCCATCGGCGTGCAAGGGCATGCATTCGCGACCACGACCGAAACGCCGATGCAGGTGCATCGCGCCAACCTGGACAGTCTGGCGGCTACGGGCCTACCGATCTATGTCACCGAAATGGATATCGATGGGCCAACCGACGAACAACAGTTGCGCGATTACCAACGAATTTTCCCGGTGTTCTGGGAGCATCCTGGCGTGCATGGCATCACGTTGTGGGGTTTTCGACGTGGGCTTTGGCGGGACAAGGAAGGTGCGTATCTCGTTCGTAGAGATGGGAGTGAGCGTCCTGCATTGAAATGGTTGCGGGGCTATGTTCGTGGTGACGTTGCACCGATCGCTCCGTCAGAGTGACCGGAGGAGGGTAGAGCCGAGCTTGCTCGGCTGCCTTTCGCGAAGTGGTAGTAACAACCAGAGCAGCCGAGCAAGCTCGGCTCTACAACGGCGGCACGGCCGACTCATTCTCAGCTTCACAAAGTTCATATCGACGTATACCTAAGGCACATCCGCAATCATGACTGTCGAAGCAAAAACCCTGGCATTGCACGAGGACCGACTATTTCCATCGGATCCCGTACAGCGCGCCATCGCCAGGCGCCTGTACACCCTCGTCGCGCATCTACCGATCGTCAGCCCGCACGGCCACACGGACCCGGCATGGTTCGCCAGCAACGCACCGTTCGCCAACGCGACGGAGCTGCTGCTGATCCCTGACCACTACGTATTCCGCATGCTCTACAGCCAGGGCATCTCGCTCGATGCGCTGGGCATTCCGCGGAGCGATGGCTCGCGTGCCGCGGTCGACCCGCGTGCGGCGTGGCGGCTGTTCGCGGAGAACTTCCATCTGTTCCGCGGTACGCCGTCATCGATGTGGCTGAACCATGTATTCCACGACATATTCGGATTGCGGGTGCGGCTGGACGCCAACAGCGCCGATCAGTATTACGACCGCATCACGGAGGCCTTGCAGACGCCTGAGTTCCACCCACGTGCACTGTTCGAGCGCTTCAACATCGAGGTGATCGCGACGACGGAATCGCCGCTGGACCCTTTGCAGCATCACGCCACCATCCGCGACAGCGGTTGGGGCGGACGCGTCATCACCGCTTATCGCCCCGACCCGGTAGTCGATCCAGAACACGAACAGTTCCCCAGTGCTCTGAAGCAGTTCGGCGAGCTTACCGGCGAGGACGTCTACAGCTGGGACGGCTATCTGCGCGCGCACCGCCAGCGCCGCGCGTTCTTCGCATCGATGGGTGCGACCTCGACCGACCATGGCCACCCGAGTGCGGCGACCGCGAATCTTTCCGAAGCAGAATCGCGCAAGCTGTTCGACAAGGTCGTGCGCGGCACGGCGACAGCAGCGGATGCAGAACTGTTCCGCGCGCAGGTCCTGACCGAGATGGCGGCGATGAGCCTGGACGACGGGTTGGTGATGCAGATCCATCCGGGCTGCTTCCGCAACCATAACCATGGCCTGTTCGAGCACTATGGCCGCGACAAGGGCGCCGACATTCCGCTGCGCACCGACTACGTACACGCATTGAAGCCGCTGCTCGACCGCTTCGGTAACGAGCCACGCCTGACCCTGATCCTGTTCACGCTGGACGAAAGCACTTACTCGCGCGAGCTGGCGCCGCTGGCGGGTCACTACCCTTCGCTGTTCCTCGGCCCTGCCTGGTGGTTCCACGATGCACCGGAAGGCATGTGGCGCTTCCGCGAGCAGACACTCGCCAGTGGTGGCTTCTACAACACCGTCGGCTTCAACGACGACACCCGCGCGTTCCTATCGATTCCGGCGCGCCATGATGTCGCACGCCGGATCGATTGCGCGTTCCTGGCCAAGCTGGTCGCCGAGCATCGCATCGATGAAGACGAAGCCGCGGAGGTCGTGGTCGATCTGGCTTATCGGTTGCCGAAGCGGGCATACAAGCTTTGATATGGATTCCAACCCCTTGCAACCCCCTGTAGGAGCGGCGTCCCGCCGCGAGCTCTTCTTGTCAGATCGCGATAGAAGCGAAGAGCTCGCGCCGGGACGGCGCTCCTACATGTTCTGCATGTACATGGACCTTTTCTACGAATGAGCTTTAACCGTCGCGCCGTCGCCCTATTGCTCCTGCTGCTCACGCCGCTCAGCCTCGATGCGGCGCAGGACGCACCCCGTGAGCGCTTGTCGATCAATGCGGGTTGGCGCTTTCACGCAGGCGATCCGGTCGGCATAACGACCGTGCTCGACTACGACGTGCGGCCCAAGGTGGTCCGCAGCGAGGATGGCAAGGACGCGGATGCGCGACCCGAAGAAGCCGAGAAGATAGCGGCGCGCTCGGAAGCGGTGCTGAAGCCGTGGATTCTTCCCACCGGCAACGCCTTCATCAAGGATCCGGCGCGCCGGCACACGCGACCGGCCGGCGATCCTGGCAGTGACGTCGCGTTCGTGAAAGCCAGCTTCGATGACAGCGGCTGGCAAGCGATCACGCTGCCGCACGACTGGGCCATCGCAGGACCGTTCCTGACCGATGGCCCGCATGGCGGCATGGGCCGGCTGCCGAGCTGGGGCATTGGCTGGTATCGCAAGCAGCTCGATATTCCAGCCAGTGACCGCGGCCGGTCGATCTTTCTGGATATCGATGGTGCGATGTCCTACGCGACGGTCTGGCTCAACGGCAGGCTGGTTGGAGGCTGGCCGTACGGCTACAACTCTTGGCGATTGGACCTGACGCCGTATGTGGTGCCGGGTGGCGTCAACCAGCTCGCCATTCGTCTCGACAACCCGCCAGATTCCGCACGCTGGTATCCGGGCGGCGGTCTCTATCGCAATGTCTGGCTGACCAAGACCGATCCGGTGCACATCGCGCAGTGGGGCACGTACGTGGCCACACCGCAGGTGTCGAAGGAGCAAGCCACCATTAAGTTGGAAGTCACCATCGACAACGATGGCGAGGGGCCGGCCGAGGTCGAGGTGGCCACCGCTATCCATGCAATGGATGCGGACGGCGCGGAGATCGGGGAGGCCGTCGCGCGCATGGCGCCAGCGCGTGTCACCGTGGCACCGCGCAACAACACGCGAGTTGTCGGATCCACCACCCTCGCCCGTCCACGTCTGTGGGGCCCGCCACCGACGCAACAGCCGAATCGCTATGTCGCGGTCACCACGGTCTCGCGCGGCGGCAAGGTGATTGATCTCTATGAAACACGGTTCGGCATCCGCTCGCTGCGGTTCGATCCGGATAAAGGCCTTCACGTGAACGGCGAACGCGTCGTCATCCAGGGCGTCAACAACCATCACGACCTTGGCGCTTTGGGTGCGGCGTTCAATGTACGTGCAGCGGAGCGCCAGCTGGGGATGCTGAAGGAGATGGGCGCCAATGCGATCCGCATGGCGCACAACCCGCCGGATCCGCAGCTGCTGGAACTGACCGATCGCATGGGCTTCCTGGTGGTCGATGAGATCTTCGACGTGTGGGAGCGAAAGAAGACGCCGCTCGATTTCCATCTGATCTTTCCCGATTGGCACGAGCCGGATCTGCGCGCGATGCTTCGGCGGGATCGCAATCATCCTTCCATCGTCATGTGGAGTGTCGGCAACGAAGTAGGCGAGCAGTACACCGGCCAGGAAGGTGCAACCATCGGGCGGCGCCTGCACAACATCGTCCGTGAAGAAGACCCGACCCGGCCCACCACCGCGTCGATGAACTGGGCCAAGCCTGACATGCCGTTCGCCACTGCCTTCGATGTCATCAACCTCAACTATCAGGGCGAAGGCATCCGCCAGTCAGCGGAGTTCGAAGGCACCGACCGCATCCGCACGCCGCCGCAGTACCCGGGTTTCCATCGCGTCTTTCCGGACAAAGCGATCATCAGCAGCGAAACGGCATCGGCGCTCAGCAGCCGAGGCGTGTATCTTTTCCCGGTGTCGAAGGACGTCAGCGCGCCCGTGCGCGACGGCAGTGGCGGTGATTCGACGATTCGCCAGGTGAGTGCGTACGAGCTGCATGCGGTCGACTTCGGTTCCACCGCCGACAAGGTATTCGCGTCGCTTGACCAACATCCCTATGTGGCCGGCGAGTTTGTGTGGACCGGCTGGGATTACCTGGGCGAGCCCACGCCGTATTACACGTCCCGAAGTTCCTATTCCGGCATCATCGATCTGGCCGGATTCAAGAAGGATCGCTTCTATCTGTATCAAGCGCGGTGGCGTCCCGATCTGGCGATGGCGCACATCCTTCCACACTGGACCTGGCCGGGGCGCGAAGGACAGGTGACGCCGGTGCACGTCTTCACCTCCGGCGATGAGGCCGAACTGTTCGTCAACGAAAAATCGCAGGGACGCAAGAAGAAGAGCCCGTTCGAGTATCGCCTGCGCTGGGATGACGTGATCTACCAACCAGGCGCACTGCGGGTGGAGGCGTACAAGAATGGAAAGCCCTGGGCCAGCGATACGATCTATACAGCGGACACACCCGCAAAGTTGGAAGCCATTGCGGATCGTCGCGATATCCACGGCGATGGTCTGGACCTGTCGTTCGTGACGGTGCGTATCGTCGATGCAGAGGGACGGCCCGCGCCGACCGCGAATAATCGCATCCGTTTCCGCGTGGAAGGCCCTGGTGAGATCGCCGCTACCGACAACGGCGACCCGACGGACATGGCCTCGTTCGCATCGCACGAACGCAATGCGTTCAATGGGGTTGCGCTAGCCATCGTGCGCAGCCTGCCCGGCAAGTCCGGCACCATCACGCTGCACGCGGAATCGGACACCTTGCAAGGCACCAGCACCACGTTGCGTGTTGTCGACGGCCGCTAGAGCATTTTCGAGCCAGATGTTCACAGCCCACGACTATTTCGTCACCCCCGCGAAGGCGGGGCCCAGCGACTTGGTCGCGATCTGGACGGCCTTCAACAGCCGAATGGTTGGTCAAGTCGCTGGGTCCCCGCCTGCGCGGGGGATGACGGTCCTGTAAACATTTCGCCAACAATGCTCTAGTCCACCGCAATGGAGATCACCAATTGGAGAACCAGCAAGTGACTGCACCCTATCGCAAGACAATTTTCCTGGCTTTGGTGCTGTTGAACGGTGTGCTGTTGAGCGGTGTCGCGCTCGCCGGCGGCAACAAGCCCACTTCGAACACAGGGCCTACCACGATGCAATCACGCGCCCCGGCCACTCTCAAAGATGCCTATGCCGATGCGTTCCTGCTAGGCGTCGCTGTCAACGACGACATCGTATCCGGCAAGGACGCAGCCTCCCAGGCGCTGGTACCGGTCCACTTCAACGCCATCACGGCTGAGAACGTGATGAAGAACGAGGTCATCAACCCGAAGCCGGGCGTGTACGAATTTGGGCCGGCCGATGCGTTCGTCGAGTTCGGCGAACGACACGACATGTTCATCATTGGCCACACGCTGGTCTGGCATAACCAGACGCCGGAGTGGTTCTTCCAGGATGAGCGCGGCAAGCCGAACACTCGCGAAGCCCAGATCGAGCGTATGCGCCGCCACATCGAAGTCGTGGCCGGACGCTACGCCGGCCGGGTGGACGCCTGGGACGTGGTGAATGAAGTGATCGACGATGATGGTTCCTACCGCCCCACGACCTGGGTCAAGAGCATCGGCGACGGCGACGAACTGGTGCGGCTCGCTTTCACGTTCGCCCGCCGGTACGCGCCCAACACCGAGCTCTACTACAACGACTTCAACGCCTGGCGGCCCGAGAAGCGCGACGGCATCGTGCGCATGGTGAAGATGCTGCAGAAAGCCGGTATCCGCATCGACGGCATCGGTATCCAGGGCCATTGGGGGTTGAACTATCCACGCACCGAGTACATCGAAGCGGCCATCGATGCCTACGCGGCGTTGGGCTTGAAGGTGATGATCACCGAGCTGGACGTGGATGTACTTCCGCTGACGAAGGAAGGACAGATCATCGGCACCGGCATGGCGCACCCGCAGTTCCAGCTGGAAGAGTTCAAGCAGTTCCTCGATCCTTATCCGAACGGCCTGCCAGTGGATGTCGAACGGCGGTTGAGTGAGCGTTACGCCGAACTGTTCCGCATCTTCCATCGCAAGCGCGATGCGATCTCGCGCGTCAGCCTGTGGGGCGTGCACGACGACATGTCATGGAAGAACGACTACCCGATTCCCCACCGGACCAACTACCCGCTACTGTTCGACCGTGCACGCAAGCCCAAGCCGGCGCTGGAGGCGGTGTTGAAGGTGCCTGCGGAATTCGCCAAATCGTAGGGTGGGCCCCGGCCCACCGCTTGCGAGATTTCTGTTTCTCTCGCGGCGGGCCTGGGCCCGCCCTATGGATTGCTCTTGTGGGAGTGGTGCCGGCATGCCCGGCACGGGTCAGTCGCGATGAAGCTTTAACGGGAAAGCTTCATCGCGACTGACGTCGCTCCTACAAGGATTTATGAGCGTCATTTACGGCGCCGAACCTACCATCCGCCGTTCGTCCGCCCACCTTCGCGCAAAAAATCAACCGTGTCTCCGCCCCATCATTGGTTCCGCTGCGCTGCATCCGGTCTGCATCACTGGGAGCCACCCCTTTGGGATCGACGTGAGTCGCAACGTTGATGTTTCCGGTCGCGACTCACAGGTGCCGGCATGCCGACACCACTCCCACAAGAGCTGCAATGCGAAGGCGCCCAGATGCCGGCGCCATCGGCATCCCGTCTGTCCTCCAACTGGTATCCGAATCCCATCTCGCCGTTTCACGTCCGTGGCTTCGCGGATTGGCTGAGTGCATTCGCTACCGCCGCGGGCGTGCCATCACCCAGCGCCGCATAGGCGTCGCTCAGCGCCTCGATGAAGCGCGGGTTGGCGGATACCGACGCAAACACGGCGTCGAGTTTGAGGAACGCCACGACATCGTCCAGTGCATTGCCGGTCGTGGCGCGTCCGATTTCCCGCAGTGCTTCGTCCAGCGGATCGACCAGCGCGATGCCGTTGCGCGCCTGCCGGCGCACGAAATGCAGCCACGCCGCCACGGGCAGGCATAAACGATCGATCAAGCGGCCAGCGGCGAGCGCGTCGGCAATGGTGCCGAGTATGCGGACGGGCAGTTTCTGCGAGCCGTCCCAGGCGATCTGCGAGAGCAGGTGGCGGATATTGGGATTGCGGAAACGCTCGAGAATGGCATCGATATAGGCGTTGGGATCGAAGCCGCGAAGAACATCAAGCGTGGGAGCGATGTCTTCGCGCATCAGGCGCTCGACGAAACCCGCCAGTGCCGGCTGACGCATGGCGTCGGCGACCGTTTCTATGCCCAACAACGAGCCGAGATAGGCCAACGTGGAATGCGGAGCATTGAGCAGGCGCAGCTTGGCGCGGTCGTAGCCGGCAATGTCGTCGCTCATCGTCACGCCGGCACGCTCGAAGGCAGGCCGGCCGTTGCGGAAGCGGTCTTCGACCACCCATTGCGTATACGGCTCGCGCTGGATCGGCCAGGCGTCGGTGAAGCCGAGTTGTGCTGCGACGCGGTCACGCAGTGCCTCGTCGGTAGCGGGCGTAATGCTGTCGACCATTGACCGCGGGAAAGCCACTTCAGCGTCGATCCACGCCGCCAATCCGGCATCGACTCGCTTGGCGTACTGCAACACCGCGCGGCGAAGCTTGCCGCCGTTATCAGCCAGGTTATCGCAGCTGAGTACGGTGTATGGCGCAAGACCGCGCTGCCTGCGTAAGTTCAATCCCGCCACGATGTAGCCGATGGCGCCCTTCGGGGTGTCAGGCGTTGCCAGGTCATGGACAATTTCCGGATGCGCGAAGTCGAGCTCACCGTTGCTGAGGCAGTAGCCTTTTTCGGTGATGGTCAGCGTGACCAGGCGCACCGCCGGATCGGCTAGCCGCGCCAGTACTGCCGCCTGTTCGTCTCGTGCGCATAGCAGTTCGCGGATCGAGCCGATGACGCGCAGGCTGGATTGTTCGCCGAGCAGGGCCAACGTGTACAGGCCGTCCTGCGGTCGCAGCATGTCGCGCACTTCGCTGCTGTGCAGAGATACGCCGCTGATCGCCCAGTCCGGTTCATCGGTGAGGAGATCATCGATGTACACCGCTTGATGTGCGCGGTGGAATGCACCGGCGCCGATGTGGACGATGCCTATGCGGGTGTTGTCGCGGTTGTAGGTGGGTCGGGCGACTTCTGGCGGCAGCCAGGTGAGCTCAGCGTCGTTCAGGCGTGGGGTGGCAGAGGTGGGATAGGTCATTGTTGTTCAAGCCTGTTCGATCTTCCCTTCTCCCTTCGGGAGAAGGTGCCCAAAGGGCGGATGAGGGTACGGCGAAGTGGTATCGGCGAACGGCTAAGAGCAATCATCAGCTCTTCGTCAGTTTTGCGATCGGCACCATACCTCTTCGCCGTACCCTCACCCCAACCCCTCTCCCGGAGGGAGAGGGGCTTCATTGCTGCTTAGACTTATTTCTCTTTAATGCTAACCCGCTTCTTCAACCGAATATCCGCACTCGACGCACCCAACTGCACCTCATACGCGCCGGCATCAACCGCATACGCTTTGCGCCCTTCATCGTAGTGACGCAGATCAGTTTCCGGCGTAAACGTGAACGACACCTCGCGTTCCTCGCCCGGCTGCAGATGCACGCGCTGGAATCCGCGTAGCTCCCTGCGTGCCCGCTCGCGTTGCGGTTCGAGTGGATGCAGATAGAGCTGCACGACCTCATCGCCAGCACGCTGTCCGGTGTTCTTCACTTTCAATGCGACCCGCACCTGCTCCTTCGACCCGATCTTGTCGCGATCCACACGCAAGCCCGAATAGCCGAAGCGTGTGTACGACAAACCATGGCCGAACGCATACAACGGCTCGCCATCGAAGTACCGGTAGGTGCGCCCTTTCATGTTGTAGTCGTCGAACGCGGGCAGCTTCTCATCCGCCTTGTAGAACGTCACCGGCAGGCGCCCGGCTGGATTGGTATCGCCGAACAACACGTCGGCCACCGCATTGCCGCCGCGCTGGCCCGGATACCAGGCGACCAGGATCGCCGGCAGGTTTTCCTTCGCCCAGTCCACCGCCAGTGCAGAGCCCGTCGTCAGCACAAGCGCCACTGGCTTGCCGGTCCCATGCAGCGCTTCGAGGAGTTTGCGCTGGGTTTCCGGCAGACGAATGTCCGTGCGGTCGCCACCGGCGAAGCCCGGATAATTCACCTCCATTTCCTCGCCTTCGACATCGCCCGTCAGGCCACCGACGAACACCACCACTTCGGCCGCGCGTGCGGCATCCAGCGCTTCGTCGAACAGCGATTTCGCGCCGGGCATGCGCCAGGCCAGGCGCACACCGGCATCCTGCTCCAGCTCGTAGTATTCAAGCTTGAGGTCGTAGGCGCGGCCGGCTTCCAGATCGACCGCGACAGACTTGCTGCGCAGGCGAGAAGCATCGCTCCACTCTTCCAGCAAAGGTTTGCCGTCCAACCAAAGACGCAGGCCATCGTTGGCGGCGACTTCGATCTCGTACTTGCCCGATACCGGCGGCACCAGTTGTCCGGTCCAACGGACGCTGAAATCGTCGCCGCCGAGGCTCTTGGCAGCCGACATCTCGCCGCGCGCCACCATGTCGTCGGTCGGTCCGCCACGGTCCCAGCGGAAACCGACTTCCGGATCGACGCGGGTCAACACGGGTTTGCCCTTGAACTCGCGGCCGCGGAAGTACTCGCCCTTGAGCCCGCGCTGCGATGCATCGGCGGATGGCCGCAGATAGCGTCCTTCAATCAGCGGTGCGGCTGCCGGATCATTACGGCCTTCGACCAAGTCGGCACCGCGCGCATAGATCACTTCGGCATTGGGCAACGCTTCGCGAATCCCCTGCAGCACCGTTACCGGGGCGGCCGGCGTGCCGTAGTAGTTGCCGAGCAGCGACATCGTGTCGTCGGCGGTCGGGCCGATCACCGCAATGCGCTTGAGGTCTTTCGACAACGGCAGCAGGCCGTCGTTCTTCAACAACACCATGGATTCCTGGGCGGCGCGCCGTGCCAGCGCGTCATGCGCCGGTGCCTGATTCACCGAATAGGGAATCTGCGCCCAGCGCACCATCTCCGGCGGATCGAACATGCCCAGCCGCATCCGCGTGGTCACCAAGCGGTTGAGCGATACGTCAAGTTCCGCCTCGGTGATCAGGCCCTTCTTCACCGCCACCGGTAGCGCCTTGGCGTAGCTGTGGCCGCAGTTGAGATCGTCGCCGTTCTTGACCGCAAGCGCGGAAGCTTCCTCGACCGTGGCGACGATCTTGTGGTTCTTCCAGATGTCCTCGATCGCCCAGCAGTCGGAAAGCACGTAGCCCTTGAAGCCCCAGTCGCGGCGCAGGATGTCCTGCAACAAGTATTTGCTGCCGCTGGCCGATTCGCCGTAGACGCGGTTGTAGGCGCCCATTACCGCGGCGACGTCGGCTTCTTTCACCAGCGCTTCGAATGCCGGCAGATAGGTTTCGTAGAGATCGCGCTTGCTCGGATGCACGTCGAAATGATGGCGGTCGGCCTCCGGGCCGCTATGCACGGCGAAGTGCTTGGCGGTGGCGTCGAGCTTGTGGTACTTGGGGTCGTCGCCTTGCAAGCCGCGGACGAAGCTGATCCCCAGACGCGAGGTCAGGTATGGATCCTCGCCGTAGGTTTCCTGCCCGCGGCCCCAGCGCGGATCGCGGAAGATATTGATGTTCGGCGACCAGTACGTGAGGCCCTTGTAGCGGTCGCGCTCGCCGCGTGCGGCGAAGTCGTGGTGCTTGGCACGGGCTTCATCGCTGATGGTTTTGGAGACTTCGTCCATCAGCGGAACGTCGAACGTGGCCGCCAGGCCGATGGCTTGCGGAAAAACGGTTGCCGCGCCAGCACGCGCTACGCCGTGCAGGGCTTCGTTCCACCAGTCGTAGGCGGGCAGGTCCAGACGCGGGATCGCCGGATTATCGTGCTGCATCAGCGCGGCTTTTTCCTCCAGCGTCAGTCGCGATACCAAGTCAGCCGCACGCTCCTCGAAGCTGCGAGTGGTGTCGAGATAGCCGGGTTTTTCGGCATCGGGTTTCTTTTCGGCCGCCCAGGCTGGAAGCGTCGTAGACACAAGCAGCACGGAAATTGCGATGCCGCTGGTGAGCCGCTTCGTGAGAAGACTGCGTACGTTGTCGCTTGTTGTCGATTGCATTCCTGATCTTCTCCTCACCACATGATCCCTACTTGTGGGAGCGACGGCTTTCAACAGCCGAATGGCTGGTCAAGTCGCGACGCTCCCCGCCGAAAACCATCGCGACTCACGTCGCTCCTACACGGTTACCGAACCATCTGCACCGTTTGTACCGCATACGGCCCCACCACCGCGCCAACAAAACCGCCGGCGGTCTCGGTGCTGAGGATGGTCCCGTCATCGTTCTGCTTCAGCCACTTCCAGCCTTTGCCGTCCGCGTCAAAGGCGAACGAGTAGGCGCGGCCGTCTCCGGTTATTTTCAGTTTCAGATCTTTCGTCGGCGCGACGACTGTGCTGGTAATCGTCGCGGTTTCTCCGCCGCCTTTCTTGCGCAGGAATAGTTCCATGCCCTTGTCCGTGCGACGCACGCCGAAGAAGTACCAGTGCTTCTCGTTCTGGAATGCCGCTAGTCCTGCCTCGGTGTCTCTGTTTGTCGGTACGGTAAGCGCGGTGCTCGCTTCGAAGGCGATGTGCTGCTGACGGCGCCCAAGAAACGATGGATTTCGCAGTGTGTCCAAGCCCTCGGCGAGTGGCTGGATGGCTAGGCGCCCCGGCTGCACGTCCAGTTTCGCCCACTTCTGCTTGGGCACGCGCACGAACATCCATGCGCGGTCCAACGCAGTGGCATCGAACTCGTCGCGCCAGGTGAAGTTGCCCGTCGACGGCGTATGCGTGGCGGTACCCGACATGAAACTCGGGCCCGGAGCGACATAGGGAATCTCGCGCCCGGCTTCGAGGATCACCGGCCAGCCGTCCTTCCATTCCACCGGCAATAGAAAGGTCTCGCGCCCGGTGTTGTAGTGCACGCCGTCGTAGTTGCGACTGGCCAGGAAGGTGGCCCACCAGCTGCCGTCCGGTCCTTCCACCAGATCGGCGTGACCGGCATTGGTGATCGGATGCTTACGGTCGGCGGGCAGGTCGCGCTGGGTCAGGATGGGATTTTTCTCGTAGGGTTTGTAAGGCCCCCACACATCACGACTGCGCAGCACTACCTGCGAATGCTGCGGGCCGGTGCCGCCTTCGGCCGCGCTAAGGTAGTACCAGCCGTCGCGCTTGTAGATGTGTGGACCTTCGATCCAGATCGGATTGGTCGACGGATCGACGCCACCATCGATCAGCACCTTGCGCGGGCCGAATGGCTGCAGCTTGGCGACATCGAATTCCTGCAACCAGATCGCGCGGTGGCCGTCGTATCGCGGTTTACCGACGGGCGCGTCGTTGTTGAGAATGTAGGTGCGGCCGTCATCATCGAAGAACAACGAGGGGTCGATGCCGCCAATGGTCGGTAACCAGGTGAGGTCGGACCAGGGGCCGGCGGGATTCTTCGTGGTGGCGATGAAGTTGCCACCGCTGTCCACTGCGGTGTTGACCACATAGAACGTGCCGTCGTGGTATTCGATAGCCGGCGCGAACACGCCGCGCGACATGCCCAATCCATCGAAGTCCAACTGCGACGGGCGGTCGATGACATTGCCGATCTGTCGCCAGTGCACCAGGTCCGTGCTCTCGAACACGGGAATGCCGGGAAAGAACGCGAAGCTCGAGTTCACCAGGTAGAAGCGATCGCCAGCGCGCGTGATGCTGGGGTCGGGGTGGAAGCCGGCTAGCACTGGATTGCGATAGCTGCCCGCGGGAACTGGCGCTTTAAATGCTGCGTCTTGGCCGCGGTATTCGAACCAGTCGAAGAGCACTGGTTTTGGTTCGGCGGCTTGAGCCGCTGCGGATAGTCCGATGATGATCAACAGTCCAGCAACGCAGTCGCGGAGAATCGAAGAGCAAATCCCTCTCAGTCCCCCTCTATTAAAGGAGGAGGAAAAGCGGCTTTGCCTTTGCCTCCTTTGCAAGGGCTTCTCAACAGCCGAACGGCTGGTCAAGGAGGAGGAAGAGCACAATCGACGAAGAATATTCATGGCGCTCACCAATCCCACATCGAGCCATCTTCCAATCGCGCGATCGGAAGCTGCTTGGGCACGTACGGATATTTTGCGGCGAGCTGTTCGTCGATATCCACACCATGGCCCGGCGTGTCGCCGACGTGCAGGCGACCGGCGCGGAATACATAGTCGTGCGGGAACACTTCGTTGGCCTCGTCGGTATGGAACATGTATTCCTGGATGCCGAAGTTCGGTACCCAGGTATCGAAATGCAACGCTGCGCCCATGCATACCGGCGACAGGTCGGTAGCGCCGTGGAAACCGGTGCGCACCTGATGCAACGCGGCGAAGTCGGCCAGGCGGCGGACATGGGTGATGCCGCCGGTGTGCACAATGGTCGCGCGGATATAGTCGATCAGCTGGTTCTCGATCAGGTGTTTGCAGTCCCAGATCGAATTGAATACCTCGCCAACAGCCAACGGCGTGACCGAATGCTTGCGGATCAGTTCGAACGATTTCTGGTTTTCTGCCGGCGTGGCGTCTTCCAGCCAGAACAATCGATAAGGCTCCACGTCGCGCGCCAGGCGCGCGGCCTCTATCGGCGATAGGCGGTGGTGCACATCGTGCAGCAGTTCGATGTCATTGCCGTGATCCTTGCGCAGCTGCTCGAACAACTTCGGTGCGGCCTCCAGATAGCGCGATGTGTTCCAGACCGTCTCGGCGGGCAGTTCGCTCTCGGCTGGTTCGTAAGGCTTGGTGCCGGTGGAGATACCGTAGGCCTTCTTCACGCCCGGTACGCCGCATTGTGCGCGAATGGCCAGGAAACCTTTCTCCCGGTACATGCCGACCTGATCGCTGGCCTCGGCGATATCGCGGCCGTTGGCATGGGCATAGACCAGCGCGCCGTCGCGCGAACGCCCGCCCAACAGTTGGTAGACGGGCAAGCCCGCCATCTTGCCAAGGATGTCCCATAGCGCGACGTCGACGGCGGCGATCGCGCTCATCGTGACCGGGCCGCGGCGCCAGTACGCACCGCGATACAGAAATTGCCAGAGGTCCTCGATGCGGCCGGCGTCGCGACCGATGAGGTTCGGTACGACATGCTCCTGAAGATAAGCAGCGACAGCGAGTTCGCGGCCATTGAGCGTCGCATCGCCCAGGCCGTACACGCCCGAACGCGTCTGGATTTTCAAAGTGACGAAATTGCGTCCGGGACAGGTGACGATGACTTTCGCGCTGACGATCTCGCGGTCACGCGAGGAACCGTGCGTCGTAGTTTCAGTATCAGGTGCGGTGCTCATCGGCATCTCGTCGTGAATGGAATTATGGAATGGGAACTTCGAACGGCCCGGCAGGTAGCCCAGCGCCGTCAAACAGGGTGACCACCGGGCTATCCGCCCAGCCGTAGCGCACGCGAGTGGCGGGCGCTGCCAACGATGCACGCAGGACCACTTCTTTGCCGCGTATCTGCGCATTGGCATATCGGCAGGTACCTTGGCCCGCACCGCACAGCTCGAAGCCGATCGGATGCTCGGCACCGTAGGCCACCAGACGGTCGCTGACATCGCCGAAACTCACCACGACCGCATTGCCTTCGCGCTTTGCCGACAGCGGCACCGGCCCGGATGGCGGCGTTTTTTCGCCGTAGACCACATGCCGCGCCGCACGCGCGAGACGACGGCCGAGCTCCTGCTTGTTGGGTGGATGCAGGTCGTAACGGTCGCCTATATCGATCGTGACGGCCAGTCCTCTGCGCGGGTCTTCGGCGGCAACGTGCCGTTGTGATTCTCGCAGCGCCGCCCAGTCGCTTTCGCCCGGTTGCGTCAGCGCTTTACCGTAGCCGGCCAGCTGCACGATCAGCATCGGCAGGTCGGCGCCAAAACGCGCGCGCCAACCGCTATGAAGACCGCGCAGCAGATCGCGATAACGTTCCGGCTCGGTGGTGTTCGATTCGCCCTGGTACCAGAGGAATCCACGCAGACCATACTGGCCCAGCGGCGCGATCATGCCGTTGTACAGCGTCGACAGCCCGGTGGCCCCTTGCCACGGCGCATGCGGTGGCTCGTCCGGCCCCGGCATCACCCGGTACTTCCATGTGCCGTCGAGCGGGACACTGGTGCCATCCTTGAGACGCAATGCGTTCGCGGACGCTGGCCCGGTGAGGCCGCCGTCGCGGTAAGTGTCGAGCACGTTGATCGCGATGACATTTTCGCCTTCGCGCAACAATCCGCTCGGCAATCGGTAGTCGCGGCCTGACCAGCCGTAGGTGCTGCCAACGGCGCGGCCGTTGACCCAGGTCATGTCCATTTCATCGACCGGGCCCAGCGCCAGCACTGCGTCCTGCGCTGCTTGCTGTGCCGTCAGCTTCACTGTCGTGCGGAGCCAGACCGTGCCGTTGAAGTCGCTCAGTTCCGGCACGCCCCAACGTTCCCATGGCCCGAGATCGCGTGGTGCATTCTTCCAATCGGAACCGGGTTTATAGATGGGGCTCCACGGCTCATCATCCGCTGCTACATCGGAACGTCCGTGCCACCACTTCGACCAGATTCCGTCCCAGCGCTCGACCGCGGCAACGGGATCGCTGGTGTACAACTTCAGCACGTCCAACTCGTCGTTGTAGTGGCCGGTCGCACTTAGTGCTTCACCGCTCATCCATGCCTGTATGGCGGCACCGCCCCAAGCCGCGCTGATCAGGCCCATCGGCACGTCGACGGTCTTCTGAAGTTCGCGGGCGAAGTAGAAACACGTCGCGGAGAAATCGCGCAAGGTATCCGGCGTGATGGTCCTCCATTGCACAGGAGCGGAGAATTTCTCCTGCGGAACCACGCTGCCGCTCTGCGGCACCGTCAGCAGTCGGATCGTCTTGTTGTCCGCCCCGGCAATCTCGGAGCGCGCGTCCAGCGAACGCCAAACTGGCAGTTCCATGTTCGACTGCCCCGAACATAGCCACACATCGCCCACCAGCACGTCGTTCACCGTTTGGGTGGCGCCGCCTGAAGAACTCGCCGTCAGCGTATGAGGGCCGCCTGCCTTCAGTGCCGGCAGTTCCACTTTCCAACGTCCCGCATCATCGGCGCGTCCGCGCGCGCGTTTGCCGGCGAAGGTGATGCTCACCGTTTCACCAGGCTGTGTACGCCCCCAGATCCGTAGAGGTTGGTCGCGCTGCAATACGGCGTGATCTTGGAACAAGGTGTGCAGCAGCGATGCGTGGCCCTTCTCCTGCGCTCGCGCGGGGACCGCCGTGGACGCGAAGAGCGCCAACAACGCGATACCGGCCGTACGCAACAGCAACGACATCGTCGGGCTCATCATCCGTTCCCCGGCGCGTAGGGGAATTCCAGCGATTCGTAGTACTCAAGCGATTGCGCGGGTGGCGCATAGCCTTCGGGCAGCGGATGCTTGGAGAAGGTCTGGAAGTACGCGATGCTGGCGTCGCGCCACCACTTCGCTTCTTTTTCCTGGATCGCGAGGAAGTCGGCTACTTGAGCATGGCGTTCCGGATCGATACGGCCTTCCAGGCCGTCCCAGGTCTTGCGCATGCCGCGAACGTAGTCAACGCCACGTGTGTAGCGATGCACCAGTTCGTCCCACAGCGGGCGGCCAGAGCGCGTCTGGTAGTCCCACGGCACATGATGAAACCAGAGCAGGAATTCTTCCGATACCCGGTGCAGGTCACCGAACTCGCGCGCCACGGCCGGTGCGTACTGCGCCACCGCATTGCTGCCGCTGGCGGTGCGGTCGAAACCGATGCCATCTGCGCTTGCGCGATGGTAGTAGACCGATGTCCAATCCGCGCGCGGTCCGCCCGATATCCAAGGGCCCGGGCCGTAGTGATGGCCACGCCCCATCAGGTGATGCAGGCCCAACGGCGTCATATAGTCGACCGCCGCTTCGCGCGAGCCCATCATCATGGCGACGATAGGCGCGACCACCGCAGCGTCGTTGGAAAACGTCATTCGCGCCCACTCTTCAGCGATCGCCTGCGAGGACAGGTTCGGGTTCCACGCCAAACGGCCGTACACGTACCAGTTGGCCTGGTCGAAATGCGAACCGCTCCAGTTGCGGTCGGCGCCGATGTTGGCCACGCCCGCCATGCCAGTTATTGCATACCCGTGCAGCGAGCCATCGATCACCTTCGCCACGGTCGAGCTTTTGCCGTGCTGGCGCGTGTCCGCCTTCAGTGTTTCTTCGAACAGCGGGCCCAGGTAGACAAGATGCGTGGCGAATCCCAGATATTCCTTGGTGATCTGGAATTCCATCATCAACGGTGTCTTCGGCATGGCGCCGAATAGCGGATGGAACGGCTCGCGCGGCTGGAAATCGATGGCGCCGTTCTTGACCTGCACCATCACGTTGTCGCGGAACTTGCCGTCCAGCGGTACGAATTCGCTATAAGCCTGCTTCGCGCGATCATCCGGTTGTTCGTGCGAATAGACGAACGCGCGCCACATGACGGTGCCGCCATGCGGCGCGAGCGCATCGGCCAGCATGTTCGCGCCGTCGGCGTGCGAGCGGCCGTAGTCCTGCGGCCCAGGCTGGCCTTCGGAATTGGCCTTGACCAGGAAGCCGCCGAAGTCGGGAATGGTTTTGTAGATCTCGTCGGCCTTCTCGCGCCACCAACGTTGCACTGCCGGGTCGAGCGGGTCGGCGGTCTTCAATCCGCCGATCTCGATGGGCGCACTGAAGCGCGCGCTGAGATAGACACGAATTCCGTACGGACGTAGCACGCCCGCCAGCGCGGCGGTCTTCTCCAGGTACATCGGCGTCAGGCTCAGCGCGTTGGAGTTGACGTTGTTGAGAACGGTGCCGTTGATGCCGAGCGACGCATTGGCGCGTGCATAGTCGGTGTAGCGCGGATCCAGATAGTCCGGCAGTTTGTGCCAATCCCAGATCGAAGCGCCCGCGTAACCGCGCTCCACATGGCCATCCAGGTTGTCCCAATGATTCAACACGCGCAGCTTGACGCGCGGTGTTTCGCGAATGTCCAAGTGCTCCAGCGGCTGCCCGGTTTGCAACAGGCGCAGAAAGTGGAACGCGCCGTACAGCGCGCCGATGTCCTGGTTGGCGGCAATCACGGTGACCGCCTGTCCATCCACGGTTGCGCTACGGATCAGATAGCCGTCCGGCCCAAGCCCGCGCGTATCCAGCGCCAGGCGAGCGATCAATGGCGAGGACGCGGCCGTCCCGACAATCACCGCGCCGTCCTGGGTGATGCTGTCCGTCGTGGCGGGCGCGGTACCGAGCAGACCTTCCAGGCCCCGCATCAGCTCCGCACGGGTGGCTGCTTGCGTGGGCGTCGCCGTTCCGGCCACCAGCTGGGTGACGTGCGGCCGGTAGGCTTGCACGCGGTCCGCTTCCACCGTCCGGTAGCCCAGCCACAGGTCGTAGCCGTCCTCGGCCAACGCGGCAGGCACGCACGCCATGCTTGCCCAACCTAGAAAGAACAGGCCGAAGAGCCGGCCCATAAGCGTTGTGCGGCGGCTATCGCCTGTCTGAGGGGTTAGCGGTAACATTCCGGGCATCTGGATTACGGGCCTCCGATCGAGTTTTTCATGGGCATTCCCGTGGCGTATAAAGCCGGGGGCCTCGACGGCGAGCCCTGTGTCCACCAGCCGAGTGAAGGAATGAGTGTTGGAGAAGCCTAAGAAATCCGAACGGCGCAAGAGCCGCGGCGTCACCATCGATGAGGTGGCAGCGCTGGCGGGGGTGTCGCCGATGACGGTATCGCGCGTCATGAACGGACAGGGAAAGGTCCGCGACGCCACCCGCGAACGAGTCATGCAGGCCGTACGCGAGTTGGACTACACGCCCAACCTGGCCGCCAGTTCGCTGGCCGCTGCCCAGCACACACGCATCGCGCTGATCTACACCAATCCCAGTGGCGCTTATCTGCGCGAGCTGCTGGTCGGTCTGTTGCGCGTGGCGTCGCGCACCGCCATTCAACTGGTCATCGATTACTGGGATGACCTGGATGCCGAATCGGAACGCAAGGCCGCGCGCGCACTGACCAAGAAAGTCGACGGCGTGATTCTGCCGCCGCCCTTGTGCGAATCGCGCGCGGCGGTAACCGAACTCGTCCGCGCGCATATTCCGGTGGTCGCGATCGCTTCGGGCCGTTTCAGTGAAGATATTTCCTGCGTGCGCATCGACGATTTCCGCGCGGGCAAGGAGATCGCCGAGTACCTGATCGAACAAGGCCACACGCGCATCGGCTGCATCAAGGGCCGGACCGACCTGAGCGCCAGTGCGCGCCGTTTCCAAGGTTTTCAGGCGGCGCTCGAAGAAGCCGGCATCGCGTTCGACGCCACGCTGGTCCAGCAAGGCGACTACACCTACCGGTCCGGCCTGAAAGCGGCTGAAAAAATGCTGGCGCACCGTCGCCCGCCGAGTGCGATCTTCGCCAGCAACGACGACATGGCCGCCGCTGCGATATCGGTCGCGCACCGGCGTGGATTGGATGTCCCGCGTGATTTGTCGGTGGTGGGCTTCGACGATACCTCCGCCGCCACCACGGTATGGCCGGAATTGACCACCATTCACCAGCCCATCGCTTCGATGGCCAATACCGCCATCGACGTGCTGCTGCGCAGCATCCGCCGGAAGGATCGCACCACACGGGTGTTGGTGGACCACGTGGTGCCGCATCGGTTGATCGTGCGCGACTCCGTGGCTCCGCCGCCCAAGCGGAAGTGAGAACCGCGCCCCGCGGCATATCCGTGGCGATAGCAACAAGGCCGTCGCAACGGCGCTTCTCGTAGAGCGGAGCTTGCTCCGCTGCTCTTGGCTCTCCGTGCACCAATCGAAGAGCAGCCGAGCAAGCTCGGCTCTACGTGAAGCGCGCCGGATAGCACGCGGATCAGGAGCGCATTGCAAGGTGCTGCTCATTTCGCTTCCGCTCCCTCCAGCTTCAGACTAATCGATGCGCTTCGATGCTCTGCCCACTTCGGTGTACTGCGATGCATTCCTCCGCCCCAGGTGAGCGGAGGAATGCGGCTACGACTCAACGCAGCAAATATTGATTCAACAGATTCTCGTACGCTTCCTGGCGACCGCTGCGCTGGGTGGGTTCGCCGGTCTTGACGGCGTACTCGCGCAGATCCGCCAGGCTGCTCTTGCCGGCTTCGAAGTCGCGGCCGGCGCCGGCATCGAAGCTGGCGTAGCGATCCTTGCGCCAGGTTTC
>NZ_JAVGJT010000024.1:0-124441 GCF_040948865.1 Pseudoxanthomonas sp. UTMC 1351 | reverse complement strand
CGGCACAGTTCCAACGACGGGCTGTCCCCGGTAGAGTTTGAGAAGCAGTACGCACTAAACGGCTGACGACTGTCTACAAAAGCCTGGGCGATTCACATAGATCCCGAGTACGGCCGCTTTCATAGGGTAGAGATAGTTTTTTTAGGAACTCGCGACTGCCGAACATGTTGCCCAGCTTCTCTTCCCTGGCGTCGACACGCTTCTTAAGTACTGCAGAGTCTTGCCAGGCATTGGCGCTACCCTGCTCGATAGCCGCCTTTGTTTCAGGCGACAGCTTGGCCGAGGCCATATCCACCATCGGGTAGATGCAAGCTTCCTTGGCGATGGCTTGGCTGGCTGAATGTGCTCAATTCGGACGTTCTACTGCTCCGCCCAGCCCACAGCCGCCTGGTGTCCTCCGGATGTCGCGCCGCGACATGTCCACGGAGACACGACGATGGTTCCCGACGATCCGTCCCACTACACAATCTTGAGCGTTCTGCTGGGGGGCTAGGACGCAAAAGGGCGCGCCACTGGTCGCACGCTACGGCAGCGACCCGGCCGGCGCCATAGCGGTGGATCTGCTCTCCACGTCCGGAGATTTTGCCGAAACCTGCACTAAAGGGCAGAGCCGGTCTCCCTATCGGTCAATGGCGATGCGTGTCCGGTTGCGCGAGCATGGGGACCCGCGACCTTTCCCCCGTATCGGCCCATGGCTCCTCCCGTCGTCGGCCGATGCGCGGTGTTCGCCATGGCAACCCGACGGCGGCGAAGAAATAAAGACACTCCGGGCGGTTTCACCCGCGTTCGTCCTTCTTCCACGCCATCCCCTAAAAGGATACGCTCCATGAGCACCCGGACACCTCACCTCCCTCTGATGCTGATTGCTGCGGTCCTGGTCCTGATGGCCGCGGTACCGGCCTTCGCCGCCGATGGCGACAAAAGCAAGCTCAAGGGTCTGATCACCGCCGTTCAGGGCGATACGATCACCATCAAGGATGCCAACAACGCCGAGCAGACCATCCGCGTTTCGCCCAGCACCAGCTATAAACGGACCAAGGGCCTGACCGGCATCGTCCACGAAAAGGCCAAACAGACCGCACTGATGCCTGGCTTGCCGATCTCCGCTGATGTCACCGCCGCCGGCGCCGGATTCAACGCGACCGAGATCTCTTTCAAGTCCGAAGACTTCAGGACGGCGCAACAAGTGCAGGCGGGCCTGGCCACGACCAAGGCCGAAGTAGAGGCCAACGCGGCGCGCATGAACGATTTCGGTACGTATGAAGCACTGGCGACGGTGGATGTGCTGTTTGCGTCGGGCAGCGCGGCGATTTCGGCGCAGGGGAAAACGGACTTGCTGGCACTGGCCGCCAAGGCCAAGGAAACCAAGGACTACCGCGTGGTAGTGCAGGGCTTCACCGATTCTACCGGCGATGCGGTCACCAACCAGAAACTCAGCGCCACACGCGCCGCGGCGGTCACCGACTTCTTGCAGGAGCAGGCCGGTGCCTCGCCCGGCCGCGTGCTAGCCGGCGACGGCATGGGCGTGGCCGCCGATGCCGGCACCGGCAGCAACGCGAACGCTCGCAAGGTCGTGGTGAAACTGGTGGTAGACAAGGGCGTGCAGGACGGACAATAGCGCGGGAGGCTCGTCTATGATCACGGGAAAAGCCGCAAGGCCCAGAATAGCCGGCTGCTTTAGAGAGAACCCAAAATGAATGCTCTCGACCGCGTTGTCCACACCGATATCGGGCTCGCGAAGGGCACCGAGCATGGGGCGACCATGCCTATAGTCGAACTACCGTTTCGGCCGACATGGGAGACGTCACCGCCCTAGACGAGGATTGCACTCACAGCATTGCGCTGAAGTCCGATGGCACCGTCGTGGCCAGGGGAGACAACATCGTCCACCAGACCGACGTGCCAACGAGCCTCTGTGGCGTGCTGCCATTGTCGCCGGCGGCGACCGCCGCGTAGCTTGCAGGAGCCGCCTACTCCCGCAATGCAATCAATGATCTGGTCGCCGCCATGCTCTATGAAATTCAAATCCGCGATGCACCAAGTATCGGCCATGATTGCTGGCGCAGTTGCACGACACTTTTGGCATTGGCGATGCTCGACCAGGTGTCCGTCTGCCAGGCGGTGCAGGTCATCGACCTGACATACGTCCGGCACGACAACAAGGTCACCATCGAACAAGCCGACGACATGATCGCTCAGGCCATCGATATCCGCCTGCTCATAGGCTGCCAATAGGCAACCGGGACGAAAATTATCTGCTTGCCGGAGGGCCGGTGCAACCGGCCCTCGATTTGGGACAACGGCCAAAAAAGCCCCCTTTACTGCGTCCTGCTGATGGATGCTGTGTCGATTAGCGGCGGATATGGACCGAGACGGCTTTTGCTGTGGCGAGGCAAAAATAGCGCGGCTCCAACCGCGGCGCAGATACGCGGCGTTCACTTTTTCCGACAAACGGCGGGCGAAAGGTGCCACATATTTACCGGCACTTACGGCCGCAGGCAGATAATTGCCGCTCGCCCTTGTGACCGACTGACGGTCAGGCCTTCAGGAGAGCCGCATTGAACGCTCATCATTTGACAAACGCATCCAGGTGGTTGCCACTGATTCTGTCGCTCTCGCTAGGACTCACGCCCACCAACGCGCAGGCGGTGGACGTCGTTACTTGCGTGGGCTCGGAAACCGACACCTACAACCCGGGCATTCGGCTCACCTCGCAGGCGGTCAATGTATCTTTCGCCAGTACGTTCGAGCCGAACAGCTGCATCGCAGCTGATGGCTCAGGCATTACCAGCGTGTTCATTCCTCCAGGCGGCTATGTCGCACCTAGATCCTGCCTTGAGCTCATTAGCTTCAACCCAGTGGGGGGATCAGAAACGCTGTACTGGAACAACGGCGATTCCTCGGTCTTTAGCTGGAAGGCCACCGACGTTCAGCACGAGAACTTGCTAGGTAGTCAGATATACACAATCGCCGCGAGTATTACTTCAGGACGCTATCAAGGTCGCCAGATGATTTCGGTAGTCACGCTGGTGAAACCCGACATTTTGCAATGCCTCTCGGGTATTGGGGTGACTTCGGTTTCTGGCCCCACTGTACTTACGATCCTGTAAGAAAGATTGCCGCCGGGGAAAGAGTTGCATTTCGCAGACCCGCAGGGGGCACCCCCGCTAGTACGGACACTTCTTTATGCCCATCCGGGGCAGGAGGCGTGTCGTGCAGCAACGAAAGAAGTACAGCGAGCAGCTCAAGCGTCAGGTCATTGGGCTGACGCGGCTGCCTGGAGCCCAGATGTCACAGATCGCGCGTGAGCTTGGAATTCGCGCCAACCAGACCCATCGTTGGCGCAGGGAGTTGGCGTCTGGCAGCAAGAAGGCCTTCCCTGGCAACGGTGTCGCCAGTCACCAGGAGATGTTGGCGCTGAAGCTGGAGCTGGCCCGGATCGAGGAGCGGGATTTTGCGCGATGCGGCGGCGGCGTCGCCAAGGCATCGCCTTGAGGTACGAGGCGATCCGACGTCCCCGCGGCCGGTACCCGACCCGCCTGGTGCGCCGGTGCTTGAAGGTCTCAGTCAGCGATTTCCACGATGGGGCCACGCATTGGCCCAGCAGGCGCGCACAGGACAAACCACGCCTGTTGGCCCATAGCCGTCCGTGCATGCGCAGAGTGATGCAGAAGCGTCGCTGGTAAGGCAAGCCCAGCGGCGCACGGCCGACGCACGTGCGCAACCATCTGCAGCGCGACTTCACGGCACTGGAGCCCACGCCGATGGGTTGTGGACATCACCTTCGTCAGACCGGTGAAGGCGGGCTGTCCCTGTGCGTGCTGGACCTGTTCGCGGACAAGGGGCTGGTCAATGTCGACCGTGCAGGACCGGCACATGGTGCTCAAAGCGGTAATGATGGCCTGCTGGCAACGTCCGGACCGAAGCCCGGGGATGTTGCGCTGGGATTGGGGCACACCGTTCACCCGTGCCAGCTACCAGCAGTACTCAAAGGTCATCGCACCCTCAGCAGCATGAACGCGGTGGTCGCTGCCGGGACAATGCGGAGATGGAGGGCTTCTTCGGGTTCATCAAGCCAACGCGGGTCAACAGCCGCCGCTATCTGATGACCGCCAGCGCAGCGCCAACCTGCTCGACTACATCGAACGCTTCCACCACCCGCGCATGCAGCATGGGGGCGACGCCCAGGAGCAGCCCTTTCGACACTTAACCCAATCGTCAGTGGAAACGGGGCAGTAGAACCCAACGCGAGTACTGCTTAGAACGAGCGGAAATACCTCCAATAGTCATCGTTGGCCGTGACCTGGCCGGAATTCACGGGGCGTCAGCGAGTCGTTCGATGAAGCTGACCAAAGCCAGGCGAAAGCTCCTGACGCTGCCCGCATGCGCAACGGTGCCATCCTTTTTGATGCTAACAATCAGCTCGGCAGCATTTTGCGCCAACTCTTTCACGCCAATAACGCCAACCCCCCCCGCGATGCGATGCAGCTGTTCGCAAGCCTTCCCCTGATTGGCCATTTCCATCGCCTCATCCAGTCCCGCAAGATCTTTATGCGTTGTGGCGATCAAGCTATCGACGATATAGGAAGTCGCAGCACCAAACCTGCGCGCCAATGCCTTGCGATCTACCACCCCATCTCCGCCCTCGTCGAATTGTTCGCCCGAACTTTTAGCATCCGTTTCGTCTTCGGAGGGCGCTGGCGGCGACTCCAGTGGCAACCACCGTGCAATGGCTGTCCGAAGCGCTGCGAGGGTAACAGGCTTGGCCAGGAAGTCGTCCATGCCGGCTGCGCGGCAGCGCTCGGCCTCCTCAGCCAGCACACTTGCCGTCAGTGCGATCACCGGAAGCCGCTCACCGCCACTCTGGCTCTCATTTCGACGGATCTCCTGCGTCAGCGTGTAGCCATCCATGCCGGGCATACGGCAATCGGTGATGACAAGATCATAATGGGCACCTCGCAAGGCGACCAGCGCGGCCTCCCCGTCCGCGGCCATATCGCAGTTCAAAGCCAGTTGCTTCATCCGCCAGAGCATCAGTGCCTGGTTGGTGGGATGGTCTTCCACGATCAGCACACGACGGCCAGCCCAACCCGCGGGTGCGGATATGGACACTTCTCCGGTTCCGATGGCACCACTTGCGTCAGAGCCGCCATCGGGCTGAATCGCTATCGGCAGAACCAACAATACGTCAACACGAGTACCTTCCCCGAAAACGCTTTCCATGCGCAGTTCACCATCCATCATCTGCACCAGCCGGCGACAGATGCTCAAACCCAGCCCCGTACCACCGTACCGCCGAGTTGTCGACGTCTCAGCTTGCGAGAATGGCTGGAACAGACGCTGCTGCTGTTCGGCCGACATACCGATCCCGGTGTCGGCTACTGACAGTTGTACCCATTGCCTGCCGTCCTCTTCGTCCAGCAAGGTCAGCGTGATCATCACTTCGCCACGGCCAGTGAACTTGATGGCATTGCTAAGCAAGTTGAAGAGGATCTGCCTCAGACGCACGCCATCTGAGACATGAAGCGGCGCCACCTGCGGGTCGATTCGGTTGCCAATACCCAGTCCCTTGTTGGTAGCTTGGATCGATAGCATCTGCTGCACATTATCGACGATCCGACGTAAGTTCACCGGGGTATATTCCAGCGATAGCGCTCCCGCTTCGATCTTTGAGAAATCGAGGATGTCATCCAGGATTTGCCGTAGCATCTGCGCCGAATCTTCGATGGTCGCCAGTACACGCTGCTGCTCATCATCCAACTGCGTATGCGCCAGCACTTCCAGCATACCAAGTACACCGCTCATGGGCGTTCGAATCTCGTGGCTCATCGTGGCGAGGAATTCGGCTTTGGCCGCCGCTGCCTGCTCTGCTACCGCTTTGGCCGCCTCCAAGGCCTCCGATTGTGTGTGTGCCTCAGTGACGTCTATCCAATAGCCACTCCACAACAATGCGCCGTCTTTCGCCCGGTGCGGCAACGCGCACGAGCGTACCCAGCGCCAACCCCGTGCGGATAAGCCGCGGAACTGGAAATCGATGGGACCGAAAACTGCAGCAGCTGACTGCATCGCCTGGGCGAGTCCCTCCTGATCATCTGGGTGCACGCGCACGAACACGTTGCGTCCATCGCGCTGGGCCTGCTCGATATCCAAGCCGAACAACGAAGGCATATCGCCTATGATAAAGGGAAATTTCACCGTACCATCGCCGACCCATTTAGCCTGGTAAACCACCGCTGGCAGATTGCCGGCGATTTCCTCCAAACGTCGCTCAACTCGGCGTCGCTCCTCCACTTCGCGGCGAAGTCGCCAATACCCGATGCCGTGCACCAGTCCGGCAGTCAATAATACTAACAGCAGAGGAACTGCCCATTTCAGCACGGTGCGCCACTGCAGGCCGGTGTGATATTCCACCGCCAGCCAGTCGCCACGTATGGCTTCGCGCTCGCGAGGGGTCATGCTTATTAGCAACCGGTTAAAGGCTGTCGCCAGCGGCGCATATTCCTGGCGTACTGCCAGCGTCAGCCGATCTTCGATACCTGTAGGCGCGGCGATGTGCAACTGACCAAGGTACTGTTGGCGCAGAGGCCTATCCACGGCGGCAAGATTTCCTATATAGGCATCGATTCGACCGTCACTCAGCAGCTGCAGCGCTTGTGCCGCATCTCCCACAGACACCACACGAGCCTGAGGCGCCTGCGCAAGTACCAGCGGCCCCAGTCGCTCCGGATCGGACAACGCCACCTGCATCCCATCCAGATCTCGGATATCGAGCACGCTACCGCTGTCATCGCGCATAACGATGACATTGGCGGCCGTCAGAAAAGGCTGGCTGAGTACCCAACCAGTCTCCGGCGATCCAACTTCGTCCGGAACCCCAATGACTACGTCCAAGTCACCGCTGCGCATTTTGTCGCGAATTTCCTGCCAGCTTGCGACCGGAACGCGCTGCAGATTGGCGCCTGCCGCACGGAAACGCTTCAGGTATTCTGCGGACAAGCCACTCGGCAATCCATTCTCGTCGAGAAACGAAATCGGAGCCCAATCAGGTGCGAAGCCCAGGCGCAGAGACTGCGTCATCACCGCCCACTCCGCATCGCTAGTGGCCAGTTGATCGCCGCTCGCCCAGTGTAGCGGCTGCAGCCAAGTGGCACGGATGGCTCGATGCTGAGCCTCCGGCATTGACGCCAACGCAATGTCCAAAGCCTCTGCCAGCGGCTGCTTCGCATTGGGGACGCCGAAATGCAGCGTAGTCAGCGGAAGATTGCTTTGCCGCACCAAGGTGGCACGGGTCATGCCTTGGCTAGCTAACAGGGTGGAGGCGACATAAGCATTGCCCAGATACGCATCAGCTTGGCCCGACGCCACCATACGCAGCGCTTCGGCCGTATCTCCGGCTATCACATGCTGGGCCGCCGGATATCTGTGGTGAGCAGCAGCGCCCGTCGCGAAGTCCTTTTCCGTAACGACCCTGAGCCCTTCTAGATCAAGATCGGCGGACAAGCGTGAATCGTGGGGCCGCCCGACCAGAGCGACAGGGACCTCAACGTATTGCCGGGTGAAGACCACACATCGCGTTCGCTCAGCTGTCAGTGACAGGTTCATCATCACGTCAATTTCGCCGACGCAGGCAGCCTGCAGCATTTCCGACCAGCTGGAAAAGGTACGCGTCCGTATCTGCAGTCCCAAGTGCGTAGCCAGAACGTTCAAATAATCATAAGCCAGCCCTGCTGGCTGGCCGTTTTCGTGGGATTCGAACGGCGGCCAGCCAGTATCGTACAGTCCAACCACGATGGTAGGGTGCCGTTCTAACCATTCCAGCTGCTCCGATGACAGCGGCAAGTCACGTCCGTTGCCTTGGGCGTGCACCGGAAGAACGGCTAACAGAGAAATGATGGCCAACAGCCATCGGCAGATAAGATGCGGACGCGTGCGACTAGACATCCTCGAATCCATCTGACTCCTCCGGCCACGGCAGACACCACCATGTTGCGTCGAGCAATATTAGCTCATACGTCTGCCCATCGTCCTTGCCGATGATCATCCAGTAGTGCGAATCGGCGCACGCGCGGTAATCGGGTGCAGCGGCTTCGGCACCATAGTTGCCGAAGCCAGTGGAACTAACGATGCAGAGCTCTTCAGCTTCTTGAAAGCAAGTGGTTTGGGCTGAACCATTAAATGCCGATAGTCGTCCAAAGCGGGCATCCGCCGCGTTCAGCCTTCCCGCAGCTGCCCATTGCAGCACTCGATATCGGCGCTCTGTTGAGCGTACCGGGCTGGAACAGGGCAACTGAACGCAGCGCGCGTGCTCCCATGCCACCATCGCCGGGCCGCAGACCTCCTTGCCTTAGTCGGTGCGGATCACTTGCCGCAGGCCATGCGTCTGCGCCATACGATCCAACGCCCGCGCAACCCCGAAGCCAGAGATCGCCCGTACTACCTCAGTGGCGAGCGCCTCATGCGCGGCATCGTCCACGATGGTCCGCGCCTTGAGCACGCGGCCAGACGGTGCGGTCAAACACGCAGCCCACCGACAGGACCTGGTTGGCCGCCGGCCGAAAACAGTGGCTGGCGGTCGCCCAAGGGCAACTTTTTGCGCTTGCGCCGACGCACCCGCAGCGGACGTCCGGTTAACGCCTCTCCGCAGGCTTGTAGTTCACCGCCACGGCTGATGCCGCAGCTTCAGTTGCCACCTTGAACGGTTCCTGATACGGCGCGCCTTTGAGGCACTCTACGTGTCGTTGGCGACCTGCGGCACCCCCCCCACCATTGCCATTAACTCTTCAAAGGGGAGAGGCCTGGAAAAAAAATAACCCTGTCCAATCTGGCATCCAAGTTCCAGCGCCAGTAAGCGTTGCTCCTCGGTCTCTATGCCCTCGGCCACGATGGTTTGGCCCATCTGGAGGGACAACTCAACGGCGGACTGCATGAAAGCTCGCCCTTGTACGCTTCTCGGCGCCGCAGTCACGAAGCTTCGGTCGATCTTCAGTTCGGTGCTAGGCAACTGCGACAGCAGTTGCATGCTGGATGCGCCAGTACCGTAATCATCCAAGGATATCTTGAAGCCGAATAAGCGCAGCCGAAGTAGAGGCTCGAGAATTCTTGCCAGGTCATCAACCAAGTGCGTTTCGGTTATCTCCAGCGTAAAATCTGAAGGTTCGCCCAGCCCGGTCGCCACGGCATCCAGCATGCGTTCGACGATGTCTGGATGGTGCAGGTTTTTCAGCGAGATGTTGATGGCGAAGTCGAGAAGTATTCCCCTACCCGCCGCAGCCCGGCGGTCACGCGCGGCCTGGGCAAGAACCGCCAAGGTCAGCTGATCGATCAAACCGCATTGCTCTGCCGCATCGACCACGCGGGCGGAAGGCACAATGCCGGATGTCGGATCGGCCCAACGCAGCAACGCTTCCACGCCCACCATTTCACCGGAACGCAAGTCAATTTTCGGTTGGTAGTGCAAGCGCACCACGCCATTCCCGATTCCTTCACTCAAATACGTCGCGTCCAAGGACCGGTGCACCGAGCCGACATGAGGTAGCTCGATCCCGGGCCGATAGAGGTTGAGGAGGGATATCAAAGGCTCACGCGCAACCGGTTTGCGAAGCACGCCGAGCAAGGTCAGCTGCTTGGCTTCGGCGAACTGACGGCTGGAGTCCAGAATGCGAGAATGTTCACCGCTGACCAGAATGATCGCCGGCCGTTGCTCAAGTGCTGCTATCCGGCTCATCAGTTGAATCCCGTCCATTCGAGGCATGTTGAGATCGCATATGAGCAGGTGGGCGGCGCACCTTGAGAGGTACTCAAGCGCAGCCTGTCCGTCGCAGGCCACGTCGATCTGCTCGAACCCGCTATCGCGGAGAAGCACCGCAATCAGCTCCGTCATCAACGGGTCGTCGTCGACTACGAGCGCACGCAAGGTGGAGAATTGGTTGTTAGGCACAGTCGGCGCAGTCCTGAAGAAGATCCCCGGGGCGAATTTTGAGCAGCTGTTTCGCGTTGACAATGCTCCGGCAGTCTACTCCTGGGCGAGGATGGTTGTGGCGACATTTCGTAACGATTTTACCTTCGAACGCTCAAGTCCCTGCCACATTGGCGGGCTGGGATGTGCACTGTCATTGTTGGGCACCCGGTAAATGGTAGCGCCCGCCCTCGTTAGGGAAGGCTAGAACAACCCGATCTGATCTACCCAGAATCAGACCAATGATCCAAACAAATGGGCCTGCGAACAGCTTTCCTTCGATGGTGCGAAGTACAACGACATGCGTAAGCAGACGCGGTCCTGGGCGAGATGGAGGCAGGTAGTGCCTTGAATGGATCTGCCTACGCCACACGGCGTGGTGCCGAGTGGGCCGCCGAACCTGCAACTTGGGAGCTGCGTTCAGAGGTGGCGCTTTCCACTTGCCTTCTATTGCCTCTTCCTTCGGCCAGTGGAGCCAAATCGCAATCACGAACGGCCCCTTCGGCGCGGGCAACCAGTTTGCTTCCTTGTCCTTGCCGGGGACTCGTTCTGTACAAGCGGCGTGACGCCGTCGTCGGCGTCCTTCGCCAACGCATCCGGCATCGGCGAGTTGATTAGATTGCGATTGAGCGGATTGGCCACGAGCAGGCTCGACGGCAACTCGTACATCGTCACCGACCAGAATGCATTGACCAGCGGCAGCTGGCCCGGTGCAAATCGGAGAGTTGCCGTAGATGCTGAGCACGGCACCTGCCATGCGATTGAGGTAGTTGCTCCTCAGGAACTCACGTGTGCCGAACATGTCGCCGGGCTTGACTTCCGGGGCATCGACACGCTTTTCCAACGCTCCATAGTCGCTCCAAGCATCGCCACTTCCTGCTGGAGGGCGCTGTTCCTCTCGGGCGCGAGCGCGCTTTCGTCGATCGCCCTGCCCGGCCCGACACCGATCATGGCGAAGCGCACCACGAGGCCTTTCTCCGACGGAACCGTCGGGGTGTACCGTAGAACGAGATTCAGCAGGTTGAAGAACTCAAGCGACATCTTCTGCTCTTCCGGCATCAGCGGCTTGGGGAACTCGATCGCGGCGCGACCGGTGACGCCTGGCTGGTCAGGAAGGCCGAAACCGGTTGCACCTTGTGGCCGGCCTGGATCTTCTTGACGTTGTCGACGTCACCGGGATTGAAAAGCTGCGTGCGATATCCAGCAAACATGAACTCGATTTCCGAACGAATCACCTTCTCCACGCCCTTGGGCGTCTCGCCTTTCCTGCTGGCCTCGCCTATGGGCACGCAAGACGCCAAAATCGGGAGCCCATGAGCGAATGGAGCGAAGCGACCATGCGGCAAACTATAGCGATCCAATCTACGGCCGCAATTGATAATAGGTGCACTACATGCTGCCCTGAGGGGCAGATTTTTCGTCGGAGAAAGCGCGCTCTTCTCCGTCAACTTAAAAACGAACCTTCCAGCCCCTGCGCCACGTCAACTCCCACTCCCACCATCACCGTGGATGAAGAGCGGTGGCCCAATGCCATATCGGTATGTTTCCTGCATCGTTGCGATCCCATGCCGCAGCCACAACAGGTTCCGCGCTCCATTGGTTGTGCCTCATTTCTCTTATGGTAGGTGCCTGCGTACTTCATCGCGTTCTTTCTCCAGCTTTACCAGCACAGAACCGAACAAGCTGAAAACTCGTCACTCGCGAGTTGTTCGAGAATGTACTTGCTTCATCTACTCGAATGCATCTCAATAACGAGGCAGACCGCATGGTAGTCCTGTGTTTCCCACAGCCTGCTGGACAATTGAAGATCACCTAGCGGCAGAGTGTCTAGTATTGATACAAAGGCAGGTGGAAGATTCGCAGCCAATGACGAATGCTGTTGAGGAAATATCAAGTCACGACATGCATCCTCCGATGACGCCCCTACCCCGTAGGCATCAGAACGGCCGTCCGATTTCAAGGAAAATTGCGCCGTCGCCTTGTTCGCGCCAGCCGTAGCCGAACAACATAGGTCCGAGCCAGGAATCGAATCCGGTGTACACGCTTACGTTGAAGACACCATCACCGAATCTCATGTCCTGGCGGCGCTCCCAGGCATTGCCGTATTCGAGGGTGCCGCCGACCAGTGCCGAGCGACCGAAGAGTTCTGCCAGTTGATAGGTGTAGCCAGCGAAAACCAGTGCGTAGTGCTGACCGGTCAGCTCGTTGACGCGGTACCCCGCCAATCGCCCGCGTCCGCCCAGGCGATAACGGCTCTGCACAGGCAACGTGCCCGATACCGTTGAGTGATAGCTTCCGCCCAGTTGCAAGGTATGTTTGCCGAAGCTGCGTGCACCGAGCACGTCGAAGTCCGCCTGATCGAATTCACTGTCGCTACCCAGCCATGTGCGGGAAATGGTGTAGCCAAGTGAGCCGTAGTAGCCGCTGCGTGGAAAATACAGGCTATCCAGTCGGTCGATAGCGAGCGATGCGAATAGGTTTCCTTCGTCAAAATCGAAACTTTCCAGGAGCGGGTCGCCCACCTCGACGCTGGCCCGCCCTTGCGCGCGTTGTATGCCCAGCGCGGCAGCTCCGTAGTTTCCGAACTCGCGCAGCGCCCGCAGTTCGATACCGGTGGTTCGCACATCGTAGGTGGCTATACTGTCGCCGGCTACGTTGAACACATGCATGTTGGGGTTTCCATAGCCCACCTGCCCGTACAGCAAATAGCGATTAGCAGCATCCAGCGGGTGGTAGTACTCGCCCTTCAACGCCGGCTCACTACCGACCGTGACCGATACCCGCCCCTCGGCCCCCAACTTTGAAACTGGGGAGAACAGCACCGCCGCGCGCAAGTTGCTTTCGTGGGTGCCCTCGAAGTCTGAGTTCATCGTCAGACCGACCTGCAAGTAGTTGGGCCCATGTGGCTTGGGACGGGCTCGCAGGAGCACGCCGGTGCGGTCGTCCTCGCGCACGACCTGGTAGGTCACGCTCGCTAGCGTGCCCAGGCTGTACACACGCAGCAGGCCTTTCTCAATTCGCGGCGGGTCGATGGTTTTGCCCGTGGGAACATCCAGGTAGGCCAACAACAGCTCATCCGCATAGTCTGTTTCGTTCTCCAGCCGTACGAATTCAACCACCGGAAGCTCGCTCGGCGCGACTGGGCGGAAGTTCATCGCAGCTTGATAGCGATCGGCCGGCAGTGCCAGGCGCGTCAGCTGATCGCGTGCTGCTTCCGCCGCTTGCGTCCCTATCGCCAGTGCTTCCCGGGCTTTTTCGAAATCGCGGGTGGCGACGGTGTCGCCCAGCAGCGGAGCCACCATGATGTCGTGCTGACCAAGCGCGGCCAGTTGGCGATGCGTATTGCCAGTGGTCATCATGCCGCTGATCTGCGATACGACATCCAGCAAGCTCGCATTGCTGCCCAATGCTTCCAGCGGCGTTCCCACATCGACCGCGATCACGATGTCGGCGCCCATCGCTCGCACCACGTCAATCGGCAACTGGTTGACCAAGCCGCCATCCAGCAGCACCCGGCCATCGACTTCCGCCGGCTGGAAGACGCCAGGCAACGACATGCTGGCGCGCATCGCCATCGCCAGACTACCCCCGCCGAGCACGACCGCCTGGCCGGTATTCAGGTCGGTAGCGACGGCGCGATAAGGAATCGGCAGATGGTCGAAGTCGCCGATCGCGCTGACCGACAGGGTTGAGCGTTCGAACATCGCCAGGATGCGTTCGCCCTGCAGCAATCCAGGCGACAGTCTCAGGCCGTTGCCCTTTATGCCGACACCCAAGGTGGTCAGGTGATCGCGATCGTCTTGCTTGCGCCGATACGACCGTTCTGGCCGCTCCAGGGAATCATCGAACAGGCGCTTCCAGTCGGTGGAAACAACCAGTTTCTCCATCTCATCCACCGACATGCCCGAGGCGTAGAGGCCGCCGACCAAGGCGCCCATGCTGGTGCCCGCGATACAATCGATCGGAACCCGCAGCTCCTCGATCATCCGCAACACGCTGATGTGTGCGATCCCGCGCGCTCCGCCGCCGCCGAGCGCCAATCCGATCCGTGGCCGCACGTCGTCAGGCTCGCGAAGGCCGCAGGTCGCGGCTGCAGGCGCGACGATCGTAGTCTCCGGCTGCGCCATCACATTGGACGCGGCAAACAGGCAGCAGAGAAGCCACCTTGCCATCGCACGTGACGACGAAGTGAGCTCTGCTTGCCGGCGACGCTGTCGCTGGTAGCCGGCCATCGTGTTTCTCCCTGCTTGGTTGAACATGATGAGCCACACACTAGCGAGCATGCTGGACACCGGTGCGGAGGGGGGGCTTAGCGGGTCATGGGTTAACCACAACATAGACAGGGGAATTGCCGGACCAGGTCTGCTGATAGTAGACGCTGCCACAGTAGTGATAGGAAACACCGCTCTTCACCACGACGGTGCAACTCGGTGGCAACGCGTAGTAGTAGGAGCCCAGTACGGCTGCGGTGGTGGCTGCCGTTGCACCAATCACCACACCGGCGGCGGCCGGATGGTAATAGCCTCCACCGTGATAGTAGCCGCCGTGATAGCCGTAACCACCGTCGATATCGATGTTGACGTCATTGCCGATATTGACGTCGCCGGTGTTGACGCGGTTTCCTGTATTGACGTTTCCGGTATTGGCGCGATTTCCGGTGTTGACGTTGCCGGTGTTGGCTCGGTTGCCGGCGCTCGCACCGCCGGTACTCGGGCGCGACATCGATTGACTCGCGCCTGACACGGAACTTTGGGCCATGCGGCCGCCGTTACCACCTGCACGGGCGCCACCGCCTCCGCGAGCGGCGCTGACCTCGGCAATCCCCAATGCCAGTACGGCAGCAATGGCGATCCCGCCAAACGCAGCTGAGTGCCGGCCGCGACGCATTGTGGAGCTATCGAGATTGCTGTTCATGCGTAGATATCCTCTCAAGGTGCACCGTTCTCGGCGCTTGCGACAGCCTCCAACGGGATCTCGGTCGCGCCCTTTGGCGGTGCGAACTGGAAGGTCGAACTATGGATCTTGGGCTTTAGGTTCCAATGCAGAATCGCCTGGTACTGCGGATCGCCCACTTCGTAGCGGGTGGTGATCAGGACCTTGCGAGGCAGCGGCCGATCGCCTTGCTCGACCCACAACTGCCAGTCGATATTCGCCTGCCGAAAGGCCAGGTGATCGCTGACAACGCCGTCGATCGTCGATTCGCCCACCAGGATGCCACCGCGGACGTTGCCGGTGAGCGTACCGGCCGTAGCTTGGTACAGTACGTCGATCATCGGCATCTCGACGCCGATGTCGAGCAGGATTCCGACCAAGTCGGCGAGCGTATCGGCGGCGTCGGCGCGGGCAAAAACGGCATCATCGGGCGAATACATGATGAGCTGGGTGCCGTCATACACGAACGTGCGATTGCGAATGTCGCCGGCGATGTCGGCACGCAGCTTGTTCGGTCGTTGTACGACGATGACGGAGCGCTCGTTTTTCTGCAGCTTGTATCCTAGCGCCACGACCTCGTCGCGCGATGCGTGGGTTTCGATCGAGAACGTTTGCAAGCCGCGCAAGTAGCTAGTCATGCGGTCGAGCACCGCCTGTGCTTCAGGCGAAACCACCTGCGCGGAAATGACCGCAGCGTCCTCGGATGCTGCTGGGGCGGCCGCTTCCTGCGCCCAGGTCGACGCCGTCCATGCCAGCAGAATCGCTGCCGACAGCAATAGTCTCGCGTTCTTGGTATTAGGCAGTTTCATATCGCTTCCTCATGGTCTTCAGACCGATGTCTGGCGTGAGCGCAGCGACGCCGCGCTTGCTGTTTGGAACATGGCGTACGTGTGCCTCCCGGGCTTCCAAGCATGAGGTGGAGGACGCGCTGCGCTATGATTTCATCACTCATCGGCAGCCTGGGCAATTGTCCTAAGGGGCAGGCGCATCGTGTTTTGACTCGAAGAAGCGCGTTGCATCGCAGCCCATAATTGAAGGTTGGCCCAACGCAGCGGGGGAATCACCAATAGAACTGCACGCGCGCTTCGGTGATGTTCGGGTTGTCTTCGACGATGCCACGCTCACTGTCGACCTGGACGTAGTTCAGAACGAACTTGAGATGCGACCGCCAATACCAGTTCACGCCCGCGGTCCAGTTCTCCATGCGCCCTCCTTGCACGACGCCGTCGTTCAGGTCGAGGACGTCATACCGCAGTCCAACCTGCCACATACCCGCACCCGTGGCAGGCCCTATCAACGTCGCAGGTTCGCCACCTTTGTAGCCCCAACTCTGGCCGGTGATGTTCCACATGCCGCTGAGGTAGCCACCGGTGCCGCTGAAGTCTCCCGAGTCCACGTGGTACCGGTCGACGCGCGTAGCCATGTATTCAGCCTGCAACTTGAATGGGCCGTACATCCAGAACGTTTCCGCGCCGATCGTTTCCAGGCGATCGGTGTCGGTCATGCTGCCGGTATCCACCAGGCGGATCGGCGTCAGGTCGGCGTTGGGTCGCGCACGCAGGCGCAACGTATCGGCCGGCGTATCGTGATTCACGTAGGACAGTCCGAAGTGCAGAATCCTCTTCTCCGCGTTGAACAGCGCCCACGTTCCGCGCAATCCGTAGCCACTGCCATGCGCAAGATTGCGAGTTAGTTCGCGTCCGAAGTAGCTGGCGGTGATGCCCCAGTTTCCGTGGCGTTCGAACGCGCCCTCGTCGGCGCCGCCGCTAGTGCGGTCGTAGGGGTGCCCGTAACTGTAGCCAGCACCGAGGCGACGCCCTACCGTGAACGTATTGGTGACCATCGCCTGCGACATGAAGTCGTTGTGTTTGGCTGCGGAAAGTGCTTCCAACCCGTTCGGCTGTTTGAACTGTCCGACCTGCATGAACTGTTTTCCGTCTCCGAACTTGTAACGCGCATTCACATCGAGCCACTTGTCGGCTTTTCCGTCGTAGCCGAGCACCCAATCGAAAGGGCCGGGGCCCTTGCCTTTGAGGTAGAGCTGAGCCGTGCGCAACTCATAGTCGGCGTCATTGCCATCATCCATGTCGCCGTCGAGATCGGCGACGTCGCTGTCGTACCAGTCGGAATCGGCCTGGACCAAGCCCTCGAAGGTGATGTCTGACCCGGCGACCGAGTCGATCGCGATCTGTGCATGGACGGGTTGTGCAGCAGCAGCCAGCAGTGCCCCCGCAATAATGATTGGCTTCATGATGATTCCCTTGCGTTAAGTTGCCCGCTTCCAGCTGCAGGCTTTAAAACTTCACGGTATTGACGCCTGCGTCATTCCAGGATCGACCTCGCTCCGACCGTCTGCACCGGGCGATTATTCGGGTGACCGATTGCCTTGCCCACCATCGTCAACTGTTCGGCTGTTGCCTTGGCGGGATGTTTCAGTACCAACCAGCGCACCCCTTCCGAACATGGAGGCGTGGTCAGCGAGCCGTTGTAGCGGTAGTAGGCATGATTGGTGGGCAGCAGGTCGGCTGCGGACACCTCCGGCCTCAGCGCCTCCTTGCCGTTTTCGACCTGCAGTACCTGCGGCCAGACTTTCTCCAGCAGCTTGTTGCTGTGGCCCTGCTCGAACATCAGTGCCACGACAGCCAGGTTGCCCTTGGTGTCGGCATGCACGAAGTGCGCCTCCATGAGGAAGGACTTGCCATTGATGGTGTTCTCGCTGGGGGAATGAAAATGGAACTGCTTCAGCTCAAAGACCACGGAATCCACGGTGATGCTGCTGCCGGGGTTGTAGTTGACCTGGATGGAATGGCCGTTGTTGACCACTTGGTGGCCGCCTGGCTTGTAGTTAAAAATAATCTTGGGAAGGTCCGCTTCTATGAAGTTGCTCAGGTCGATCGGTGATTGATTCCTGCCATCGCTGCAGGTGCCAAAATCCGACTCGAACTGCGCCCAGTGTTCCGGACCGACTTCTCCCGCATAGCCCCAATGTGGTGGAGGGTCCGAATTCTGCGCGGTCGACGACAGACTGAGCGAAGCGAGCAGCAATGCTGCTGCGAGTCCGGTTGCTTTCATCTTGCTTCTCCTTGAGAAATTCATGGACAAGTAGCCGATGCTGCGAAAAGGCTGTTCATGTCTTACACGTTCACGACCGATGGATTCACCTTGCCGACCGATTCATCGTGGTTTGTAGATCCAACATGGCCTGCTGTCCCACGGTGATGAATCCCCCTCGTGGACGGTTCAAATCCACGACAAGGGTGGCAAGGACCGCGAACGCCAGAGACAAAGGGACGATAGCGACCAGCCTTCGCTTGCCCGTCAAACCGATCTGTAGCCCGATCATTCCCATGGTTAGTACGGCGATCAGCATCAATCCGAACCAGACGCTGCCGGGAATCCTGGCACGAAGCGAACCGGCGAGGCGCTGTTCGTGCATGTCGATCACATCGTTGATCGATGCGATCACCAAGGACATGACGGCGCTTCGATCGTCGACAGCAACCGATGACACCTGTGCCCATAGCAAGTCGTGGATGTCGAGTGATCTTGTCGTGGCGACCAGCAAATCGCCGCCGGGGCGCGCCACCGCCAGGCGGATGTCCACGTATTCGCGCAAAAGGCGCTTTACTTCCGCTCCACTCTGCGTGTCCAGCAGGTCCGCTCGTAAGTAGGCCGTGCCGATTGCATTCGCTTCGGTCAGTACGTTCTGTTTCCTCACGCCGTGTTGGGAGGCGGCCATCGAGAACGTGAAGGCCAGGACGAATGCCAGCATGCCCAGCAGTCCTCCGACCATCGGCCCGATCGATGTGGGCGCTTCCTTGTCCTGACGCGTGCGATGGTTATAACGGCCGATGAAGAAGCCGATTTCGCATGACACCAGGATCAGCACCGCGATGCACAGGTAGACGCCCGCAATGGGCATGCATTCCAGGAAGTAGTGAGTCATCGCATGTTCCTTGCGCTACTTCTTGGGGTAGAGCAGGGTGAAAGTAAAGCGCACGCCCCACTCGGCACCGCTATCGGGCGCTTCCAGGTAGTAGCGCACGCCACCCTGATAGCTCACCAGTTGCGTGCCGACGCGGCTGACCTTGCTGTAGCCGAGGTTGATTGGCACGGTCCATTGCTGGCCTTTCCAGTCGTAGGTGGATTCCAGCGATACGGATACGGTCCGTCCCTGTCCCAATGATTTCGACAGGAACGGCTGCAGGTAGGTGGCGCTGATATCGGCACGATCGTCGTCGCCAGCGAAGGACCAGATATGGTTGCCCAGTGCGCCGTACGTCCAGCCGGTTTTGGTCTGTCGCAGTACAACTGCCGTTGGACCACCGCCCCATTTCTTGGCACCCAGCAGATCATCGGTGGCGGTCGGCAGGAGCAGCGCTGGCCCGACACCCCACGTCCAGCCGTTGGCGGTCAACGCTTTAGGCGAGAAGAACAAACTTTGAAGGACATCGCCCAAACCGAACTGGCTGCCGGCGCCGGGGAACATGTCGTGCTGGCTGACGATGGGCACGATCGTGCGCGAGATCATGTTCCAGTCTTCACTGATCGATACCGGAATCACCGGCTGCACGTTGACGAAAAACCGATTGCCATCGTCCTGTGGTCCGATGCCGTCGTCGTAGTTGAACTGCATCGGAACGCTGGTCAGGCTGGCGATCGGGTTCGCTAGTTTCTTGGCGAGTTCCTCGGCGTTCTGCGCATGCGCCGGTGAGGCTACGCATCCCAGCGACAACGCAAAGCAGAGCGCATGCGGCAGATATCTTGAGTACATGGGATGTCCTTTTCGCCGCCAAAATTGCAGCCGTTGTGAAGTCAATTGACGGTGTAGCCCCGTCCCTGCATGCAAGCGCCATAGGCGCGGTAGTACGTGTCCAGCGTTTGCGTCTGCGTCGCCTGTGCTTGCTGTTTCTGCGCGCCCTGGCTTTGCCGCGCCCACCGTCCGCCGGCCATGACGCCGGCGGTCGCGCCCACCGCCGCGCCTTTGCTGGAGTCGTCGTCGACGATCTCGCCGATCACCGCTCCTCCGGCGGCACCGCGCACCGCACCGACCAATCGCTCGCCTTTCGGGCCGGTCGGTGGCGACGGCATCGCCGCAACTGCCGCAGGATCTATCCCGGTGTCTTGCTTGGCCCAAGCCAGGCATTGACCATCATCCGTGTTCTGTTGCTCGGGGGTCTGTGCCTTGGCCGGATAAGCGCTGGGTTTCTGTGCCAATGCCATCGCCGCCCACCCGAGCAGCGCTACGGCAATCAAGGTGTGAATCGAGTTGCGCATGAGCTCTCCTTCGAAAGATTTTCCAACGAGGTAAAGGGATCAGAAGATGAATCCGTAGCCAACCATCGGGCCGCTCATGGTGATGTTGGTGTGTCCGTCGCCGGTGTCCAGTTCGACCGACAAATACCGATAGCCGAACACCCAGGCGCCGCGCTTCATCCGGTACGATGCCACCGCGCTGGTGTTCCAGGTGCCATCGGTGTCGCCGAAGGAACCGTCACCTCGCAGCGTCAGACCCCAGCGATCGTGCAGAGCCCATGTGTAGCGCGCACCGAGCAGGAAATCGGCGTAAGTTTCGCTGCCGTCGAACGTTGTGGGGCTGAATGCCTGGTTCTCCGGAATGAACTCCACGGTCATATCGATGTCGATGTATCGCAGACCCGCGAACAGGTCCAAGCCGCGGTAGCGATCCTCGCCCGGACTCCAGACTGCGGCCAGTTCAAACAGCCGCGTATCCAGATCAGATTTGGTGTGGAAGCGGGGCCGATCGTGATGGTCCGCGAGACCCAGGTAGGTGAAGTCGGTAAACATGCCCCACCGGTCTGTCTGGCCCTCGATGTGGATCTGGAACGCGCCGTCGATCTTGTCGACGAGATCGTTGAAGCGGGTATCGTTGCTGGCCCCGCCCGTGGGCGGTGAGTGCCTTTCCAGGTCGGTGCCAATGCTCGCGGCCCAACCATAGGGCGCAACGACCCATTCCCAGTCATCGCCTTCGGCGGCTTGCGTTGTGGGAACCAGGCCTATCAGGAACGCGAACGCAGTGCCGAGAGTCGCCTGTCTCAGGATGTTGTTCATTGCTGGGTCTCCTCGGAGTTCGGATCGGAGTTCGAAGCGATGCGGTCTTTCCGTAGCACTGTGGATCTGCGAACCAGGAAGTAGCCTGTCACCAGCGTCAGCATCAGGGCAGCGATGCCGAGCAGGGACAATCCGCTTAGGTGCTCGAAGTCCAGTTGAATGACGTGCCTGCCTACCGCAATGACTGCGACAATCAACACCACTTCCAAGCGCACATGGTGGTCGTGCAGGTAAGCGCGGATCGTCTCGAGCAACTCCAATCCGATTAAGACGAGCAGGGTCCCGGCAAAGCCACGTTGCAGCGCCTTCTGCAATTGTTCGACAGTGTCGATCGAGGCCAGTTGGCTTGTCGCGCCGTGCCATAGGAGGTAGCCGAGATCGAACACCGTAAGCAGGATCAGTATCATCAGTAGCAGTTGCACGGCGGACAGGACCACGCGTTTGAACACGCGAGTAAGACGTTCGCCGGGCCACAAGGTGTTCGAGAACTTGTCGGGCAGGTCGTTCACAATGTCAGCTCCACCGCACCCCGGACCAACCCGCCGAATGGAATGACCGTCAACACCAACGGAAAACTCGCCAGCGCCCATCCGGCGAAGGCTAGAAACAGCGTATGAATTGAACGATGCATGGGGTCTCCAAGAGACGGAAGGTTCCATCAAAGCAGTGGTGCGAGTCGTACGCTCCACCCGTTCTAGTGCAGGTCCTGACTTCTAGTTGAGGTTGTTATCCCGGTAGTCTCTGGTGTCCTTGATGGTCAGTTCCGCGGCAGGGCCGTCATAAGTCATCTGATAGACCCATTCCCCTGGAGATACCGACATTGCGCCGGCATCAGAGACGCCTTTCCCTGAGATCAGCGCTGCCAGCGTCGCCTGACCACCGAGTTGGTAGCCCTTGTTGACGAACTCATCGAGCTCGCTTTGCATTTCGAGCACCCAGACCAGGCGGAATTTTTTGACACCGAAACCCAGCCCGGCCTGTACCTCGGTCATGTGCATGAAGATCTCCTGGGGCTTGGCGTTGTTCATGGCTAGGCCATAACCGGTCGCGCCACCTGCGATCAGAATCTTCATGCTGAAGTTGTTGAACACCGCGTACCCGGCGTCGTTGTCCACCGCCTTCTTCGCGGCTGGCTGATCGGCATAAAGCTGTCGCAACGTCTCGTTAGCCATCGCACCCATTTCGCTGCGAGCCTCCTCAAAGGGCACGAAAAGGTTTTCCCCTGGTGCGGGGTAACGAACGTTGGTGGTGCCATAGCCGGCGAGGACAGCGAAGCTGATGGAGGCGAGCGGCATGACTATGTGCTTGAGGCATGGCATGAGCGAGTTTCTCGTAGTTCGGCGAAACGATCCTGGACCACATGGCCGGCTGGCGCAGGCCTGACGCTGGAAGAACTTTCGTCTCGGATTCTGGCGGCGGCACCCGCAGCATTGAAATTGGCATTGGGGGAGGGAACGAATGCCCTTTGGGGCAAGGACCAACGGCGATAGCGAAGCGACACGTCAGGTACGTAGTGCGCTTGCTACCAGCGCGACCAAGGCCTTACCTTCGAATGGCTTCAGCAGATAGGCGGTGCAGGCACGTTCGGCCTGCCTGCGCACAGCAGGGTCGTCATGGGCGGTAATGAATATCCAAGGCGGCATGGGTCCTTGCTCTGCCAGCCGTCGATGCAACTCGAAGCCAGATACACCTGGCAGCCGGACATCGCACACCAGGCAGCGGACGGAATTCCACAAAGACGTGCCTTCCAATGCGTCCAGCAATGATTCCGCAGATTCGTAGGCCTCTACTCGATAGCCGGAACCGCGCATCATGCGCTCGACCGCCTGACGCATGCCCCTGTCGTCTTCGATCAATATCACCTCGTGTGTTGCGATCACCATGCTGGGCTCAGATTCCCGCCAGAAGATTTCGTCGGCGCTGGATCAGCACCGCTCCATCATCCGCAGTCTCCGGCGCGCGGGTAATTGCTCATTGGGGCGGCTGTCGATGCCCTTTGGGGCAGAGCGCAGACCTATGGGATAGACGAGCGGTTATCAGCAGGCACGGGGTCATCGATCACAGACGAGTCTCGATATCACGCGGCTGTTTTTTCCTCCCCCATAGCCGAAGATTCGGGACGGGATGCCGCATCGAATTCGAGTTGCGCAGCAAGGTACACCAGTTGAGCCACTGAATGGACATTCAATTTTTCCATCACGTTCGCGCGATGGGCTTTTACCGTTCTTTCGCACGTATGCAGTGAAGCCGCGATCTGCTTGTTCAAACGGCCCGCGACGACCTGTTCCAAGACCGATCGTTCGCGCGGCGTGAGCGAAGAGAAGCTACGGCGAATGTTCTGCTTCGCCAGCTCGCTTTCCCGTCGTTTGGCGTCACGCTCAATCGCAGTGGTGACGGCGGAAATGAGCGCGTCGCGGTCGATAGGTTTTGTCAGGAAGTCCACGGCGCCGCGGCGGATGGCGAGCACGCTCATCGGAATGTTCCCGAACCCGGTAATGAAGATGACGGGAAGCGCATCGGGACGCCGCATCAACGCCAGTTGCAGATCCAAACCGCTGGGGCCAGGCATGCGGACATCCAGGAGAAGACAGCCAGGACCATCACCTGGCCGCGCCAGCAAATAGTCCCCGGCGGAGGGATATTGACGGACTTCAAAGCCCAGTGCCGTCAATAGCCGGTGCAGCGCCTCGCGCACGGATGAATCGTCATCAACCACATGGATCATTCCATTTGATGCGGTCATGTCCTTCCCCCCTTCCCTGGATCGACGATGCTTTCACATCTGACCATAATGATGAAACCTACTCTTGCCAAGTGCCTTCTTCTGCTTTTTTGCTGAGATTCCAACGACAACCCGACGGATGACAGCCTATTCTCCAGGCCACAGGATTGGCCGGCGACTATCCGCCGGCCTCATCGTAGGGCGGCAGCATTACCTTGAATGTGGCGCCGGAATCGCGATTGTTCTCCACTCCGATGCAACCGCCATGGGCTTCGACGATGGAGCGTGCGATCGACAATCCAAGCCCCATGCCGTGCGGTTTGGAGGTGTAGAAAGAGTCAAACAAGTGACTCAGCCGTTCCGCCGGGACACCCGGCCCGGCGTCGCTGATCCAGATTTCGATTTCGCGATGAGCCGCGCGGGAGACGCCGGCGGTGATAGGGGCAGGCGTCGCTGATGCGTTCTCGGAAGCACCCCTTGCTTCCACCGCATCCATCGCGTTCAACATCAAATTGATCAGTACTTGTTCTAGATGTGCGCGATCTCCGCGCACATAGGCGTGCTGCGGCGATAGCACGCTTGTGACAGGAATCCGCCGTCGCCGCGCCTCTGGTTCCAACAATGCGACGAAATCCGCCGCAATGGCATTGGCGTCGGTCTTCTCCATCTCCATCTCGCGCTTGCGCACCAGCGTCCTGACGTGGCGGATGACGTCACTTGCGCGCAAACCATCACGGCGCACGTCTGCCAGGATTTGTCGTACTTCATCCAAAGGAGGATGGGCACGGTCCAGCAGAATCTCGCCGGCGTCGACGTTGTTCAAGATGGCGCCCAAAGGCTGGTTGATTTCGTGGGCGATGGACGCGGTCAGCTCGCCGACGATCGATAGCCGCGACGCGTGCGCTAGCTCCTGCCGCTGGCGCTTCGCTGCCGCTCGCCCATCGGCGACCGTACCGCCAAGCTCGTACGTCATTATGCCGACCGTGATGAGAAACGTGGCTAGCGTGAGCGACGCTGTTTCCAGCGCTCCCCACTGCTGGAGCACCAGTTGGGCCACTGCAGCTACCACAACAAGGCAGACGCCCCCTGCCAGCACTAAACCTCGGAAATGTGCGGCGCAAGACCAAAGCCGCCTCGCGCCATCGATGGCCAGCCCTAAAAGAAGCAGGAGAGCCACAAGGGAAAGTGCACTCCGCACGTAGCCTAAAGTGGTTGCACGGGTCTCAGTAGCGGACAGGGCTTCGTTCCCAAGCGCCACTACCGCCAACAGCAGCGTTACGGTGAGCGCTGTGCGTTGTTGTTTGTAGTTGCCTTTGGCGTATTCGACGGTAAACCAGGTAGCGCTGACTAGCCAGATCGACATCGAAATCGACAGTCCAGAATGCGGGACAGGCTTGCCGTTAGGGAGCTTGCGTTCGTGAGCGACTACTTGGATGGCAGCGGCGGCGGCGGCGAAGCAGGTCAGGGCGAACCACGTGTGCTCCCGCCCGGCCGAGTGACGTCCGGAGATCAACAGATGATGGACAGCTGAGGTTGCAAAGGTAGCCGTCAGCAAAATCAGCGCATCGTTAGCCATGCTCACCTGCGGTTAGATGAAAGGGACAATCGTGATTCCAATCCAACGAGCATTTCATGCGCGTACAGAGCTCACTCGCGGCCGTGAGGCACTCAGCATTGCAGTCCAGTCCCCTCCCCACGCAGCGCTTGGATAGCAGATATCCGCAGCTGGAAATGAGATGCAGTGCTCAATTCGGCCATCTTCCGCTTGAGATGGTGGCGCCCGCGCCAGATGACTGCGTAGCCCAGAACCCGCATACGACGTCGCCCCATTCTCGAGTAGCGCAACGGCCCCAGGACGGATACCCATTCCAATCGAGCGCATCTGGCGGCGTGTAGTAGTCCAGCGGCTGCGACCGCTCATCGAGCGAGGAATCCAGATGCTTCACTACTTCAGCCGGGACGGCGGGCCACGGTATCGCCTGGGAGCGCAATGACCTGCTGCAGCTTGCGCAAGCATGGGTTCACCCCCTTTCCCACAGACGATTGGGTAAGAGTCTCAAGGGCTGTTCCTGGGCGCCCAGCCGGCGCTGCATGCGCGAGTGGTGGAAGCGCTCGATGTAGTCGAACAGGTCGGCCCTGACCTGAGCCATCGTCAGATAGCGGCGGCGGGTGACCCGCTCTGGCTTGATGGGTGCTAGGCGGATCGTGTGCACTACGAACCCGCAGCAAGTTCACGCCATGCATGCCCCCTCCCGGTTTTTCGGAGGCGCCCTTCCGCTCCAGGACGACCCGGTTTCACTGAGCCGATGCAGTCGAATCCGCGCTCTTTGAGCCGGCAGTCGATGTCGTTTGCTCGGTACAGCTTGCCGGCCTGTGTGGCGCTGCAATGCACCACCAGATGATCCATACGGCGCATAAAAGCTCCAAAACAAGAAGCCCCCGCCGTTTCCGGCGAAGGCAAAAGAACACAAATGAGGAGAGAAGGTCACCGCCGCTGGATAGGCGTTCCACGATGCTCGCAGGGGAATTGCTGCATCGGTACTTCAGCCAGCCCCTGTCGCTTCACGGCGAGCATCCTGGGTTTTCGTGCGGCGGTCGACCTAGCGACAGGCTGCGACTTTCCCGCGCTTCAAACAACACGCAAAGGGGAAGAGCAGACCTTTCCGCGCCACACACAGGAAATATCCATTGCGGTTGCCCAAACAAAAAAGCCCTCACCCAACCGCGCGTATCCCGTCTGAAGAAGGGCAAGTGGCAGAACTTCAGCCTGGACATGCTGCTGACGCTCGCTGCGCGATCGGGGCTGCACCCTAAGTTGCGCCTGGTGGCCTGAGCCTAGGCAGCCATGACCGCGAAACTTTCGCGCTTCGACGTTGCTGATTACCTGAAAACCGATGAAGACTGCTACCTGTACCTGGAGGCGTGCCGCGAGGAGGCAGGTGGCGATTCGACTCTCATGATCGCCGCGCTTGGCGATGTCGCGCGCAGCCTTTACACGCCCCTTCCGGGCGAGGGAACCCAGCTTTGCGACAGTGCCGAAGCTGGCGCACACGCTCGGGCTGCAGATAACGTTCAAGCAGATCGAAGGCCGCCGACAAGAGTGCTGGTCGGGAAATCTGAGCGGAACGTTGATCACGTCGGCGCCCTACCTGCTCGGACAGCGCTTGAACCTTTGCCTGCAACACCAGCTGCGTGCCGGTTTTCCTCATGCCGGCGCCGGAGATCGTTTTACGTTCGTTGGGCGTCGTGATCCCGCCCGTTAGCGCGGCCTGCAGAGCGCAATGGAAGTTGCCCTCCGGTGCATTCGCGCGCAGCACCGAATTCAGCAAGTCGCTGCCGTCCGACGCCGAATCCGTCCGCTGTGCGACGCGTTCACGAGGCTTTCGCCGAAACGTGGCGGGCACGCACGCTGTCGCGCAAATTGGCGTCATCAACCAGCGACACATGGATAGTTCGACGCGACATATAGACCCGTCTCAGCATGGTCGATGCGCCTTCGAGTAGACGCGAGCTGCATCAAGTTCTCGCACGCTTATAGCGCTACGAGGGAAAAGTGCTCCGTGATAAGTTCTTGAAGTCCTTACGAGGGACGAAAACTTCAACAACGGACCACGGAGCAATGAGTGGACATCACAAGCGACAACAATGAAGCGCTTAGCACTAAGCCAAATGAGATTGAAACGCCACCAGATCGGTTCACCATCGTCATGAATGCGAGCGATGGAACGGTCACTATCAGAGCGAGCAGCGGGGAAGGCACGTTCGCTCCGTCGATGCTCGACATAATCATTGAGGATCTGGCCAAAGTACGATCTCGCCTCCCCATTCCGGTTTCTGCCCTGCCGCCGTGGGAATACCGTGTTGGGCTAGAGGATGTTCTTCGACCGACGAGTAGCCCGAACTACTGGGTTGGGGCCGCTCCAATGCAAGGTGGGCCGTTGTGGCGTTCCGGCATCCTTGGGTCGGTTGACTTCCATTCCACTTGCCGCCAGATAGCGCGAACGCTTTTGTCCAGCGCGTCCATCAAGCGATATCGCTAGAACATCCGTCCGGCAACGCATGAGCCAAGGCAATTCACCGCTCTCAAGAGTGATGGCTTCACGGAGGCGGCTCAGATCAGTTCGCCTCCGCGTTCTCGCGCTCGGCGCTTTCCGGCTGCTCTGTGCCACGCACCCCATCCACAATTTGTTCGAATTCAGCCACGTCGCCAGGCTCGTCGAACGTCCTTAACGTTACGTGATGCTGGTGAAAGTCGAGGGCAAGGACACCCACAGCGTCGTCTCAGCGTTGTCGAGGCAAGTGCGTAAGCTGCCGGCTGAGTTGCGCAAGTCCCTGATCTGGGGTCGTGGCGCAGAGATGGCGCGTCGCAAGGCCTTCGCCTTGGCCACTAATGTCGACGTGTATTTCTGCGACCCGCAAAACCCGTGGCCATGCGGGTCGAACGAGAATACTAATGGTCTTTCGCGGCAGTACTTCCCGAATAGCACAGACTTGTCAGGCCATTCGCAGGGCTACTTGAATGCTATCGCCAGACACCTCGACGAGAGGCCGAGGAAAACCTTGGATTTCAAAACACCTGCCGATAAGCTGAGCCAGACCGCTGCAACGACGCGTTGAACTCACCGCAGCCTTTTTTAGGATGTCGCGCTCCTCTGCCGTGCGACGAAAGTGCGCACGCAGCCGCAGCAGCTCGCTCTTGGCTTCGAGCAGCTCGCTCGCCTGCTTCTCTGTCTTGTCCGGGGCAACGGCCTTGACCCACTTGTAAAGACTGTGGGCTGACACGCCCAGTCGCGCAGAAACTTCGGCGACGGAATACTTGCGGTCAATGATCTGTTGAACGGCTTCTGCTTTAAAATCCGGGGTAAAACGCTGGGCACTCATGGGACTTCCTCCTATGCTCAAATCATAGGTGGGAAGTGTTTACGATTTCCGGGGCAGTCCAATGAAGGTGCGTTGGAGTCCGCGAAGACTCGGCCGTCTTAAAGCGACTGCGACGGACTTGCCCATCAGGGGCCAGACGCAAGCGCTTCTCACCCGAGATCATGATTGCAGCCGCCGAGTCGCTTTACCGGCGCTTGCTATAATACGAAGGAAGAACCGACCCGGCACTTGGGCGCCGGATCGGATGGCACCTATCAGAAACGCAGCCCGGCGCTCAGGCCATATGTCACTACGCTCATGTCCATGGTTCGAGAAGGTTGCTGGTTCGTTCGCACGAGGCTGTCGCCGTCTAGATAACGAACTTCTCCGCGAGCGAACCAGCGCTCGCCAAAATTGGCATCCAACCCTGCGACCGCCGCGAATCCGTCGGCGTCCTCGATACGAAGACCCGCCGTCTTGGCTACGCTGGCGTTTCCAACAACACCGCTAACGCTGGTCTTCTGCCAACCGATACCGGCAAATGGTGTGAAGCGATCGCTGAGACGGAAGTGATACTGCACGGTCAGGGCGAGGGGTTGGGTTCGATAGTTCGTCAGTTCAATATCGGGCGCACTCTCAACATCCACTTCAGCACTGGATGTGCGGCTTTGACTTCCCCACAGCTCGATGGCAATGGCAGGGGTGACGTACCAACTCACGCCAATCGATGCGCCGCTATCATCATTGCTGCTCTCCAACTCAGCGCAATGGGAGGTCTGGCAAGCGGTTGGAATGTCGGCGAGACTGAGGTCAACGGGAGCATCCGCATTGGAATGCTGTCCCATGTAACCTGCCGTCACGGCGAAGCGGGAATGGTCGTGCGCGTGTGCGATCAATGGCGCTGCTGACATCGCGGAGATAAGCGCGAGGGCATGAAACATCTTCATAGCTATCCTTACTGCTCTAGGTGGAATCGAGCATAGGTTAGTGAATATCAGCCCGCGCGTTTGACCTGCCGCTAAAAACAAGAAGCGTCTTTTCCAGTTCGAGATGTTTCGCCATCCGGCGCAACGAGTGTCCGACAGCAAGCCCACGAAATATGTCTTTCCGCTCCACAAGCGTGAGGGCCAGCCGCGAGCGTGACCGGTTGGCGGGAACAATGCCGCCTCGGGTTGACAAGACACCATGGATCGAACCCGCATGTTGGCCGAGAGCTCGGCCAATGTCGCTCAGCGATTGCCTTTGTCTCCACCGACGCCAAAGCTCCTGCATCTGCTCGTTCGAGAGACCAGGTCGTCCCATCCTCGCCATAACTGGTTGTCATCCAGATCGATGTATCGGTAATGATGCCGCACCGACCGGTTGAACTCACCGCGGCCTTTTTTAGGATGTCGCGCTCCTTATGTTTTACCCGGCGCAGCTCTGCCTTCAGACGCCGAACCTCAGCGCCTTGGTCCTGCTCAACTCGTTGTACAAAGCCTGGCTTACCAAGCTTCCGAAGCCAGACATACAGGCTAGGCGCGGTAACGCCGAGCCGTTCGACCGCTTCCGCCACCTTTAATCCGCGCCCAGTCACCTGCCGAATCGCCTCAACCTTGAACTCATCCGTGTACCGCTTGCTGCTCATAGATATCTCCATCAGACCATTTCTCCTTGGTCCCGAGATGTCTACAAAAAATTGGGGCGATTCAGTCCACTGGATCCTGGTAACTCCACGCCTCACTCGCTTCCTACTCAGCTTTTGCCCGCCATCTACCCTAATAGCTCAGATGGAAAACTTGGACCTTGGTACTGGCAACGTTCCAACGCCACTGTCTACGCTGCATCCTGACTCGCGATGGCCTCATTGGGGCGATTCGGATCATTGGCTCCATCTAGCGAGATCAATGCAAGCACAGGCACCGACGCCACTGTCTCGCTGTCTCCCTGTCACGGATTCTTGGCGCATGTCATCCATGCAGATCCACTCACGCCCAAAGCATCCAGCCAACGCACTCTTGGAGATCACCGGTCATGCCAATTATCTACAGAGCTACCAAAGATGTCCTGCGCTTCGTCAATTACGGTATTGCCCTCGGAACCGGGGACAAAGGGTATTCCGACGTCGTATCGGACTTCTTCGGGAATGTCGTGACCGACGCCATCGGCGAAGGCGTGGACCAACTGAATTCTTCGCAGGAGGTGTACTGGTCACCCTACGCGGACATCCCCAATCTGGGCAACGTCTATTCGTTGCCTTCCATCGTGACGAGCGGCACCACGATGTACACGTTCTACCAAGGGCAAGCCCCTTACACGTCGGATGCCGGCACGGGGGGCTACCCCTACTATTCGGCGAGAGCCTGCGGCGCCGTGCTTTCGGATCAACTGTGCGGTCGGAGTTTCCCCAACGCTGACGCGCCGTCGGGGCAACAAACGCGCCATCTCCCCCGATTGGGGTGTTGTTCGGCGACAAGGTGTACGCATTTTATGGCAGCGGTATCGCAGGCCCGACCGGACAGCTCTATTACGCTGTCTACGACGGGAACACGTGGTCGTCGCCCCAGCCGGTGCCCGGCGTCTCGATCGCTCTGTACTACTACGGAGGCACCGCTCCCGTGACACCCGTGGTTTTCACGCCACCCGGCTCGCAAAGCCCGCAACTCTATCTATTCTATACCATCGAACCCTACGGACCCGGCGCGATCGATATCGCGTGCGTGGCGACCGAGGATGGCGAAACGTGGACCGCCATCGCCCCCGACGGCCTGGGCATTCCGGAGCTCTACGAAACCTGCGTGTCGGCGACTGTCTATGCCCTCCCGGCGCCGCGTCGGAGCAGATCTACCTCTTCTGCGATTCCGGGTCCACGCTCTCCTACGTCACGTACCCGGATACCAACGGCGGATTCAGCGCCCCGTGGCAATCACGGCCTCGGGCACGTTCAACACCATCAACGGTGCCGCCGTCTACACGCCACCCGATGCCGCAACGCCGCTGCTGTATGTCTTCGTGACACAGTTCGGGTATGCAACCGGCGTCTATTCAGACTATGTGTCCGAAGACGATCTTGTTGCATACAACGCTACTGAAGATACGACCTTCGAATACCCGCTGTCGAGCATTCTCTATACCACCTTTAACGGCAGCACCTGGAGCGAGTGCGAGCAGGTGCCCAATGCCGTCTGGGAGTTGGAGTTTTCCGACCCACTACCCAGCGTCGCCGTGTTTCCTGCAGCCTCGTTCGGCGACAACCTATCGCCTGTCACCGACATCTACCTCAGCACGGTACAATCCGCTCAACCTTACGGCGGCCCGCAATTGCCTGGCGGCCAGATTTGCGCCGCATTCGTTGGCGGCCTGAATCAGTACAGCGCAGGATCGGCACCGTCGCAGGTCACCTCGTTCCCGGCCTATTCAACCAATCCGTTTCAACCGACGGGGTTCGCCGGCGTCAGCACCGCATCGTTGCTCGCCGTGAACATGCCTGGGTTCGCCGCACCACAACCGTGGCTGTTCTACAGCACCTTCTATTCCGACACGCGTGCATTTCAAATGCAGTATGCGGTTCATACCGCGAGCGGCTGGATCAGCTATCCGTTGCCACCGATCGTGGTGCACGTATCGGCTCCTCCGCAGAAGATCGGCTCTCCGGCGGCCATCCCCATACCGACGGGAGCGTCGTACCAGACTTGGCAAAGCCTGACGGTCTTCAACTCGACCTGCGGGATGCAGGGATACGCAAGCTACTTCGCGCCAGGTGGGGAGCTCGTTACTCCAATCAGCGTGATTCCTGAAGCCACCGGATCGCCGTCGCTCGCATTGCTCAACAATCAGACGTACCTGTTCTATCAGGGGGCAGGCAGCCAGACCGGACAATTGTGGTACACCCAATGCGACACGATGGCGTACGGGGGGGTGGAGTGCCCCGGTGGCCGTTACGGGCGTAGCCATGTCCGAATCGCCGTCGGCGGTCGTGCTCGACGGCAACCTGTACGTGTTCTATCAGGGGGCGAACGATAACGGGCAGCTCTGGTATGCCTGCCTGTCTGGCGTGAGCGGCACGTGGTCGGCGCCGGTGCAGGTCTTCCCCACCGGCGAAGACGCCACCAGCATCCTGCTCTTCGGAACACCGTCCGCATGCCTCTACACACCCGCCTCCGGCATCAGCCAGTTGTTCGTGGCCTATGCCGGCACCGGTACCAGCGACAACTGGCAGTTGACCTACTGCACCCTGGGAACCGATGGCACCTGGATGCAAGCCATCGTGCCGGGCGTGTTGGTCACAGCTTCGCCCACGGCCTACGCGGTGTCGGCCGCGGCTTACGACAGCACCGATACGGGAAGCGCTACGGGCCGGCTCAATATCTTCTTCCAGCCCGCCTCCTGCCCGGGCGAGTTGTACTACTGCGTCTACAACGGATCTGGTCGCCTATCGGCACCACACCGATCACGACGCTGGACGGATGGGTAGGCGGCATCATGTATCAGGGACGCGACAGCGCCCTGCTCTGCTCCATAACAACACTGGTCCCTATGCGGACGAGCTCGGCTGCTGCCAAATTTCGGTCGCAAGCAAGGCACAGGGTGCGTTGTTCTCGGATCCCGTCAGCATCTACTCCACGAGCGCAGAATCGAACCAGTACTTCCCGGCCATGGCCGGCGCGCCCGCTGCGACGATCGCCAACGACAACATCTACGTTTTTTACAACAGAACCTACCTGACACCGCTCTCCACCTATGTGGAGAGCGCGCTTGGCTGCATGCAGATTCCGCTTCCCGCCAACCCCGAGCAGATCGACCTTGAGACCAACATGCTGAACACCGCTGTGGGTAGCACGGGTGGACAAGACGCGTTTGCGGTCGGAAGCGGCTTCATTGCCATGACCAACTCACCGGGCGCGGCCACGTTCCAGAACATGCCCTACGTATTCTTCAATACCGGCGACGGCGAGATTGCTTGTTGCGCGGGGCTTACTTCCACCGCGCAAACCGTGGCCTCATCCGTTGCGGCCGCGTGTAGTCCGGCCGTGATCATCGGGCCCAGTACGACACCTGTCGTGAACGTTGACGATGACAACAGCATCGACGTGCTGTACCTCTTTTATGTTGGGTCGACCGCCGAACTGACGGTCGATGGAACGACGTATGAGGTCGGAACGCTTCAATGTCGCTATACGACCGATGGCGTGTCGTGGTTCAACCTCGACCTCGGTCCATCGCCTTCCGTGAACAGCAACGGCGTCCTCCCCACCATGATTGATGGCAATATCTATCTCTTCTTCAGCACCGGCGATGCTCGCTATTACACGATCTTTCCAGGGCTCGCCTGTGTCACTGGTGGGGGCGTCGGTCGCGCTGCCGATACCCACGCAGATCAGCCGAATGGTGTGCAGCACGGGCTCCTCAGTGGCTACCTTCAACGACGAGTTATGGTGCGTCACGCAGGGGATCGACGAAACGGACTACACACTCAGGGGTGGTTGGGGCATCGTGCCCAGTGGCAACTTGTTCTTCAGCCGCACGCTTGATGCCAAATGCTGGAGCTGGAACACCGCCATCGGGCAGATCTCGGGCGCCGAGCCGATGTCCACGGCACGGCCCGTCGCTACGGCGTTCACTCCAGCCTCGGGCAGCCAACTGTTGTACGTGTTCTGGCCCGCCGCCAGCGGCCACCTCCAGTACGTCACAACGGATGGCACCTATACGACGCCTACCAGCAGCGCCTATGGCCTGCCCTGGTCCGGGCCGTATCAAGTCGGCAGCGCCGCCTACACGGACGACAACGCCGCCGCCGCCGTCATGCCACCTCTGGATTCACCCGCCGATCCGGACCAACTCCATGTCTTCTGGCAAGGTTCGAACCACTCGGGATACCTCTACTACGCGACCATGAGCCCTGCAGGCGACTGGAGTTCCCCCAGCCAGATCGTCCCGACTGGATGCGAGGGCGCCTACATGTCGCTGTCGCCCTCCGTGGTGTCTTACGCACCCGGAGGCGGTACTCCCACGACCTATGTGTTCTATCAGAAGAACGGAAGTTCCGGAAAGCAGCAGGACAAGGTGGATCTGCAGTACTGCGCTTATGCTGGTGGAACGTGGACCCAATCGCAGGTTCCGAATATCTCCTACACAACGCCAGCGATCGAGGGATTGACGCAGGAAACCTACACAGGCATCGATGCCGCCACGCCTCCTGCTGCGATCGTGTTCAACGGCAAGCTATACGTGTTCTACGCGCAGGATACCTACCAGTGGTCGGAGACCGGAAAGAGCTGGGCCAACCTCTACCCGGTCACCTACAGCGTCTTCGATGGCACCACCTGGTCCGACCCGAACCGGATCGGTTCGACGTCGACCGCGAACGCGACCTCCCTGCCATACGAGTACTCGCAGGTACCGCAGTTCGTTTCCGCCGCGATACTGAATGAAGAGTTGTACGTCTTCTTCATGAACGTAGGCGCCGCCAGTGCGGAGTGTCCGCCTCCGGGAGGCATCTATTACGTCTCCACCTCGGACGGGACGCACTGGTCGAGTCTGGTTCCCACGACCAACGTGATCTATGTCCCGGGTGGCACGACCTCGCTTGAGGACGACCTTGGCACGGAGGTCAACGACAGCCTCGCGGCGATCAATGGCGCACTGTCGTATGTCGGGCTTCCGACCTCGGACGAAATTCGCAATAACGTGGCGACTGGCGTCATTGGCGTGTTCTTCTGACCCGCCGCTACCCTGCAACACCTTGACATTGTCACACCGAGGCTCCCGCTCCATTTCCGGCCAAGGCTGCCGAGGGAACCATCTTGTGTGGATCAGGTGCGCTGCAAGCTAAGGGCGCTGAGTCGCGCCCCGGAGGGCGCCCCGTCCGCGGTAGCGCAGTTTTAAGTGCAAACTTTGCCTTCCTTTTCGACCAGCAGTCCTTCCCGCAACGCACTGACGATCTGCACGGCTACGCTCGGTGGGCGTCCCACACTGGCACGGTATGGGGTTGCTCATGTATAGGCACCACGGATTGTTGCACCAAGCCCGCGGGCCAGGGAATCGCCGCGGGCGCCATGCTCAACGTGAGAATGACCCCTAACGAGTTGAGGTACACGCATGAAATCGAGAGCAGCACGCTGTCACCTGGCCTGATGAGCCAGGATGCCGCCAACGGTCAGGTCAGCGGCGCACCGACGATGCTACAGGCGACGGCGAACATGGTAAAGGATGTCAACAATGCGTATGCCGCAACTACCAGTAAGGTGAACTACCCGGTTATCGCCGGATAACCCACCTTCCCGCGCTGGCGTCTCCTGCTTCCATGCCCGTGCGTACTTTGCGCGCCACTGGCAAAAGCTGGCCGGGCTGAAGCCGTGTTGCCGGCAGCTCTGACATCGCCACGCCGGCCTCGGCCTGTATAATGAACCCAAGATTCTGCTCGATAGCAAAGCCCTCTACTTCATGCCCATCCTTCCGGGTGACGGACTTTATAACTTGACTTAGATGGCTTACTGTAGCTGGGATCGCAATTTCCGCATCGGGGCCTTTCGGCATCAGTCACGCTGCCATTCTTCGTAGATTGTGGGCCGCGGCAGTCACTAGGAACTCATCGCGGGCACCTTTTAGGCTGCGAAGCCACAAGCGGTCCAGTCGCAAGATGCGTCTGAGGTACGCGAACAGCATCTCCACCTTCTTCCTATGTCGGCGTGACCCTGGTTGCCGGAATTGGAGCACGGCGTCGATAGCGTGATGCTCCAGCGGATCTCGGCTATCCGGCTCCATCGCTCATTGAGCGAAGATTGATCCATGCGCGAGCTTCAAAAAGCCGCGCATGTCACCAGGAACCTAGGCCGCTGTGAACAGTCCTATGGGCATGTCGCAACGCTCTATAGCAGCGTTAATGCGCTGTCCCCAGCGGCCCGTTCCATGATCATTCGACCTTCATCAACGGAGGCGCCGTCCATTTCCCTTCCAGTGCCTCGTCCTTTGGCCAGTATAGGCGCATGGCCATCACGAACGGCCCCTTAGGCGCCGGCAGCCAGTTCGCCTGCTTATCCTTGCCGGGTGATTCGTTCTGAATCAGCAGCGTGATCCCGCCATCAGGATCCTTCCTGAAATTTGGCAACATCGGGGAGTTGAGCAGATAGCGGTCGATCGGGTTGGCGACAAGGAGGCTCGACGGTAGCTCATACATCGTCAGCGACCAGAATGCGTGGACCGGCGGCAGTTTCCCCGGTGCAAGGCGAAGGGAGTAACGATGTGACCCGTCCAGCTTTTGCCCGTCTGCATCGACGCTATACACCGGATACATCGCTTCTTCCTTCGAGTTGCCGTAGATTCCGAGTACAGCTGCTTCCATTCGGTACAGATAGTTGTTCTTCAGGAACTCGCGACTGCCGAACATTTCACCCAACTTCTCTTCCCCTGCGTCGACACGCTTCTTGAGCGCTGCCAGATCTTGCCAGGCATCGGCCATGCCCTCTTCCATGGCCGCCTTTACATCAGGCGGCAGCGTGGCCGGAGCGATCGTTTTGCCCGCGCCGATGCCGATTCTGGCAAAGCGCGTCATCAGCTCCTGCTCCGAATCAACCGTCGGAGCGAATTGCAGCAGGAAATTGAGAACATTGAAGAACTCTAACGAAGTTTTCTGCGTGTCAGGGGTCAGGGGCTTGATGAAAGTGATAGCTGGCGCAGCGATTGGCGCGGGCTGTCCCAAGAACGCCGAGAGCGGTTGCGCCTTGTACCCAGCCTGTACGTTCTTCACATTGTCAATGTCAGCGGGATTGAATAATTGCGTGCGATAAGCAGCGAAGGCGAACTCTGTTTCTGCAGGGATGACCTTGGTGATTCCCTCCGGCGCCTCTCCTTTCCAGCCTGGGCCGGCGATCATGAAATTGCCGGCCTCATTGCCGGTGGCGCGGCTGCCGATATAGCTGAAGTTCTGGGTGAACGCGTCGATCAGCTGGATGCTGTAGTAGCGCCCCTTCTCAACTGCTGGCACGGACAGCACGATAGGTTCCCCGCGCAGGTCCAGGCCGACGAAGGAATACGGCGTATCGGAGTTCGGCGACTGGATCGCCTTGTCGTCCGGAGAGTAAACACGTGGGACGTTCTTGAGCTGGTTCCATGGCGCTTTGTATTCTGGGTTCTTTGTATCAACAAAGTAGGCGTACTGGATTCGATAGTTGTCCACCATCGGGAAACCGTAGATATAGGCTTCCTTGGCGATCGCGCGCACTTGGGCGGGGGTTGGCTCGCTGGTAGCGGCCGCGGCCGCTGGCGACGGCGGCGCACCCTCAGCTGCCGCCTGCTGTCCGCGTTCGCAACCCGAGGCTGCCAACAGCATGGAAACGGTGAGTAGCAGTTTCAGAAGGTTCATATATCGATTCCTATGTGGGATTCGTTCACTACCAATATTCGTGGGTACCCGGCCGCCAAAGCGAACCGCTCTGCACGAACTTCCTTGTCCACTAGTTCGTAGCCACCAGTCCCGGTGGTTTCCAGGTCCCCTCGCCAGCAGGAAGAATCGAAGATCCAGTGTCCTTAGGCCAATACAGGCGCATGACCAGATAGGCTGGACCATCGGGCGCGGGCAACCAGTTGGCTTCCTTGCCTTTGCCGGGCGAGTCCTTCTGGATATGCAAGGTCAGCGAGCCATCCGGATTCTTCGTCATGTTTGCCAGCATCGGTGAGTTGATCAAGTAGCGATCGATCGGGTTCTTGATCAGCAGTTGGCTGTTGCCGTCATACATGGTTACCGACCAGAACGAGTTCACCGGTGGTAGCTGGCCTGGCGGGAAAGTCAGCGTGTAGTAGCGCTTGCTGGTATCCACCGTTTCCCCGCGGGCGGTGGTACGTGTGAACGGATAGGTGGCTTCCGCAGCGTTGTTGCCATAGATGCCTGCTTTTGCGGCTGCGGCCCGGGTCAGCCAGTGGCCCTTGTAGAAAGCACGATCGCCAAAGAAGGACCCAATCTTCCATCCATTGACGTCCTTCAATCCGCTGGCGATGAATCTGTCGACTTTGGCGTCGCCTTCCTTCATGCCGAGCCTGGCGGCGGCTTTGTGTTCGAACGACAAATCGTCGAATTTGAACGTTTTCCCGGGTCCCACACCGATGCTGGCGAGCTTCGCGCGGATTTCCTGATCCTCCGGCGTCGGCGGCACGAACTCCAGCGCAACGCTCAGATAGTCAAAGAAGTTTTCCTTGATCCCGTCGGTAGTGGCTGGCCGAAAGTCAATCTTCGGCGCCGGAGCCGGTGCGGGCTGGTTGAGGAATGCGGAAAGCGGTTTGGTGCTGTAGCCGGCCTGCACTTTCTTCACATTCTCGATATCTCCCGGGTCAAACAACTGAGTGCGGAAGTTGGCGAAGACGAAAGGCGTGGTCGAAGTGAAGACCTGATTTATGCCTACAGGCTTCTCTCCTTTCCAGTCGGGACCGACGACAAGATAGTTGCCCGCATTATTGCCGGTGGCGCGGCTCCCGATATAGCCGAAGTTGTATAGATTCCCGTCGATCAACTGAACCGAGTAGTAGCGGCTCTTGTCCACCACAGGCACCGAGATAACTGCCGGTTCTGCACGGAGATCCAGCCACAGGATCGAATAAGGCGTGTCGCTATTGGGTGTGATGACCGTCGTGTCCTCGGGCGTCGCAACGCGGGCCAGGTTCTTGATCTGATTGAATGGCGCCTTGAACTGGCTGGATTTCGAATCCACTGCAAAGTCATGCATGATCGCGTAGTTCATCACTAGCGGCAGGCCGTAGATGAACCCCTCTTCGGCGACGGCTTTGGTCTCGGCGATTCCGTGTGCTGGAACTGCTAGTGCTGCGTCCTGAGTGGCCGCCTCGCTGACGGCAGCATCCTTCGTTCTGTCGCAGCTAGAACTGAGCGCCGCACCGGCAAGGAGAGCGAGACCGAGAGCTTTTCGCCCTATTCTGAATTTCTGCATGAAAAAAGCTCCAAGGGTTCAAAATACGGTGGTTGTTGCGCGGAATAGTTCGCTCCAGAATGACGCCCTGTTCTGCTCCCTGCAGTGCCGTCTACTGAAAGAAGCTGCGCAATTGCGACGGAAAATAGAACCAAAAGAAACACGAAGCGGCGCCAAAATGGGATGTCCATAAGCGCATAGCGCGAAGGCGAACATGGGACAAACCATAACGGCTTCTTCTACTACCGCAATTGATAAGAGGTGCACTACATGCTGCCCTGAGGGGCATTTTTTTTTGGCGCGCTTCTTGCTAGCTAACGAAGCCTACAGGCTGACGACAGACGCTTTGACGCCGCTGTTGCCATAAATTCGCCTCAATCATGAGGCTTTGATTTCATGCGCAACCCCGACTAGCAGCAGCTTGGCATGAAGATCGCGTGCCGGCCGATCATTCGATTCGCAAGTTGCGGATGAAGACACTGTGGGATTACCGTCCTGACTGCCCGGCATCGGCGGCGATGCGGCCGGTTACAGCAAGCGCTTTTGCGCCGAGGCCAGCACGATGATGCGACTGTTGCGCGGGTTGATGTTGACGTTCTCCGACAGCACCTTGATTTTAGCCACGCCGTTCTCGCGGGTCAGCAGGGCGTACGCATAGGCGGCTCGGATCGCAAACCGCGGCGCTGCGGCCTGGTTGTAATCAAACGCGGTGATGCTCTCGGCCGCGCTGCCCATTCGCCCCCTCTCTTTGCCCAGGTACGTGATCATGCCCCGACCCTTGGACGATGTCCGGCAGGCTGTTGTTGTGCGGCCCATGCCGCATCGTGCTGTCCCGTCCCGACAACTGATCGGCGATCTTTTGCAGAGTGGGCGGGCCTTGAATTCCGGTCTTCGGCGCCAGGTTCTTGTCCGGTGTGGAAGGCATAAAAGTTGTCCCCGTCCACCGCGTAGACCATCGTGCACCCGCTGAGCGCCGGAGGCGATCAAGTTGAGGACATTGATCATCCACTGTTTAGTGAATATCTCCTGCAGCAGATATCTGCTGCGGCCGATCCGCGCCTGGATCAGCACGAGACCGTTCGGCGCTATGAGGCCTTGCCGGATCATGACAAGAGGGCGGTGCTGGGCGAACTGATGGAACGGCTTCAGGCCCCCGTCTCACTGTGTAGGTACTCACCCGCAGGTCCCTCGATTGAAGGAATTGAGGATGCCGAGATTGGCAGTGAGCAGTTGCTCGCCGCCTTGGAAGCGGTGTTGGCGGCAAGGCTGGGACCGGGCGAGCTGGCATTGAGCGTCGTTCGGATCGAATGCCGCATCAAAGGAAGGCCGTGAACTCGCCGAGCGATAGGAGACTTCTCGTCTCTGACGGTATCCAGCGCCCGGACATGCGGCCGCTGTTCGATCGGTTCGAGAGGAAAACGGTGCCGGGCCAAAGCTGGGCAATAATGGGTATCCGCTTGGACGGGTATCCACACGGGCATCCACGGAATCGCGGGCTCCGTGGCGATCGCCAGCATTTGGTAACCACGCTGCTAGCCACAAAAACCAGACCCCATCGAATACCGGCGAGCGGTGCCGCCCGGTAGGCCCGGTATAGACTCATCAGGCAGGCCACGCGTTGGGTCGCCAGCCCGTGCAGCTGCGTTGCCTGCGCCGGTGTCAATGCCGTCAGCTGTTCGCTAAATGTCCGTTCGGATTGCCGAACGATATCGAAGATGGAGCGGTAGCCGGCTTTGTCCAGGATTGGATCGCGTCCTCATCCGTGGCCAATGAGACCCGCATTGCCCGTTGTGCATCGCCTTGCATGTCACGCCTCCCGTGTGGCCGCAGTCGTCTTGAACGGAACCTACGCGGCAGCACTGGTACGTCACCAGTACGAGGGCAATGCCAGCATGGCCAGATCGGCTAGATCCCCAAAATCGTCTGAGATGTTGTCTCGGGCTGCAGCGTTATGTCATGCCAAAAAATAGGCACGCCGCTCCGCGCCACGACAGCCTCTCAATGCGCACGATCAAGAGCGCGCCGCAGCGCGTCAACGAGGTCGATACGGCGTGCGACGTGACGGTGGCGAGGATGCCTGCGGCGACTATGGACTGAGCCGGCAAGAAGCGGATTTCGATCTTGGCGCCGTTCGAACCGCGGTCGGGCACTGGCGGGAAGAAGCACGGCGATATTCCCCATTCCTCGCTCTCAATGCTCAATCTCTTCTACGACGGCACCTTCGATCCGGTTTGGGATCGCGCGCGGCGAGATCGAGCAAATGCGGCCGGCCTTCCAGGTGTAGCCGTGACCATGGCAACCCGCATAGCGGTCGGACGGGAGCGAAACCCGACTTGACGGGTTCATCGACACTCAGCTGCACGCGCGAGAGGAAACATGACGTCGATCGTCATTTGGCACAACCAAGAGGACGGGCTGCGCGGCTTGTAGGCGGCGTGCGACCCGCGCGTCCCAGCGCGGACAACATTCTGACCGACAACTACCCCAAGCTCCCACCGTCCACGCGATCGCGTATGAAAGGGAGTTCGGTCGCTCGCGACCCCGGCATGTGCTCACGGCCGCCTTTGCGAGCGCCGGCAGCACGCTGACTGGCTCGACATTCAGGAAAATTCCTTCGGCCCTGCTCTCGACACTGAGCGAACTCGACTACTACGACGCGCTCGATATGCCGTTCGAGGACAAGATTCCGACACTCGAAGAGGCGGCCCATCTCGCCGCGACGCTCGCTTCCAGATATGCCCTCAGCCTGGGAATGCACTACCCAGCGAGCGCGAGGATCGAGATTGCAGTGTTCGGCTACTGCGCCAGAACCGACGCGTTGCGCGTGTTCAAGATACAATCGTCCGGAAGCCCCCCCCGCAACTGTCACTATCGTGACTGCTTCAGTTGACGCTGACGACTTCTTGGTCCTGACCGGAGATCGGATGTTGCCGAAGCAATTGCGCCAAAGCGTGCCCACTCAGAGAAACATTCACTCGATTGGCACAGGGCGCCGATCCTGGCGCTGCTGAACTTGGTGGAAGATGTCGGTTTCGGCACCATCGGGGGTTCGGTCCAGCTATGCGCAACCGGGAGGTTCGGCGGGCGCCTTCTCCCGCTGCTCGATTCGAAGCGCATGCAGAACCTTCTGGCTGGCTTCAACTTGTTCGAGATCTTTCCGAAGATCGGAAGATTCACTTGCGGCCACTCCCTGGCGCTGGTTCATCCCGGCACGGATGGTGGGCCAAGGCCTCGACGCTGAAATGACCCGAGACCTTCGACAACCATGCTCTCGTCAAGGTGGGATCGCCACTGCTGTAGTTTCCGGCAACTTTTATGAATCGCACCGCGAACGCGTCGGCAATGACTGTCGCCAATGGCGATTGCTATTGATGTAGGCGCTTTCGTGTGCACACGGGCGCACAAAATTTGCACACGTGCCTTTGTAACTAGCTGAAAATAAATGACTTTCTGTCCCGTCCATCATCGGGGCAACGGAGAGGCGCATCGACACCTCATAGCGCGATGTGGGAGATGGATTTGGCGGGGTCACGTCAGGAAAGGTCATAAAGCGGGTAAAGAGGCGAGCCTGGAACGAGCGAGCGCTATTTTCGCCTTTCCCGGGGCTGGGGTCGAATCGGCCGTATCAAACCTTTTCACCCGATTGCCAATCGCCAGAGGGAGGGCAGTCCGGCACAGTTGACTAACGCGACCTGACACTCCGCCTAATAAACACCGCTCGGCTTAGCGATATTTTGCCTTCGACAAGGCCGACCTACCGCCTTGAGGATCCCATGGAATGAAGCTGCTCTTCAGCCGCAACCCCAATCCGCGCCTTGCCGTCGCGGTGGCGCGCCATGTCGATGCGAAGGTGGAGTTTGAATTCGCCGCCCCTTTTGCTCCTGGGCAAGCTGAGCGGTATCGCCCGCTTAATCCGAATCTCTCTTTGCCCATCCTGGTAGGTTCGGGAAAAAGCCTCTGGGAGGCTGACGCCATAGCGTGCCGGCTTTCAAGCGCCGCGCGTTCGGATTTCTGGCGCACAGGCAGTGATGAACCCGAGATGATTCAGTGGCTCAGCTGGGGCAAGGAAACCTTCGCACGGGCTTGCGACATCGTGCATTTCGAACGAGGGACCAAACAGCGGTATGGACTAGGCCCGATCAATCAGGTCCTTGTGGAAACAGGACTAACGCAGTTTCACGCCGCGGCCGTGATACTTGAGGCCCAGCTCTCCGAACGAGAATGGCTGGTTGGGAGTTCGGTGTCCTATGCGGACTTCCGGATGGCGACGTTTCTTCCTTTCAACGATATCGCCAGGTTGCCGCTTGATCGTTATCCCGCTGTCGGCCGCTGGTATCGCCAACTCGAAGAAATCGAGGCTTGGCGCAATCCTTTCGAAGGACTGGATGCGCCTGAATTGCCGCCTGTCCCGGCGGAGAGCGCGACCGCATGAATAAACACGCCAGTTATGGCCGCCCGACCGGCTGCACTGCTTTACCGTTTATCGGTTTGCGATTTATCGGATTCGGCGGCCGACGCGGGATAAATAGCGAGAAGTTTGCGCAGAACGCCGTTGGTCCAGCCGAATCCATCCTGTAGCGGGTATTCGCCACCACCGGCCGCGGCATTGCCGGTGACGTCGTATTTTTCCACCAGCTTTCCCGTCTTTTCGAACACGGCGATGTTACTGCTCATCCAGCGCTCGGCGATGGTCGCGGCCAATTCCTTGTGTCCGTAGTCGTTCAGCCCCTCGATGGCAATCCATTGCAAGGGCGCCCAGCCGTTGGGCATGTCCCATTGCTCACCGGTCCGGATCGTAGTGGTCGCTAGCCCATTGGGCTGCAGCAGGTCGGCGCGTACCCGCTTCGCGACTTGATCGGCCTGACGGCGGTCGGCGATGCCAAAGAACAGGGGATATAGCGTGGCGGCGGTGACGTGATCGGTTGTCTTGCCTTCTTTCCACAAATAATCGGCGAATACGCCCTTCCCTGTGTTCCACAAATGACGCCGTATCGCCGCCTTGCGCGCTTCCGCCCGCTTCTGGAACTCCGCAGATTTTTGCGGCTGCTTCGCCGCGCGATAGGCCTTGGCGAGCGTGATCTCAAGGTTGTAAAGCAAGCTGTTCAAATCGGGCGGCACCATTTCCACGGTGCGTATCGTGGCGAGTGTCTTGCCATCGGCCAGCCAGCGCGAGCTGTAGTCCCAACCACTTTCGGCACCTGCCCTCAGGTTGCGATAAACCTCCGCGGTCGAACGGCCGGATGCCGCCGCTGTTTCGACGTCGCGTCCGTAGCTTTCTTCGCGCGGGGTATCGCAGTCGTCCCAATAGCGATTGAGCAGTGAGCCGTCGGCCAAACGCACCACACGCCGGTGTGCTTGCCCCGGGGCGAGTTCCTCGCTTCCCTGCATCCAGAACTCGTGCTCCTTGGCGAGCTGCGGAAGATAGGTCGTAAGTGCCGAGGCACCTTCGCGCTCGGCGAGCAAGTTCACCATGGCCGCAAAGAAGGGCGGCTGCGAACGGCTCAGGAAGTAAGTTCGATTGCCGTTGGGGATATGGCCGTAGTGATCGATCAGCCAGGCGAAGTTCTTCACCATGTCGACTGCCAGATCATGACGGCCACTTTCTTCCAGGCCCAGCATCGTGAAGTAGGAATCCCAGTAATAGATTTCGTTGAAACGGCCGCCTGGAACGATGTAGCGGTACGGCAGCGGCAACAGTGTGGTGCGCGCATCGGCAGGTTCGGGCTTTCGCTCCAATACGCTCCACAATGCATCGATGTGCTGACGCACGCCGTGGTTCGGGTCGGTGCGGTAGCCGCCTCCTGCCGGTGGCGGTATGACGAACTGCTCGCCGATGAAGGCGCGCAGGTCGAACCCCGGTGTGTCGCGGCGGTTCTCATACTCGGCCGCTATTCCCGCGGGCGGTTGTTTCGGCGTGGCATCGACGAAGGCCTTCGTATCGGTCATCACCTGCTGCGCGTCTTCGAAAAGATCGCCGTAAAGCTGCGGAAGCCCCGCCACGCAGGTTTCGGCCATCGCACGCGGAAGCGGAAGCAAGAGGCAGACAACAAGTGCGCCGACGGCTGCTCTGTGCAGGAAAGTTTTCGAATCCGCATTTTTTCCGGCAATCATCGACTTCTCCAAGAAGATGGGCACTGATGTGGTCACCAGCATAAAACAGCCGCGCTAACGCCGCATTTCACGGTGCTTTCACGGTACTTGGCCGTATTGAAAAAGCCGAGAGCGGAAAGATAAGAGCACGCCGCGCAGGATCTGCGCTCATTTCGCGCCAGATTGCACCACAAGGCCGAGTGCTCCGGGAACGGTACGCCAAGACAATCGGCACCACATCGCTCACGAGGTATGACCAGCCAAGCAGTCTATAAAAAAAATTCTCTGGAGGGAGAGCACCATGAACCGCTTCAACAGCACCCGCTATGCGCTGTCGGTCGCCATTGCCGCAGCCTTATTGCCCGTCTGTGTACAAGCGCAGGCACAGACAGAAACGCAGACGCAGACACAAGCACAAACGCAGGCTCCAACAACAGTAACCCCCGCGCAGGCAGCTCCGGCAGCCCCGTCCACCGGCGAAAGATCCGCCACCACACTCGATACGGTGGTCGTCACCGGTAGCGCGGCGGGAGGGGTGAAGAAGCTCGAAGCCAGCTTCAATATCGTCACCGCCACCGCGGAGCAGATCCACCAGGCCAACCCCAAGAGCACTGCGGATCTGCTGAAGATTTCTCCCGGCATGTGGCCCGAATCCACCGGTGGTCAGACCGGTGCCAATATTGAAATCGCGGGCTTTCCCGGTGGCGGCGATGCACCTTACTTTTCGACCCTGATAATGGGCTCGCCGATCTATGGCATGCCAACGCTGTCGTTCTTCGAGACCACGACGTTGTTCCGGCTCGATGACACCGTTGAATCTGTGGAGATACTGCAGGGCGGCCCTTCCGTTGTTTTTGCTGACGGCCAGATGGGTGCCACCGCAAACTTCTTCCTCAAGACCGGCACTGAAGAACCTACTGGCAGTATCGGCGTCACCTATGGCGACGAAGGACTGTGGCGGCTGGACGGGTTTACCGGGTTCAAGCTAGCCGATGGCTGGTACGGCAGTATCGGCGGATTCTGGCGTACTTCGGACGGCGTGCGCGACCCGCAGTTCAAGGCTGACGAAGGTGGCCAGCTGACCGCCACGCTTGCGCGCGAGTTCGACAAGGGCAAGCTGGTCCTGTATGCGCGCTACCTCAACGACAAGAATCAATTCATCACGCCCATCCCGCTGATACAACGCGGCGAAGACGACTTCAGCGCCTATCCGGGTTTTGATCCGCTCACTTCAACCTACTACAGCAAGGCGATGCAGCACGTTGTGTTGCCGGGTTATCCGAACGGTGGCACCACGGCGGACCTTTCCGATGGCCGCGGCGCCAAGTTCTTCTTCTTCGGCGGCAACTTTGAATACGCATTCGACAACGGCTGGTCGATCAGCGACAAGTTCCTGTTCGACGAAGGCGATGCCGACACCAACGCCTTGTTCTCCGGTAACAATCCGGCCACTTTGGGCGACTTTCTGTACACCGCCGATACCCCCGGCGGCCTTGAGTTGCCGGCCGGTTCAGCCACCGCCAACTATGTCGGCGGTGGCGCGGTACCGCTGGACCAGAGCGTGATCGCACAGGGCTGGTGGCACATCCACAAGCATCTGAAGAGCTTCAACAACGATTTCCGCTTAAGCAAGGAACTGTTCGAGGGCAACACGCTCACCGTCGGTCTGTACGTCAACCACTATTCGATGAGCGACAAATGGGCATTGGGCAACCAGATGCTAATGACCAACGAACCAAACGCCACGCCGATCACGGTGACCTACGTCGACGCCGATGGCAACGTCCGGCAACGCACCGATACCCAGGGCTTCCTCGACTATGGCGGCTTCAACATCGCCCAGTATGGTAGTGCGACCAACACGGCGCTGTACCTGTCCGACTCCTGGCGGATTGGCAAATGGCTGCTGGATCTTTCCGGACGCATCGAGAACCAGGATGCCACCAACAACGTCTGCAACCTCATCAACGTTGACCGCGATGGCAATCCGCTGACCGAGTACGACAACGCGGACAACTACACGGTTTGCGATGGCACTTTCCAGAAGATCGAATACGACAAGACCCATCCGTCCTGGACGGCGGGCGCCAACTATTCGTTCACCGATCGCATGTCGATGTATGGCCGTGTCAACACCGGCGGCCATTTCCTGGACTTCGACAATGGCATCCGCGGCAGCACCACTGGCAACACACCGCCGATGCAGAAAATCCGCAACTACGAAGTGGGCTTCAAGTATCAATCCGATCTGCTGTACGCGGATATCAGCGCTTACCGCCGCGTTTTCAGCGGTCTTCAGTATCAACCTACGGATAACGCCGGTACGCCGGTAGGTAGTCCGCTGATCTACGGTTCCGAATCCGTTGGCGTCAATTTCATTGGCGTGCTGACGCCAACTGACAATCTTCGCCTGCAGTTGGTGGCCAATTACCTGGACGGCGAGTACACCGACTACGATGCTTGCATCCAATACACCGACATCAACGACGTGTCGCAATGCGAGCCCATCGAAGGCAAGCAGCTGCAGCGCCAGCCCAAGGTGCGTTTCCTGTTCACGCCCAGCTACACCTTCCTGTTCGACTGGGGCGACATCATGCCGTACGTCACCTACACCCATGTAGGCGATCACACCCAGGACCAATCCGGATTGCAGCAGTTGGGTTCCTACCACACCATTGATTTCGGCGTGACCTCGAACGTCGGCGAGCACTGGCAGTTCAATCTGCGTGGCACCAACATGACCGACGAACTGGGTCTCACCGAAAGCAACTCGCGCATCTTCGGTTCGGCCGCAGGCGCGGGCGGTGTGCTGCTGGCCCGCCCGCTGGAAGGCCGCGAGGTCAACTTCCAAGCGAAGTACATGTGGTGACGCCGGTCGCGTTCAGTTGAAGGTCGTGCGCCGCCGCAGTAGTGCGCGGCGCACGTTCTCTCCGTGGTATCCGGAGAATGGTGCTGACATTTCGCCGTACTTGAGTGTTTGCCGGACCCGCTTTTGCTGGGAAGAACGCCTGCTTGTATGAGCAGGTTCATGCGGGCCGCACGCCGCATCGCTCAACGCGCACGGGACTTTTTTTACGATGAAGCAACTCCTGCTGATTTTCCTCTTGTTGTCCGTCACCGGGCACGCGGTCGCCGCCGACGAGCCACTGCAGTTCCAGGTGACCGAAGGAAACGTGCTCAACGCCTTTTACCAGCAGGAATCCGTTGCGGCTCATCTACTGCTTAGCTCCGGACGGCAGCCGCGCGTGCTGGTGGCGTTTCCCGCCGGCAACAGCGGTGTCGGCGTTTGGTTCGAGGACAGTGATGCGCCGGTGCAATGGACGCTGACAAAAATGGAAGACGCCCAACAATCCGACCGGTCCGGCAGGCCGTTGCACGGGGTCGTGGCCGAGGCCAGCGTCGTGGCGAAACGGCTGGTGGTGCGCGATGCGGTGTTGGGTAGCGTTCGCGTGCTGCGGGATTTTCAGCTTGGTGTTGCTTATCCAACTTCGGTGCGTACTTCAGCACGCATCTCGAGAAAACGCGTGACCTGGGCCCGTGCTCGTCTGGACGAGGCGCCCGGGTACTCCATCTCGATCGAGCTACTCGATGGCGAGATTCGTGGTGGCAACGGCGAGCCTGTGGGGCTCACATCGGGTGGCGATGACAAACCGCTGCGGCTGCGCATCACGGTGCTGACCGGGGAGCAGCCTCTCACACCGCTGGCGGCCGATGATCTGCTCAATGATCAGGCGGGCCAGGATGTGCGCAGTCGCCAGGTGCTTCAGTTCTTGAGCTATCGGGAGAAGTTCCTGGCCGGGTCCTGGCGCTTCAACACGTACTTCGGCCGTGACACCTTGATGTCGCTGCGGCTGTTGATGCCCAGCCTGCAGCCCGCGGCAATCGAAAGCGGCCTTGCTTCGGTGCTGGAGCGGCTGAATGCGCGAGGAGAAGTCGCGCACGAAGAAGACATCGGCGAATTCGCCGTCCTGCGCCATCGCCAACAAAGTGATCAAGCCTCCCCTGCCGACGCGCCGATCTACGACTACGCGATGATCGATGACGATGTAATGCTCGCGCCGGTGGCCGCGGCGTATTTGCTGGATCACCCTGAAGGCCGCAGCCGCGCTGCTGATTTCCTTGCACAGAAAACCAGTCGCGGTGAGTCGTTGGGCTTGGCGCTGGCGCGGAACTTCGATTTCGTTCTGCAGTCCGCGCAACCGTTCGCGCAACAACCGGCGGCGCGGAACCTGATGTCGATCAAAGCCGGACGCAACACAGGCCAATGGCGCGACAGCGAGGATGGATTGGCAGGCGGACGCTATCCCTACGACGTCAACGCGGTATTCATGCCGGCGGCGTTGGAGGCTATCGCCCGCTTTCGGGAGGCGGGCTTGTTGCGGCCATATCTGTCAGCCTCGCAACAGCAGGCGCTTTCCAAGGCGCGCGTGTGGACAGCGGCATGGTCCACGCACGCACCGCCGCTGTTCCGAACGGAACTGGCGCCGATGGCAGCACGCGCTGCCATCGTCCGTTACGCCAAGGCACTGAACATCGATCCAGCGCCCGCCTTGGCGAGTCTACTGCGCAGTGGATTGCGCTTCGATGCGTTGGCCTTGGATGCGGAAGGCAAACCGATTCCGGTGCTGCATTCCGACGGCGGCTTCGCTCTGCTGTTCCAGAGGCCTGACGCGGCCGCGCTGGATGTCATGGTCGATAGCATGCTGCGACCTTTTCCTGCTGGCCTGCTGACGGGTGCTGGCTTGGTGGTGGCCAATCCGGCGTATGCCGACGCCGAAATTGCAACGAAGTTCGGCCGTACCGCGTATCACGGCACCGTGGTGTGGTCATGGCAGCAGGCCCTGCTTGCGGCAGGGTTGGCGCACCAGCTGGAACGTGACGACCTGCCCGCTGCTACCCGCGCACGGCTACGCGATGCGCAAGCGCGCTTGTGGCAGGCGATCGATGCCACTCGTGCAATGCGGACCTCGGAGTTGTGGTCGTGGTCGTATACGGATGGCCGGTACAAGCCCGAACCATTCGGGCAGAGCCGCGGCGACGCCGACGAGTCTAATGCCGCGCAGTTGTGGAGCACGGTTTATCTGGCGATTCCGGCGCCGGCTGAGGGTCGTCTTCCTGCAAAGTCGGCTACTCATAAATAGGAGCAGGGAGCTGCGAAAGCTGCGCGCAACGGAGCCGTCATCCCGGCGCAGGCCGGGACCCAGTGTCTTGAGCTCCTGATGCAGAAGTCGCTGGCCCGGCCTGCACCGGAGGCGCTCTTCAACAGCCGAATGGCTGATCAGCTAGCGGTTTCTACCATTCTGCGCGCAAGCCGCTGGGTCCCGGCCTGCGCCGGGATGACGGTGGAGAATGGTTCCGAGGTAAGCAGTTGATCCGAAATTTCGCTAGTCGGAAGTAGCGGTTCTTGACGCACCGCAGTTATGGGCAGAAAGAGAACCCACCTCAAGAAGCCCCATACATCGTCAACTGCCGCGAAACTTCACTGGCGGCTTCGCGTAGCTGTGCAATCACCTCATCCACCTTGGCGCCGCCGGAACGGCGCTCAATGAAGGGAATGGTCAATGCGCCGACGGCGTGGTCATGCACGATCAGCGGCGCCGACAGATCCACCACGCCATCGACCATTTTGCTGGGCGCGCTGGCATAGCCTTGATTGCGTACCGATGAAGCGCGCCGCACGAAACCGGCCAGGCTGGCGGCCGGCTTGCCCTTGCCCAACATCGCCAGCCAGCGCTCGCGTGTTTCCTGATTCTGGAACGCGAACAGGACCAAGCCGGATGTCGAGTTTTCCAGAGGTCGGCGATGACCGACGCGCACCACAAAACCCAGGTCGCCGGGCGCATCCACCCGCGCGATGACGACGATCTGTTCCTGCGAGGGAACCACCAGATGGCAAGGTTGCCGCACGCGGTCGGCCAAACGATGCATCACCGGGAATGCGGTCTCCACCATGCTCCTGACCGGCGGCCGCTCCATGCCCAGAATGAACAGTCGATTGGTCAACGCGAAGCTGTCTCCCGCGTCGCGTGCGATATAGCCGCGACCTTCCAACACCTGCATCATCCGGAAGATCTCGCTACTGGAGCGTCCAATTCGGTCGGCGATCTCGCGCATGCTCATCGGCGCTGGCGCGGCCGCCAGCAGCTCCAGGATGTCCAGGCCCTTGTCCAGGGCGGGCGCGCGGTATTTCGGGGGTGGCTGAGGCATGTTGTCCTTCCAGTGCAGTGCAGTAGAGCGTCAGACGATCCTTCGCGGCACTCATCCGCAAAGCCGGCACCGCGTCCTGGGATGGGGTCCGCAAGCCGGCCAGCGGAGGCTTGGCCAAAGACTGAATCAGCTGAATAAAAGACGAGTTGCGGGCGATTCTGTCAAGCAATTCCGGCCCGCCTCACCTCTTATATGAAATTCCGTTTCATATTTACATTAACCGATTGAAGCGATATGGTCCGGCTGGGAATGGGAGAACAGACATGCACGACGGTATCCGCGCGGATGTTGGCACTGCCGCGAACACAGCACGCATCGCGGTCATACCGCTGGTCCTGATCGTCAGCCTGTTCTTCCTGTGGGGCGTGGCGAACAATCTCAACGACATCCTGATCACCCAGTTCAAGAAAGCCTTTGTGCTGTCGGACTTTCAGGCGGGCTTGGTCCAGAGCGCGTTCTATCTGGGTTATTTCTTCTTCGCCCTGCCCGCCGGCCTGTTCATGCGGCGCTTCGGCTACAAGGGCGCGGTGTTGGCGGGACTGGTCCTCTATGCGGCGGGCGCCTTTCTCTTCTACCCCGCCGCCGAAGCGCATCACTACGGGTCGTTCCTGCTGGCGTTGTTCGTGCTGGCCAGTGGCCTGGCGTTCCTGGAAACATCGGCCAATCCGCTGGTGACGGTACTCGGTCCGCCCGAGGGCGCAGCGCGTCGCCTCAATTTCGCCCAGGCATTCAATCCGTTGGGTTCGATCAGCGGCGTGCTGATCGGCCAGCATTTCATCTTCTCCGGCGTCGAACACTCGGCCGAGGAATTGGCGGCCATGACGCCCGCCGCGCGCGCAGCCTACTTCGCCACCGAATCGGCTGCGGTACAGACGCCTTATCTGGTCATCGGCACCATCGTGGCCTTGTGGGCGCTGCTGGTCCTGGTCACGCGCTTCCCGAAGACAATGGACCACGATGCTGACTCCACTGGCGGTCTTTCCCATCTTGGCAAGCTGATGCGGAACCGGCTGTTCATCTTTTCCGTGATCGCGCAGTTCTTCTATGTCGGTGCGCAAGTCGGGGTGTGGAGCTTTCTAATTCGCTATGCGCAGGACACGGTGCCTGGCACGCTGGAAAAAGGCGCCGCCAACTATCTCACCGCATCACTGGTGCTGTTCATCGCCGGCCGCTTCCTGGGCACGTTCGCGATGCGTTTCCTGCCCGCCTCGCGGCTGTTGGCCAGCTTCGCGCTGATCAACATTCTGTTGGCGGCAGTTGCGGTGATGGTTCCTGGGCAAACTGGGTTGTACGCGTTGGTCGCGATCAGCTTCTTCATGTCGGTGATGTTCCCGACCATCTTCGCGCTGGGACTTTCGGGACTTGGCGACGATGATCGGAAGTTGGGTTCATCGTTGTTGGTGATGTCGATCATTGGTGGCGCGGTGCTGACGGCGGCGATGGGGTTGGTGTCGGATTTGTATGGGATACATAGTTCGATGGGGGTGCCGTTGTTGTGCTTTGCGGTGATTCTTGGGTTTGCGGTGCGGTCGCGTCGTTCGGCTGGGTGATCTGGATCCTTTGGTTCTTTGGCTTTGGCGCTGGCGCGGAGAACTCATCTGAACGGATGATCTACGCGCTGCCGCGGGCGTCACTTTGACCAGCCATTCGGCTGTTGAAAAGCGCTTCTTTGCTTGTGCAAAGAACAAGTAACCAAAAGAAAGCACGCCCCAGGCGGCGCGCCCTTCGGGTCCGCAATCGGGCCGGGAATTTTCGGAAGGCACATCCATGTGCCTGCCGAAAACGACGCACATCCTGTGCGCCGCCCCTGCGGGGTTTTACCCGTCCCACTTGCCGCGCCTAAACGGGGCCCCAAAGAAGCGAGAGCGGAGCGGAGCAAAGGCAAAGGAAACAGCAAAAGCAAAGCCAAGCAGAAGCAAAAAGAACGGCAACGATGTGTCCATAGCAAGAAGGCGTTTGCGTTCGCTCTTTCTTTTGCTTTTGCTATCGCCTTTGCCTTTGCTCTTGGCCTTTTGGGGTCCCCTTTAAGGCGCGGTGGCGCCGGTGGGTACAACCCCTTGGGGCGCCGCGCAGGACGCGCGGCGTTTTCGGCAGGCACATGGATGTGCCTTCCGAAAATTCCCACCGGCGACACGCACCCGAAGGGCGCGCCGCCAGGGGCGTGTTTCTTTGCCTACTTTCTTTGCACGAGCAAAGCAAAGTAGGGCCCGCGGCAGGCGCGTAGATCATCAGTGCCAGCGGACAACCCGCGCCAGCGCCGAAAAAAACGCAAGATGGGTGTCGCTGCGCTCGACCCATCCTACGGACTAAGACTGGCGGGTTCGATACGGCCGCCCATCACTTCGCAAAAGAATATCCGGCGAAAGCGAATGCACATCGCACTGCCCCGTCAGCGCCATGCTGACATCCAGCTCCTTGCGAATGATCTCGATGGCCTTGGTGACACCGGCTTCACCCATCGCGCCCAGGCCGTAGAGAAAGGCCTTACCTATCAAACCCGCGCGGGCGCCCAGCGCCAGCGCTTTCAACAGGCTCTGGCCGCTGGTGATGCCGCTGTCGAGCAGCACCTCCATTCGCCCGGCCACCGCGTCGATGATCTCGGGCAGCACGTCGATGGATGCCGCCGCGCCGTCCAGTTGGCGTCCGCCGTGATTGGAAACGACGATGGCATCCACGCCTTCTGCAGCGGCGATGCGTGCATCTTCCGGATCCATGATGCCCTTGAGGATCAGCTTGCCGGGCCATAGTTCGCGAATCCAATCCAGATCGCGCCAGGTCAACGTGGGATCGAACTGGCTGGCGATCCACTGCGCCAGTGTCGTCAGGCTGTCTGCGCCGCCGATACGTCCTTCCAGATTGCCGAAGCAGCGGCTGGGCGCGCGCAACATGCCCCACGCCCAGCGCGGCCGGCGGGCGATGTCGTAGAGGTTGCGCAGCGTCACCTTGGGTGGCACCGATAATCCGTTCTTGATTTCGCGGTGACGTTGCCCTTGCAGCGTCAGGTCAGCGGTGAGCATCAGCGCCGAACATTCCGCCGCCTGTGCACGCTGGATCAGTTCACGCACGAAGCCACGATCGCGCATGACGTACACCTGGAACCAGAACGGTGCGGGCACCGCGGCGCGTACTTGTTCGATCGAGCAGATCGACATGGTGCTGAGGCAGAACGGAATGCCCGCCGCCGCCGCAGCGCGCGCACCGAGAATCTCGCCGCCACCACACTGCAAACCGGTGAGGCCGGTGGGCGCGATGGCCAACGGAAATGATGCCGGCTGCCCCGCGATCGTGGTGGCAAGCGAACGCTTGTCGACATCGATCATTACCCGCTGGCGCAAACGAATGGCATCGAATGCCGCACGGTTGCCATGCAGCGTTACTTCATCGTACGAGCCCCGGTCGGCGTACTCGAAGAAAGCGCGCGGCACACGCCGGCGCGCCAGTTCCCGCAGATCCATGATGTTGGTGATGGGCGAGGCCATGACGGCTTTCTCCGTGCCAGTTGCGGCAAGTACGACGGTGATCCGGGAACGACTATCAGCCCGCGGAAGAAACTACTTTTTCTACGCCCACTTCGCTCGCCCAGGCTGCGCCTTCGGGATACAGATGGTCAGCCACCGACTGCGCGTGCATTTCCGCCGAGAACCCCGGCATTGAAGGTGCCAGATAGCGGCCGTTGCGAATCTGCACCGGATCCAGGAAGTGCTCGTGCAGATGATCGACGAACTCGATCGCCCGGTCATCCATCGACCCGGTAATGGCGACGAAGTCAGCCATGGCCAGGTGCTGGACCAGTTCGCACAAACCTACGCCGCCGGCATGGGGAAATACACGGACGCCATACTTGGCCGCCATCAACAGAATCGCCAGGTTCTCGTTGACGCCGCCCACGCGCGCCGCGTCAATCTGGATCAGGTCCACCGCTTCGGCCTGGAACAGCTGCTTGAAGATCACCCGGTTCTGGGTGTGTTCGCCTGTCGATACCGGCACCGGTGAAATGCCACGGCGAATCGCCGCGTGGCCCAGCACGTCATCCGGGCTGGTGGGTTCTTCGATCCAGGCGATATCGAACGACGCCAGTTGATTCATCCACTCGATGGCGGTGCCGACGTCCCAACGCTGATTGGCGTCGACCGCCATCGCTACATCCGGGCCGATCGCCTCGCGGGCGATGCGGCAACGCCGGATGTCTTCCTCGACGCTCTCCCCGACCTTGATCTTGATGGTCCGGAAACCATCCGCCACTGCTTGCCGCGCCAGACGCGCCAGCTTTTCGTCGGAATAGCCCAGCCAACCGGGCGACGTGGTGTAGGCCGGATAACCTTCCGTGGTGAGGTGCTGGATGCGTGCCGCTTTGTGCGGTTCCGCTGCCCGCAGGATCGCCAGCGCTTCGTCGCGGGTCAGGACGTCGGTGATGTAGCGGAAGTCGATCAGATCGACGATCTGTTCTGGCGTCATATCGGCGATGAGGCGCCACACGGGCTTCCCGCTGCGCCGTCCCGCCATGTCCCACACGGCGTTGATCACCGCGCCGATGGCCATGTGGATGACGCCTTTCTCCGGGCCCAGCCAGCGCAGCTGCGAGTCGTTGGTCAGGCTACGTGCGAAGGCACCCAGGTCTCCCAGCACTTCGTCCACGTCCCGCCCCAACACCAAGTGCGACAGACACTGCACTGCTGCCGTCTGCACGTCGTTGCCACGGCCGATGGTGAACACCAATCCGTATCCGGCCAGGCCGGAAGGATCGTCGGTCCGGATCACCACATAGGCGGCCGAATAATCCGGATCCTTGTTCATCGCGTCGGAACCATCGAGTTCGCGCGAGGTGGGGAAACGCACGTCGAACGTTTCCAGTGCGGTGATCCTAGCCATGCGCGCGGACCTCATGCGAAATCAGCTCTTGGCGCTGACGGCCCAGCCCTTCGATTTCCAGTTCCATGACATCGCCAGGCTTCAGATATACCGGCGGTTTCTGGCCCAGGCCGACGCCCGGCGGTGTGCCGGTGCTGATCACATCGCCCGGCATCAGCGTCATATAGCGGCTGATATAGCTCACCAATGTCGCCACGCCGAACACCATCGTCTTGGTGCTGCCGTTCTGGTACTGGTGATCGTTGACGGACAGCCGCATGCCGAGGTTCTGCGGCTCCGGGACTTCATCGCGCGTCACCAGCCACGGACCCATCGGTCCGAAGGTGTCGCAGCTCTTGCCCTTGACCCACTGCCCGCCCTGCTCCAACTGGAAAAAGCGCTCGGAAATATCGTTGATGACCGTGTAACCGGCGACATGCTGCATGGCTGTTTCGACCGGAACATCGCGCGCGACATCGCCGATGATCACGCCCAGTTCGACTTCCCAATCGGTCTTTTCCGAGCCGCGCGGAATGATCACGTTGTCGAACGGGCCGCAGATGGCGGTAGTCGCCTTCATGAAGATCACCGGTTGCTCCGGCACCGCCATGCCTGATTCGGCGGCGTGGTCGGCGTAATTCAATCCAACACAGATGAATTTCCCTACCTGGCCGACTGGCGGGCCCAGGCGCGGCGTGCCCGGCACTTCCGGCAGGCTGGCCGGATCGAGGACGCGCAGCTTCGCCAGGCCGTCCGCGCTCAACGCATAGCCGGCGATATCGTTAACCACGCCACTCAGGTCGCGGATTTTTCCTTGCGAATCGAGCAGACCGGGTTTTTCGCGGCCACTCTCGCCATAACGCAACAGTTTCATACGGGTTCCTTGAAGATTGAATTACGCATGTCAGTTCGACCAACCGCCGTCGATGATGTGGGTCTGGCCGGTGGTGAACGACGATTCGTCGGACGCCAGATAAACCACCAACGCGGCGATCTCTTTTGGATCGCCCAGGCGGCCGATTGGTTGGCGGTCGGTGAAACTCTTCCACACCGCTTCCTCATCGCCGCCCAGCGCTTTCACGCGAGCGGCCAGCGAAGGCGTGCGCACGGTGCCGGGGCAGATGGCATTGCAACGCACGCCTTGGGCGACATAATCGGCGGCAATGGCCTTGGTGAGCCCGATAACCGCCGCTTTGGTGGTGCCATAGGTGAAGCGGTTCGCCACGCCCTTGATGCTCGACGCCACCGACGACATGTTGATGATGCTGCCGCGCTCCTGCGCCAGCATGCCGGGCAGGACGGCCTTGCACAGGAAATACATCGCATCCACATTGATGGCGAACGAGCGCCGCCAGCTGGCCTCGTCGCAATCCAGGATGCTTCCCTGGTGAACGTAACCGGCGCAGTTGAACAGCACGTCGAACGTACCGTGCTCGGCCACGAGTGCATTGATCGCCTGGGCATCGGTAACGTCCAGGGGCGCGGTCTGGATACCCGGCTGCTCTGCCGCCAGCGACGCCAACGCGGCGGCATCCAGATCGGTGGCCAGCACCTGCGCCCCTTCCCGCGCGCAGGCCAGTGCGCTTTCGCGGCCAATGCCCGCGCCGGCGGCCGTTATTAGTACCCGCTTTCCATTCAAGCGTGCGGTTATGGGATGTGACGTCATACCGTTTCCTCTTTCTTATCCAAGGCGTAGAAACCGATCGCGGTCGCGCCGAGTATGTTTTGCTCATGACCGGGCGCATGGCGACGCACCAGTGTGCGCGCTATTTCCAGCCAGAGGCCGTAGTCCGATTTGAGATTCAGCACTGGCCAATCGCTGCCCCACATCAGGCGTTTCGGCCCGAAGTGTTCGAACAGGTGCGCCACGTACGGCGCCAGTTCGTCCGCGCCCGCACCATCGCCTGCTTGTGTCAGCAGCCCGGACAACTTGCAGTGCAGCAGCGGCAGCTCACGAGCGAGTTGGGCTATGTCGCCGGCCCAGCCGGGAAATTCCTCGCCGGCAATATCGGGTTTACCGGCGTGATCGAGCACGGCGCGCAACTTCGGGTGGCGAAGCAAACGTGCCTGCAGCGTCGGCAGCTGGTGCGGCAACACCAATGCGTCGAACACGAGGCGATGATCGATCATCGCCTCGAAGGCAGCGTCCAGCACCGGCTTCAACAACCATTGCGGATCGGCGATGTCCTGCACCATCGGCCGCAGGCCTTTGAGTTTTCCATCGCCGTAGGCGACCAGATCGGCAATGCGCCCGGGTGCATTGGGAGCTTCCATATCGACCCAACCGACGACACCCGCCACGAAATCGTTCTGCGCCGCCAGATCCAGCAGGTAGCGGGTTTCGGCTTCTGTCGGCGCCGCCTGCACCAATACCGTGGCCTGCACATCGTGCGTGGCAATGAGTGGCGCCAGGTCTTGCGGCAGGTAGTCGCGGTACAAGACGCCATCGGCCGGACGCAGCCATCCGTAATCGCCGCGATCCGGGCGCCAGAAATGCTGGTGGGCGTCGACGATCATGCCGGGACCGTCGCGCTCGCCGACAACAGCCCTTCTTCGCGCAGCTGCTGCCACAAGGCAGCAGCCAGTGGCGTGCCGATGCGCGTGATGGCGCTGCGCGCCTCGTCGGCCGAACGCATACCAGCCACCACCGTGGCTACCACCGGATGCGAGAGCGGAAACTGCAGCGCGGCGGCGCCGGTGTCCACGCCATGTGCATGGCAAATCGCGTAGATATGCTGCGCGCGCTCCAGTATCTCGGTGTTGGCGGGTTCGTAGTTGTATCGGTCCCCGGGTCTGTCCGCGTTGGCCAACAGACCTGAGTTGTAGGGCCCTGCGGCCAGAATGGCCACCGATCTTCGCTGAGCTTCTTCCATCACCCGTCGGGAGTTCTGCTGCTCCAGCAAGGTGTAGCGTCCGGCCAGCATGATGCAATCGAGTGGGAACAGCGGCATTAGCTCAAGGCAAATATCTTCTTCGTTGACGCCGATGCCGATAGCGCGGCAGGCGCCAGCGGCTTTCAGCTCCGCCATTGCCGGCAGCGCTTCATCAAGCGCCTGCCGCAGCCGGGCCGGGTGGTCGTCGCCATGGGTCAGGCGGCCGATATCGTGCAGCAGCAGGATGTCGACATGATCGGTTTGCAGCCGCTCCAGGCTGGATTCGAACGACTTCAACACGCCGTCGCGACTGTAGTCGAAGACCGCATCGCGGCCACCGACCGCGAACCCGTGCCTCCCCGGCTCAGCGGACGCTTCGTCCTGGAGCCGGCGACCCACTTTGGTCGAGATCGCGTACGTGCCGCGTGGCTGCCCGGCCAACGCGCGGCCCAGGCGGGATTCGCTGAGCCCGTAACCGTAATAAGGCGCCGTATCGAAGAAGCTGATGCCGCCCGCCAGCGCCGCATGCACGGCGGCCATCGCCTCCTCTTCCGGCACCGGCGCATACAAGTTGCCAATCGGCGCCGCGCCGAAGCCCAGCGCGGAAACCTGGACATCCCCCCCAATCTGGCGGGCTGCTGGCAGGTTCTGGCGCTTTGTATCGGGCTCGCTCATCGGACCGTTTTTCTCATTATCCAAGCCGGCGCCGACAACGATCCGGTGCACGGGCAACAGGGAATTTCCGGCGCATCCGCCATATTACCGACGTGACGGACATTTCTTATATGAACTATACATGCGTATATGAAATCCGCAACGCCAGAGCCGAGGGATCGGCGACCAGAAGCCAGGACGCGGAAAGGTGTCCGCTTGACCTTCGCTTTCGGCGCCTCTCAGCAGCCGAATGGCTGGTCATCCAGCGACTCAAGCCTTTGAAAGCAAAGGCACTGGGTTCCCGCTTTCGCGGGAAGCGCTTTTCAACAGCCGAATGGCTGGTCATGACAAGCAAAAGCGGTGTTGTTCAGAGGTTCCCTAGGGGAATTGCCCCTAGCTTGATGGCGACGCGCGGTTATGGAGATTTGCAAACCAGACTCGCCTTACCGCCTTGCGCAAGCGACCGCCACTACAGCGACATCCGCTTTATCCCGCGCCGCCTGTGAGCGGCGATCGCTTGTCGCGTGCCGATTGATCCAGGGCAGCGCGATGGCCAGCAGGTAGAACTTGGACGCGTGGTATTTGTTGCCCATCCGGCGGCGGTGGCGCGCCAGCCAGGCGGGCGCGCCTGGCAACACGTCGCGTGCCTGCTGGGAATATTCATACACCTGGTCGAAACGTTGCTTTGCCAGATTGCGCAGATCAAAGCGGAAGCTGCCTTTCGCCATAACGTACGGCAGTTGCGGAAAGCGACGCGCGATGTGTTCCCTTACCAGCACTTTGTTGATGCCCTTGCGCGCATCCATCCGCTGCTCGGGCGGCACTTCCTGCGTGATCCAGCGCCTCAGCTTCGCGTCGCAATAGGGATACGCCACACGCAACGACAACGCGGAAGTGGTGTACGTGCCTTTGGCGATACCGCCAGGCGTGGCCATGATGTCCAAGGTGATGGATAGCTGTTCGGTCAGACTGCCGGCCGCGGAAATGGCGGGGGCAAACCGGGCCAGCCGGGCCTTGGACTGCTGCGCTACCGGTTTTCCGAATAGCGCATCCACTTCGGAGTCGGTGAAACGCGAGCCGGGGAAGCTGCGTTCGAAAGGATCCATTTCCAGCGTCGACAGCAAATAGCTCAGCTCGAAATTCAGATCCAAATACTCCGAGCCGTGGAAAAACCCGGGCAGGCGGAGATTCCTGGCGAGCAGGCGCAGCAGGTGCTTGTGCCAGGTCGCCGGCACACCCAGATAGACGTCCGAGCCCAGGCCATCGATCACCCCATCGCCACCGCTTCGGACGATCTCGGTCGCCAGGTCGGCGTAGGACAACAGGGCGAAGTCGGCCGTCAGCAATGGCATCTTCGGCAACAACGCCAAGTAGCGGTCGTAAGCGCGGCCAGGATCGCAGACGAGCACTTCGTGGCGCAGACCCAGGTGCTGGGCCACGTGCAGGGCCGAGGCCACTTCGTTCTCTTCGCTGCCGCCCAGATACGTCAGGCAGGTGGTGTCGGGGCGGACCTCGCTGGCCGCGATGGCCAACGAGGTCGAATCCTTGCCGCCGCTTTGCAAGAGCCAGGGTGTCGCCATCCTTTGGCTAGTCCGGGCCAGCGCGTCACTCAGCAGTCGGTGGTACTCGGCCGCCCAATCCTGTTTCTTGCCGGCGTGCACCTTGGGCCGGCCGAACTGACTGAACATCGGTCGATACACCGGGTCATCGAACATGTCTTGCTTCGGATCGAATCCGCAGCTGACCAAGCGCACGTTCTCGTATATCGAATAGGGCGGATAGACGAAGCCGTTACGTAGCAGGTCGGCAAGCGACACCGAATCCAGGCCGCCACGCTCGACATGGTGGGCCAGCGGTGCGAAATCGGGTTCGCCATGGAAAGGCGATGCGATGAGTTGAATGGGATTCAAACGCAGCTCCGCTGCTGAAAGGCCGGTGGCACATCAATTGCGGTCGACTTCCGTCGGCTCTTCCGGATGGCCGGAAGAGCCGACGACGGCCGTCTATTGCCAGAACATTTCGATCGAACCCACCAATGGGTTGGCGCCGGACGTCGGCGTGCCTCCAGGAACGAAGCTGAGCGTCAGCGTGTCGCCGGCCCGGGCCGCTCCGCTGTTGACCATGGAGCGCAGCAAATTGGTCACATCGAAGCTGTAGAAGTTGTCACCCAGCGCATCGCTCAACGCGCCGTTCCCATGGTCGTGGAATTCGGCATCGAAGAAGTTGATATTGCCTACGTAGGCTTTCGGGGTCAGCCGAGTGTCCTGGCTCCGTGTCAGGTACAGGTGGTAGAGAACTTCCGGCTGTGCCCAGGTGTGCAGATCCTTGACCACCAGATACGTGCGCCGGCGCTTCAACGGATCCAGCGCGACCACCGCGCGGCGCGCGGCTGCGCTGACCGGTGCCAGGCCAACGCGTACCGGCCGATCATTAAGTTCAGCGGAAGCCGTGCCGCGGGCAACGAGTTCGGAGACCAGACCGATGGTGGCGGTCAGCAGTGTCGTGGCCGACTTCGTCCGGCGCTTGGATGTCGGTTCGGTTCCGGTCGGCGAAACGAATTTTTCGTAGGTGTAGCCCAGGGTGTCGATGCTGAAAAAATCACGTAGCGTGCCGCTTACCCGTTGACCGTAGGCATCGGCAAAGACGAATACGCTGTTCTGCCACGTGCCGGAAATCGGCATCGTGCCGCCGTTGAGCATCCAGCTTGCCCATAGGCGATCGATGTTGGAATGGTGCACCCAGAACAGTGGGTCATTGCCGGCGTACGGCACCGCGCCCATGTTCTTGCTGGTACCCACCAGCACATGAATCCGGCCATGGACGCCCGAATCCAGGACACGGCAGAAGCCCGGCACCGCGTTGACGGTGTGGTAGTACTGGCAAGCCATGGCGGGCGCGATATCCATGGCGTCGCCAGGCTGGTTCAGATGGATAGGCTGACCCGAGTTGGCCAGGCTGGTGCGGTTGGGTCGGTAGAGCGATCCGTACAACGGATCATTGGGCAAGCGGAATTGCAATGGCAGCACGCCTCGCTTGGCCGGATCGTGAGAGGTGTAGTTCCAATAGGGAAGCGTGAAATCCGGCCGTTGGGCCACTTCGCGGACGATCTGCTCCAGGAAGAAGACGAACATGCGGTGCCAAGGCAGGAAATGATTGACGTTTTGCCCGGCGTGGGACTGACAGGTATTCCAGGTTTCCGTAGCCAGCATGCTCTGTGGCGTCACCGAGGTGCCGAATATCCGGTTTATCTCGGCAGCCTTGGTGGTCGCACCATTGACGAAGTGCGTGTACCACTGCCATAACCAGCTCAGGGGATCGCTCTCACCACGCAGCTTCATCTTGGCGACGGCATCGGCGAATATCTGCAGCATCATCAATCCATTGGCGCTGCTGGCGTCGTAGCGCACCAAGGGTGTTGTTGCCCAAGCGTTTTTCGATAGCCACAATGCAAAAGGCATCGCAGCTGCGCCGCGCATGAAGTTGCGGCGGGATGTGGATACGGCATTCATGACGTTTAAACCTCGGTTTGTTGTTCGTTCTTGGTCGTTTCATCGGGCGACGGATCGCCGACAAAGGCAGAGCAGATTGAGCTGACAACGCGCGAAGCTTCTTTGCCGCGCAAGTTGTCGAAACGCACGTACCCCAAAGCTACGGCTACAAGAACATGACCTGCGTCACGGCCGGATCAAATTTTTAACGCGCAAGCGACGCGACCCGCACATCTTTGCCAACGTCCGACAAATGGCGGACCGGACAGGCAATGTGCGACGGATTCATTCACTTAAATACGTGCGTATGCGGTTTATGTGTGCGCACGCGATCACTCCGCCGTATTTAGCGGAGTCAACATGACGTGAATTGATGGATGCAAATACGCGTAGGAGCGACGTCAGTCGCGATGAAGCTTTACAAGTAAAGCTTCATCGCGACTGACGTCGCTCCTACAGTTCTGGGGCGAATGCGGCCGATGCAGCGGTACAGCTAGTGCTGCACTTCTCGTCTTGGCTGAGCTTCCTGGGTTTCCATCGGCGGCTGTGTTTCATGTATGGCGGACGGCGCTTGGCCAACCGCGTGTGGCCTCAGATGGGTGATGATCGTGTGGACGCCGTGCATCTTGGAAATGGTTTCCACCGCTATTTCCATCTCCGGGTTCTGGACGTCCCCGCTCAGCACCACCTGGCCACCGCGCACGTCCACTTCAAGCGCCGAAGGGCGGTCGATCACGTGGCCCAGCTTGGCACGGATCCGTTCGCGCAACTGCTCATCATCCACCGGCCGCGGCGCAATCTTCGCCCGCGTTTTCGCCAGCGCGCCTTGCACATGGTCCGCCGCACGTTTCGATTTGGCCCGGGCGTAGCGTTCCGCATCGTGGCCAACCGATACGGCCTGGTCGCGGACCAGGCTACGCCGGCGGCGCCCCGCCACCGGATCCAGGTAATACATGAAGGCTGCACCGGCAGCGAAGCTTGCGACCACTCTGAGCATGGGGTTCATGGGAATTCTCCTAACCAATGGGTTTGCCAGCACCGCCGGACGCAAGACGACCACGCCGGATATCTGCAGCGGATCGTCCGGTGGTGGGTCAGTGCGGCTGCGACACCTGCCGCGAAACCTCCGCCTTCAGCGAACGCGTGTCGTTTCTGCGTTCCAGATCCGCCAGCGCGACGATGCCGCAAAGCCGGCCATCGTTATCGACGACAGGTACGCGGCGAATCCGCTCACGCACCATGACCTCGGCGCACTCGCGCAGGTCGGAGTCGACGTTCAGCGTTACCGCCGGGCTGGTCATGCAGTCTTCCGCGCGGACTTGCGTGGGGTCCTGGCCGTTGGCCACCAGCCGTACCACGATGTCGCGATCGGTGACGACCCCAACCGGCCGGGCATCGTCGTCGACAATGGGAATCTCGCCGACGTCGTGGTCCAACATCATCCTGGCGATGTCCTTCAGCAATGTGTTGCGAGTGGTGGCGACGGGCCGCTCGGTCATGACGGTTCTGACATCCATGGGATATCTCCTGTGGGCTTTCGGAATCAAGAACATCGTCCCGCACCGGCAATCAAACCACCGTGAATCAAGGGTTAAATTCGCCTCGCTTCCCGTGTTCATTTGCAGTCATGCGTGCGCGTCAGCTTCTCGCCCGAGCGCTTCGCCGATGGCCGTGAGCATTGCTGTTGTAGGCAAAGGCCTGATGAAGCACCGTCGCGATAGTAGCCACCACCGCTTGGTAGGAGCGCCGTCCCGGCGCGAGCTCTTCGCTTCTATCGCGATCCGCTCGAAAGAGCTCGCGGCCAGAGGCCGCTCCTACAAAAGCAGAGGCCGCTCCTACCCGGCGCGGGCCCGCTACAACCCAAACGGATACGTCTCCGGCACACCTGGGCGCGACTTGCCGGGCAGCGCTTCCACCGCACGGCTGGTGTCGAACCACACAAAGGCGTCGAACTGCTGCGGCAACACCGCTTCGGCGTAATGGCTGAAGCGCTCGGTATCCGGGCGATAGATCACCCCGATGAAACGTTCCAACCTCGGCCCCATCAGTGCCTCGCGCAGCTCGGTCCGATCCTCGTCCTCACGCATATCCAGCAAAAAGCGCCCGATGCCCGCCTGGTGGCAAGCGCGTTCGTAGCTGCCTTCCAGCGAAGGACGCACTTCCATCACTTTCATTGGGCTGTCCCAATTGCTCGCCGCCGCGACTGTGCCGGTGTGGGTGCCGAACCCGATGAGCGCCACCGGCCCGGGCAAATGCTGGCGGCACAACTGGCCCAGATTGAGCTCTTCGCGCAGTTGCCCCATTTCGGTATGGCGGGCATCGCCGATGTGCGAGTTGTGCGCCCACACCACGGCTTTCGCATCCTGGCCGCGTGCGGCCAGCAGTTGCCGCAGTATCTCGAACATATGGGTATCGCGCAGATTCCATGACTCGGCCGATCCGTAGTACATGGCGCGGTAATACGCTTCCGCGCTCCGGACCAGGCGGGCGTTCTGTTCGGCATCCAGGTAGTCGTTCTGGTCGCCGACAAATTCCAGGCGCCGCTCCAGCAGTTCGCGAAGCATGTCGGTCACCGCCTCCTCGCACACCGCGTAGCCTTTATTGAGCGCCATGCGCCCGTACCCGGCCGGGTCCCGCGCCCATGGCGTCAGGCAGCTGTAGCGTTCGCGGGCAATGCCTGCCGTTTCTGGATCGACCCGATCCAGATAATCGATCACCGCGCGGATTGACCGGTTAAGGCTGTAGAGATCGAGCCCGTGGAATCCCACCTGGTGGTCGGCGTCGCGCGTGGCGTTATGGTCGCGCAGCCAGTGGACAAAATCGTCGACGTCGGTGTTTCGCCACATCCAGGTCGGAAACCGTTGGAACACCACTTCCGGATCGCTTTCCGATGACCGGTGCCGGATGTAGCGGTCGATGGCGGCGGCATCGGGCCAATCCGCCTCCACCGCAACAATGTTGAAGCCGTGCGCTTCCACCAGCCTGCGCGTGATCGCGGCACGGGCACGATAGAACTCCGACGTGCCATGGGTAGATTCACCCAGCAACACCACCTGCGCGGACGAGAAGCGGTCGAAAGCGCGACCGAATGCATCATCATCCGGCGCATATCCGTTAAGAGCAGGCAGCGGCTCGGCGGCACGCCGTATCTGTATTACCGCGGCATCGCCATCGCGCTCCTGGTATGCCTTCTCAACGACGGCCGGCGCGTCGCCTTCCTGTGCCGCCCAGCCGTGCTCGCCGATCAAGGGGACAAACAGCACAGGCCCGAGATCCTCTTGTTCGTAATCGTCCTGACCCCTGCGCGTTACTTTGATCAGGTGCTGCTTCCGGCGTGAATCGCCGACCGGCATCACCAGGCGGCCACCAGGCGCCAACTGTTTCAGCAGCACCTCCGGCACCGACGGCCCGCCCGCGGCCGCCAGGATGACATCGAAAGGCGCTGCTTCGGCCCATCCGGCGGTGCCGTCGCCGGTGCGCACTTCAACATTGGTGTATCCAAGCCGCTGCAGCCGACCATTCGCCAATGCCGTCAGCTCCGCGTGCCGCTCAATCGCGTACACCCGCGACGCCACCGCACCGGCGACCGCTGCCGCGTAGCCGGAGCCCGCGCCGATTTCCATCACCCGGTCCGCAGGACAGATTTCCGCAGCGTCCATCATCAGCGCCACGATGTACGGTTGCGAGATGGTCTGCCCCGCCGCAATGGGTAACGGCGAGTCTTCGTAGGCAAATTCGCGTAGTTCATCGGCTACAAACTGCTCACGCGGGATTTTCCGCATGGCATCCAACACGTGCCGGTTACGCACCCCGCGCCGGACGATCTGCTGATCGACCATGCGTTCGCGTTGAGCTTGAAAGTTCATGGCGATGCGGCCTCTTGGGTGCGGACTCCCCCGCCGCGCAACTCGCCCGCCGATCCGTTGTGGTTCGTTCCAACCATGGAGGATGCGCGGATCCTCGCCGAGGCCTGCGTGATTTCCATCGCGCTGGCCACCTATGCAACGGCCGGAGTGTGCACCCGGCCATGTGCGGAAGCGGTGAAAAAATCACCTGAACAATTGTCTGTGGGAGTCGCACCGGCATGCCGGTGCGGGTGAGTCGCGACGTTGATCTTTCCAGCCACGATCCCAGCGTTCCCAAAGGGAACCCAATGACGAGCGCCGCCCCAAGGCGACGCCCACGCGATTACTTATGCTGTTACCTATGCCGTCAGCGGCGAACGCCAGAGCATGCGCCTGCTTACTCAACAACAGCGCGATGTCATCGCCGAGAAGCTCAACATTCGATCGGGAAAACGATACGAACATCAGGCCCCGCGACAGCGGTTACTCGGCTGCTGAGCCCTGCCGCACTTGGTGGTTGAATTCACCCCCTATGCTGATCGCACTCGGCCTTGAGCCAGTCAAAGTTGTTCCAGTATTTTGGATCTCCACCGGGCGCCCTTCGCTTGGCGTCAATGAACGGCAAAAGAACTTGGTGGCAGTGTTTGATGCTCGGGGCCCAATTGTCGACGATGACATGTTTGTTTCGAATTAGTCCCGCCTTGAGTAGCGCAGCGACCACATCGTAGTTCGCGCAGACGGACGAAGCATCCCGTTGTTGCGTCTCGTCCCACGACTCATAGTGGGCTTTCGATAGGGTTGACCGCACCGCCGCTCGCGCATCTCTCGCTTCCCCTGTCTGTAGGAAATTTACGATTGAGATGATGCTTTGGGCTTCGGACGCATGCTGCGTGGCTTCGATTTGGGTGCTCATTGCGCGAAGTTGTCGCAGCACGAGGTATACAGATACAAACGCGGCGATTGCGACTACCGCTTGTAGTATTAGCGTAGCTTTCTCATAAGGTGTCATTATTCTTCTCCGAGCATCTGAACTGTTCTCTCATCAATTGTCGAAATCGTGCGTAGCGCATGGTTAAACACAGATTCCGGCGGAGATGCCGCGCCGAAAAGCGTCATGCACGAGGCAAACTTCTGGCAATCCGTCTCACCGAGAATCTCCTGAGGCGAAACATTCGTCTTTAGCACACACTGCGTAGCTTTTTCGAGCCTCGGGCCTAAGATGGGATGAGCAAGATAGTCTCTTGCTTCATCGAGATTACGGATCCCGTAGAAGTACGCATTTTCGCTCTGCCCCAGCCCCCGAAGCTGTGGGAATACAAACCACATCCAGTGTGTCTGCTTCTTTCCCGCTGCGATCTCTTCAATCGCCTTGTCAAAGACGCCGGCCTGCGCTTTGACAAAACGGTCTAGATAGTTGGTCATAGGACTTAACGCCTGAATTAAGTCCACCCGCATCAGGGCGGCGACTGGGTTCGAATATGGCAGAAGGCGTGCACTTAGGCGTCGCCACTGACATGGGCTCGGCTTGAATGAATTTAGGCCCCAGCCTCGGCTGGTGGGGGCTTGTTGGGCGTGAGGCGGCGAGTGTACTCATGCCCACAGTTACCACACTTATTAGTAAAGCGGTCTCCGCTCTTTTGAACCAGCTGGTGGAGGCGATGGGAACCCTCCCAACAGCTAAAGCAATAGGGGCGACCTGTGGCCTCACCTGACTCACTCTTCCTGTAGTAGCCATCTAGGTAGCGAACAACCTCGCCCTTGGTGCAAAGCGATTCCTCAAGCTCTGCGATGCGCTTATCGCGGTTGGAAATTTCTTCCTGCACATCAACAATTTGAATGCGAGCATCAGCGAGGGCACCGACTAGATCGGCAAGCTTGAGTTTCAGCTCCGCTCCAGCGACGTATCACTCTCTCGCAGGAACTTCGCGATGTCAGTGGCCGTCTTGATGCTTGTCAGAATGGTAGAAACTATTGCGATATCCGGCATACCTTCCCCCTAGGCCTAACGCCTGAATTAAGCCGACCCGCCACCGGTCAGTGCAATGTTGGAAGCGTATCAGGAAGCATTGACTTAGGCGAAGCCGTAGACGGGTTCGCTTGAATGAACTGTTAGACGGCTGAACTGCCTGTCGAGTCTGCTTTAGCATAGCGATAAAAGCTATAGCACGATGACGCAAGAAGTATTGCACCAAGAACCATAACAACGCTTGGAAGGTACGGTTGGATGTAGGGCTCGATTGGGTCAAACCAAAAGTCGCTCAGCCTAATGTACTCAGGGATTCTGACCCATCCATACGACTCGTTGAAGTAGACGAAGAAAGCGCCAACCCCCATGACGAAGAAGTACACGCCACGCTGTGCCCACTTGTCCGCGACGTCTTGTATGTCCGTAGCCATAGCCGCCTAGCGCCTGAATTAAGCCGAGCCGCGAAGCGGCTTCGGCTTGCATGAATTGTTAGCCCGCTGCCTACGTGAATCCGTTCTCATGGATGTGCTGCGCTCGGTTGGGCTTAAGTGTGCCGAACAACTCGCCGCCTAGGGAAACGAAGCCACCTTTGAAGTCGATTCTATTCTCGAGCCATGGGGTGAGTTGTGAGTAGCCCGCCCGCTTCTGCTCTTTCTCGGTGAGAGTAGGGAGCATACGCCAGCGATCAACCTTCAGTTGTTTCAACGCAGTGCTAGGATTTCGCAGCCAACGGCCCTGATGAATCCATACTTTGGCATCAGGATCGCTAGTAGATGCCTGAGCCCATTGGGGGGTGGCAGCTTCTCTTTGGGTTGAACCGCATAGCGGCATAGACCAATGGGGAGATCATCGCAACGGCGTAGCTATTTGCGCAGTCGCCAAGTTCCTGCCCAATATAGTACTGAGCCCTGTAGCCAGCCGCAGAATTGTGGAAAAGATCCACCGGATGTGGAGATGAGCACGAAAGCGTTGCTACAAGACGGAAGTAGCGTCTGTCCCCTTTGAGTCTTTCCCGCTTAAAAGTAAGGCTCGCAACCGATCTGCAAATCTCCTCCATGATCTCGCGATAATCCAGCCCGTTAGCCAAGTGCCCGAGTCGCTCCGCACTCATTGAATCGTCAAGCTTCCACTCGATCGCGTCGACGCACTGAAATTCTGGAAGTTTGGATTGCGGCATAATCTGGAGCGGGCTAACGCCTGAATTAAGCCGACCCGCGAAGCGAGTTCGGCTTGAATGAAAGTTAGCTGGCAACCGTAGCCTACCTACCGCTTGGCGAGGAAGCTTCGCACTTGAACCAAATGCGACGCTCCATTGCGCAGAAAGCCGGCCGCTGATCCTCCTCTCTGACGATTGAGTATGCTCCTCCACATTGAGCGTGCATCTTCTGGTAAGCGTCGTCTCGTCGCGCGTCTCGAACGCTCTTTGCGCCTGCATTGCAGTAGCTTATCTCTCCCGTTACCCCGCTCTCATTGACTGGTGCGTAGGCACTATTGGATGGTCCTCGGACATTGACATTGCTCGCGCTGCAGGCCGCAAGCGAGAGAAGTAGTGGTGCGATTAGAAGTTTCATGAGTCCCCTAGACACATTGTTGTTGCTATTGCCAGCTAACGCCTGAATTAAGCCGACCCGCGAAGCGGGTTCGGCTTGAATGAATTGTTAGAGGGGGGCACGGGAACAACTGGTACCTCCGGGTCCCAATGATAGAGCTGTGAGTACCTATGCCAACCACTCTCGCTAGAACACATCGCCATAGCTGAGGCGGCCAAGTGACTACGGTGCTCCGGTGCCAGAAAAATAGTGCTTTGGATCAGGCGCCAAAGCTCGGCCGGACGCTCAGTGCCGAACGTGAAGTTGTAGTACGCACCGTTGTCATGACCAGAATCGAATGAATGACTCCGAACTAGATCGATCCGGCTCACTAGGGCCTGGAATGAGGTCGCTAAGTCAGCCATATCAATGCCGGGTGAGCGCTCTGGTTGTACCTGCACGGACAAAGATCTCACTGCCACCCTCTAACTACCTAATAGCCGGATCCCGGGGTCCGGTTATACGACTTATCCACAGCGACTCGTACGGAGCGCTATCCCCTTGATACTGCTTGATCTTAGGCCGGCTGGGTCTGGCTAACAAGCCTGCGTATAGCCGGACCCAGAACCGGCTCTATGCGGAGCCCAAACTTTTGCGTCAATCGGTTGAATCCAAGGTCGGAAGCAGCCCCTTACCCCGTTAACAGTCCCCAATCTCTTGCCTCATTAGCGTCCACGATAATCCACAAGAGGCTTCAATCGTCTGAGTTAGGAGGTGATCGCGAATTCTGCAGGCTCTTTGATCGGCGATGCACGACCCATAATTCTCCCCAATCGTCAGCCCCTGCCGCTCGCGTGATTCATAGCCGTCACTATCACTCTGCCGCTTTCCCGTACTCCCAATCGTAGGGCACGCCCGTCGAACCAAGAACATAACCAACAAGATCGGGAAAGCCGCGCTCCGCCCGAACGTCATTGGAAAGAATCACCACGCAGCGGCGCTTGGCCACTATGCATACCCAGGTGTTGGCTGTCGTGCCGTTGTGGCCGCCCTTGAAGAAGCCGCGCCCCTGCGGTCCATCGAACACTACGACACCCAGGCCTGCGGCGAGATCCTTGCGGCGCTCCGGCACCGGCAACTCTTGCTGTAGCGAGGGGAACTGTGTTCGTGTCGTGATGGGCAGCATGGGCCGCAGCATCTCCGCTTGTTCTTCTTGGGTTAGTCCGTCGCCTCGGATGAAGGCGGCCGCGAATTTTGCGAAGTCCGTGATCGTGGTATCCATGGATCCGGCGGCACGCACTTTGGAACGTTCGTCGTGCGGCTCGATACGGCCTTGCTGGTCCCAGCCATCTGCCAGATTGGCGGCGAAGTCGGGCCGCCAGATCAAGCTGGTGCGGCTCATGCCGAAGGCCTTGAATATCCGGTCCGTCTCGGCACCAACGTCGATTCCCAAACCTGTTTCCATCACGAACTGCAGTGTGTTCAGTCCGTCGCCCGAGTAGGCGTAGCGGCTCCCTGGACCGAAGTGGAACGTCAGTTTGCCGTCCGGCTCAAGGAAACCGAAATTGGCGAACCCGGCGCTGTGGGTCAGAAAGACGCGCGGTGTCAGCTTCCGCCAGCGCTCGTCCAGCGCGGACCAGTCCGCATATCGCCTCACGATGTCCTTGCCGCCATATTCCGGCAAAGGCTTGGGCAGGTATTCGGCGATGGGCGTATCAAGGCTGATCCGCCCTTTCCCCGCCAGTCGCATGACGGCGTAAGCAAACATCGGCTTGGTCAGGGAAGCCCCATACATCACCGTGTCGACCGTCAGCGGGTCGCCCTTTTCGTTGCGTACTCCATATGCCTGCACATAGCGGGTTTGGCCATCATCGATTATGGCTATGGCCAAGCCCTTGGCCTGGGTCCGAGCCATGATGCTGCGTACTTCCGCATCTATTGCCGCGTCAGTCGGAAGATCGTGCGCGCCACACACTACGGGAAGGAATGCCATGACAGCCGCAAGGGAAAATCGCAGATATGGCCTCATTGGGACAACCTCTTAAAGGGGTCACGTTTATGCGTTGCGGCTGTGGGTTGGGAGCGGCACGATCTTAGAATGACTCGGAACGACTAATCCACGACCCTATACCCATTACCTTCACCGAGCCATGCGGCAGGCATCGGCTTTGGCGAACCGTGGTATAGATTCGCCGCTAGGGAACCTCTGAATAGTCGTCGTCCCCGCGAAGGCGGGGATCCAGCGACATAAGCCGTTGAAAGCAAGGCACTGGGTTGACCGGCATCCGCCGTTGAAGAGCGCTTCCGCCTTCGCGGGAAGTGCTTTTTCAACAGCCGAATGGCTGGTCATGACGAGCAAAAGCCGAATTATTCAGACCTTCCCTAGCATTCACCTCATCCTAGCGGGCCCACAAAGTCGGGTTGATCAAGACGCCAATGCACATCGGTAGCACCTCTGCACACGACAGACCCCAACAGAAGTATTCCGGCAGTTGCCACTGCGGCGCGGTGCGCTTTGAGATCCTCACGGATTTTCCGGAGCTGACGACTTGCGATTGCTCCATCTGCAAGCGCAAGAATGCGCTGATGGTAAAAGTGCACGAGAACGAGTTCAGGCTCATTGCCGGTGAAAGCTCCCTCAGCGCCTACAAGTTCCATACCTTTACCGCCGAGCACTACTTCTGCAGTACCTGCGGCATTTATCCGTTTCATCGCAAACGGGTTACGCCGGATTATCTGGGGATAAACGTGTTCTGCCTGGAAGGCTTTGACCCATCCGGCATACCGGTCCGTGCCACGGTCGGGGCCGGAATGCCCTGACCCGTTTTTGTGCGGATAGGCCCGCACGAACATGCGGGCTTCTGCCATAGGACGTCAGTCGCTGCTTGCCGGCTTGGATGCACCCTGCTGTTTGCGCACCCAGTGCATCAGGTTGAGGAAGGTGTCGGTCCAGTAGATTCGGCACTATCGCGTTGCCGCCCATTTTGATCGCTACGAACTGGTCCGCCACCGCGGTGACATAATCGCCGTCGCGGGCCTCAACCTTGTAGATCCTGCGGCTATCGAACATCACGAACTCCAAGAACTTACAAACACCGCTGTTTCATCGCAAACCTCCTGCGACGCGAGCAAGGTCGAAAACAGCGCGTTTTCAGCACAGTTTGAAGCTGTGATATCGCACTCTCGTGGTCCGTCGCCCGGTCAGAAATTCGGGCAACCGAGTTTTCAACAGAATCGGTCGAAAGCAGGCATCGAACTGCACTTTATGGGGCATTGGTCATTTCTACCTGCGGCGGGTATATCTCGCCTGTGAGGTAGGCGGTCAACTCTTCAGGTTGTCCCAACGGAAAGGCTCCTTTCAAGAACTCCAGAAAGGCAGATACGCGTGCGCTCAGCAGGCGGCGGGAAGGGTATAGCGCCCAGATTTCGATAGGCCGTCCTTTCACATCGCCCCAGTGAACAAGAGCACCTGAGCGCAACTCGTCAGCCACAAGCGACAGGGGAAGCACAGCGGCGCCTATTCCCGTTCGCACCGCGTCACGAATCATGATCAGTGACGCCAAGCGCAAGACCGGATCGACGGACACGCGCACATCGCCCTCTTGTGTAGTCAAGTCCCAAGCTGATTGATTACTGGATGCGCGAACCACCGCACGTACGGCCGTATCTCGCTCCGGCCTCTTTAGGTCAGCGCTGGCCACAGCGACCAACCGGTCACGAAGGAGGATGCGCCCGATCAGATGCTCGTTGGGATCGGGATTGACTCGTATCACCAGGTCGTAGCCCTCTTCCACCATGTCGACTGCGCGATCCTCGGTCGTGATCTCCAGACGCACCTCGGGATAACGCAGCGCGAACTGGGCTGACAGCTTGCCCAGCGCCATCTGAGAGAACAGCAGTGGCGCGCTGATGCGCAGCCTGCCTCGTGGTGCTTCCCCTCCCGAGGCGATCGCCGCCGCGGCTTCGCCAATCTCGATCAGCAGGGTTTCGGTGCGCTCGAACAAGGCACGGCCTTCCTGTGTGAGCTTCAAGGCATGAGACCCGCGCTCGAACAAGCGCACCCCCAGGTTCGCCTCCAGATCTGCTACCCGCCGCGACAGCGTGGCCTTGGGGCGGTCGGCAGCCCTGGCTGCCCGGCCGAAGCCTCCATGGCGCGCTACCAAGTTGAAGTCGGCCAGGGCCAGAAGATCCATGTGTTCCACCAGTGAGACATGTGGTCCAAGTATATGGGCTATCGGCCCGCATGCGGATCAACAACCATGGAGTCTCCTCACCACCCGGAGCAATCCCATGACCATCCTCGTAACTGGCGCCACCGGCAATGTCGGCCGCCATGTCGTCCAGCAACTCACCCAACGTGGCGCCAAGGTGCGCGCGCTGGCCCGCAATCCAGCCAGCGCCAACCTCCCCGAAAGCGCGGAGATCGTCCAGGGCGACTTGCTCGATGTCGATGCCCTGCGCCAGGCCTTCGAAGGCGTCTCCACCCTCTTTCTGCTCAACGCGGTGGTGGCCGATGAATTCACTCAGGCGCTGATCCCGCTCAATGTCGCCCGCGAGGCAGGCGTGAAGCGAGTCGTCTACCTTTCGGTGATCCACAGCGACCGCTACGTGAACGTGCCGCACTTCGCCGGCAAGTTCGGGGTGGAGCGCATGATCGAAGACATGGGCTTCAACGCCACCATCCTGCGCCCGGCGTACTTCATGGACAACGATCTGACAATCAAAGATGTGGTGCTGGGCTATGGCGTCTACCCCATGCCGATTGGCAACAAGGGCCTGGCGATGATCGATGCGCGCGACATCGGCGAGATCGCGGCCATCGAGCTCCTGTCCCGCGATCAAGCGCCTGATGGCAGCGCTCTAACCCGTATCAACGTGGTCGGCCCGGACACGCTGACGGGCGCTGATGTCGCAAGTATCTGGTCGGAAGCTCTTGGCCGCGCGATTGCGTATGGCGGCGATGACACGGCGGGCTTCGAGCAGAACCTGCGTCAGTTCATGCCGGCATGGATGGCCTACGACATGCGCCAGATGGCCGAGCGCTTCCTCACCGACGGCATGGTGCCCGAGACAGGCGATGTGGAGCGACTGACCCAGTTGTTGGGCCGCCCCCTACGCTCCTATCGCGACTTCGCTGCTGAAACCGCAGTGGTTGTCTGATTCTTCCCAACCTCATCCATCAAGGAGCCCATCATGATCTACTCGACCGCGACCGTGCCGGTGAATGCTCCCGGCCAGACACCGCTCACCCGCGCCCAGGCCTGGGAGGGGCTGGTCCAGAAGGCGCGCGACGCCAGACTCTTCTTCCCTCCCAACGAATGCACGCGCAGCGAGATCGTCGAAGAAGGCGCCTCGCACCTGGTGCGCGAAGCAACCATCCTGGGCGATGACCTCACCGAGATCATCTCGTTCGAGGCGGACACGAAGATCACCTTCTTCCAGGCAATCAGCCCGCGAGAAGGCGCGATCATCAACGAGCTGTTCGAAGACGAAAACGGCGATCTGCAACTTCGCTTCTATGGCTATTTGGGCCTGCGCGGCAAGGTGCCCAACGGCCCCGAAGAGCAGGCAGCCCAAGCTTGGATGGACAGCGAGAAGGGATTCAAGGCTGCGATCCAGTCGACACTGAAGCGCACACGCGACCTTGTGGCCGACGGAAGAATCTGACCAAGCTGCGAAGTTCGTACTAGTCGCTCCTTGTCTGGTGCAATATCCGCGTCCGGCAGATTCGAATGTTCTCAGAACGACGTAGTAGCCTCACTTTCGGACAGTTTTTGTCCAGCTGCCATTGTAGGTTCGAGTTTTCACACAGCTTCGGTCGCAAGCGGAAAGTTGCACCTTAGATGCAGAGTACCTGCGGCATCTATCCGTTTCATCGCAAACGGGTTACACCGGATTATTTGGGGATAAACGTGTTCTGCCTGGAAGGCTTTGACCCGTCAGGCATACCGGTCCGTGCGACGGTTGGGGCCGGAATGCCCTGACCCGTTTTTGTGCGGGTCGGCCCGCGCAGTGTGCGGGCTTCTGCCATAGGACGTCAGTCGTTGCTTGCGGGCTTGTGTGCGGTCTGCTGTTTGCGCACCCAGCGCATCAGGTTGAGGAAGGTGTCGGTCCAGTAGATGTCGCGGTGCGCATCCAGGTAGGTCAGCAGTTTTTCATGGGCCTCGTTGGAAACACTCAGGTAGTCGCCGCCCACACCGTGGAAAGTGAAGTTGACCATGGTGCCTTTGCGCCCGGCTTCCTCCACTTGCGCGATCAGCTGCTCACCCGTCACTCCCACGGGGCCACCGATGGGTACCGCCAACGGATCCAGCTTGCTCATGTCCGGCACTATCGCGTTGCCGCCGAGCTTGATCCCCACGAACTGGTCCGCCACCGCAGCGACATAGTCGCCGTCGCGGGCCATCCGCTCGATGCATGGCGCGGTATAGGTGCGCTCGGTGGCGCCGTCGATTGCGTGCAGCATGACGTTGCCCAGCATCACCTGGTCGCGCATTTCCGCCACGGTGGTGGTGTCCAGATCACGCTGCGGCTCTACCCAGTCACGGTCCGGTTGGGACCCGGAACATTGGTGGAACAGACTGTGGTTGCCCAGCTCGTGGCCGTTGCGGGCGGCGGCGCGCCATTCGGGCATGCGCCTTAGCACCGTTTCGCGCGACAACTGCAGATAGAAGCTGCCCTTCAGCTTGTGGCGGTCCAGCGCCGGGATCGCGTTATCCAGCTGCGAATCCAGCGCGTCGTCATAGGCCAGGCTGACCGCGGCCTTTTTGCCTTCGGGCCAAGCGAAGTCAGCGGCACCTGCATCGGCGGCCACGAGCACCAGCGCGGTGCCCCACACCCTCATTCTCAGACCAAGACCCATGATGCGACTCCGGTATGGATAGCCAACAATGGTGGCCAGAGTACATTTACTTAAAGGGTAACGTGAAGTCCGAAGTGGGCTTTTTGCGGCCGAGCGCATGCAAGCTCGCCATGGTTGCTACATATCCGCCTCCATGAAATGTGGCGGCCTCTCGTCGGTGGACTTGAGCCCACCCTATGGCGATGCGATATCCGCTTAGTCAGGCAGCGCTGCGACTGCGACGATTTCCACAACGATGTCAGGTTGCGCAAGCGCCGCAACACCGATGATTTCCGAGGGCGGCGGGTTGTTGTAGCTGCAGTGCTTGGGGCAATGCTCGGCGAAGAATTCGTCCATCACGTCCAGATGGTAATTGGGAGAACTCAGCACGCCGCCATCGGGGAACGGCCCTTTGACGAATATGGTCAGCCGGACGAGGTGTTCGAGCGCGCTACCCAGCTCTTCCAGGTCCGATTTGATATTGGTCAGAACCGCGCGCCACTGCGCTGCTGCATCGCCGCCGAAGCCACCTTTCTCGTCAGTCGGATCGTAATCGTCGGCGGTCGCGGTGTTTCCGCACAGGTAGACCATTCCCTTGGCGCCAGTAACGACGGTTCCTTTTCCCCAGGGCATCAACCGGCCACTTTTGAATTTCTTATGGGTCACCAGCTCCATATCTTTTCTCCCGGGCTAAAGCAAAGCGCCTAGTAACGAAAAATGTTGCCCGGAGAAACAACGGCACAATCCGGGCAGTGCATTTTCGGCTGGCGTGCCGCTATGGGAGCGTGAACTGAGAGCGGAGCGCAGCTATATGCGCCTGGAGAACCACGCGTGTATCAAACCAGTCTGGAAGAACTGAACCGGCGGCTCAAAGCCGGCTGATTCAATAATGGATGCGACGATTGTGGGAGGAAGTACCGCCACGTCCGTGGCATAGGCCGTACGCGTTCGCTCCAGCGCTTCAGGTTGGATGCCAGGCGTCATGGTGTTGAGCCAGACACGGAGAAGCGCTTCGTAGCCATCCGATTCAATATCCGATGCCAGATCGGAACTTGCCAAGATACCGCCCGGCTTCAGTCTGCTAGCAATCGCGCGAAAGAACTCGGAGCGAGCTTCTTGCGCCACGATGAATTGGGACACCAGAAAGCAGGTTGCGCCATCGTGCGGATCTTCTGTTGAAAGTGATTCAAGGTATCCCTCGTGAAAATCGCAGCGCGATAGGTAACCTTCCGCTTCAGCCCGCTGGCGACACACATCGAGCATGGCGCCCGAAGGATCGACTGCGGTGAATCTCCAATGCGGGAATTTATTGGCTAGATAAGCCATCTCTGCGCCTGTCCCTACTCCGACGCAGAGAATTCGTGCATCTTTCGGAAAATCGGCGAAGACGGATTCGAGGAGAAAGTGCAAGCCGTCGCGGATGGGCGCCATTCTTGCCCATTGCCTGTCGTAGCCAGGGGCTTGTTTGTCGAAAATGGCTTTGAGTTCTTCCTTTTGCATTTGCTTCCTTCTGGTTTGCGCCGAACGCCTACCTAAGCGGCATGAAGCGTCGTTTTAACCAGACTAAGCCCTCTGTCAACACTTTATGGTGTATGCCCGAAAGCGGCCGATTCGCCGCTTTCGTCATGACTGGCGTCGCACCGCACCGGTTTTCAGGCAGGAACGGGCGATGCCAGACGCGAGGCACGCAGGCCGAACCAGCCGAGTTCGGCGAAGGTCAGCACCACCAGCGCCTGGCCGGTAACGAAGACCACTCCGAACACGCTCGGCTGCCAGCTGCCGCCGAAGGCAACCCAGGCACTGGCGGCCACCCAGGCGATGTTGATCGCGATCACCGTGGCCATCGCGCCACGCGGCACCGCCGAATGGCGCGAGAGCGCGATCACCCAGGCCACGAACGGCAAGCAGATCAGGCCGGCGACACGCAGCAGGCCGGCAGGCAGTTGCAGCAGCGGCGCCAGCACATCGGCCGCAGTCAGCAGCAACAGGGCCGTGGCGCCGGTCGCAAGACCGTCCATCAGCAACAGGCGGGGCAGGAACTTCGGATGGGCGAGGATGCGCTGCAACATGGCGGGACTCCTGTGGTTGGATGGAGGTGATGCTGGAACGCCACCGTTCCCCGCACCATTACCTGTCAGGTAATGAGATTCCGTACCGCGATCGGCTATCGTTCCAGGATGACCATGCCCGCTTCTGCACAACGCCCGGTAGGGGAACAACTGCGCGACTGGCGGCGCCGGCGACTGCTTTCGCAGGAAGACCTCGCCGGCCTGGCCGGCATCTCGTCGCGCCATCTGAGCTTTCTGGAGAACGGCCGTTCCGAGCCCAGCCGGGCAATGTTGCTGCGCCTGTCCGACAGGCTCGACGTGCCGCTGCGCGACCGCAACCACATGTTCACCGCGGCCGGCTACGCGCCGGTCTACGGTGAGCGCTCGCTGGACGACTCAACCCTGGCCGCGGCGCGACAGACGATCGAGCTACTGCTGCGCGGCCACGAGCCGTATCCGGCGCTCGCCGTGGACCGCCATTGGCAGATGCATGCCGCCAACCGCGCGCTGGCGCCATTTCTTAGGGGCGTGGCGCCTCATTTGCTCGAACCGCCGGTCAACGTGTTGCGCCTCAGCCTGCACCCGGAGGGCGTGGCGCCGCGCATCGTCAACCTCGGGCAATGGCGCGCGCACCTGATCCACCGTCTGCGCAGGCAGGTCGAGACCACCGGCGACGGCGTGCTCGAAAATCTGCTTCAGGAGTTGCTGTCCTATCCGGCGCCGGACTACGACGAGGAGTCGCCCGATCCCGCCGCGATCGCCGTGCCCATGCGCCTGCGCAGCGAAGTCGGCGAACTCGCCTTCCTCAGCACCACCACCGTGTTCGGCACGCCCGTGGAGGTGACGTTGTCGGAACTGGCGATCGAGTCGTTCTTCCCCGCCGATGCGAAGACGGCCAAGGTCATGCGCGCGATGTCGTTGGTCGGCCGGGTGCTGCGGTTCCGGATCCCGCGGCTGAAGCACAGGGTCTGAGAAAAGCAGCCGGTCGACGGCTTTCAATGCGCAGATTCCTAATTCACCGCGCCTAGCCTGCCATGCCTGCTACCCGCTTGTTCCAGTCCAGATGCGCCTATGTGTTCTCGCATAGGGTGGGCTCCAGCCCACCACTATTGAACATGGAACCCCGGCGGTGGGCTTGAGCCCACCCTATGACCGCAACTGCTTTCACTGCTTCGGCGTGACCGGATCGGGTGGGCCGGCGGGCTCCGGTGGAGGCGGTGCGTCGGCCGGGGTGCCGGGTAGATAGAACGTCACGCGGTCGAACAGACGGCGGTAAAAGTCCTGGTTCTGCACCGTGTTGCTGCCCACTCGAACGAGATTGGCATTGCTGCCTCCGGGAACAGGCAGCGACAACGAACCGATCATGCTCACGCCGACACTGGCCGAGTTGGACTGGGACGTGAGGGCGTAACGGTCCTGTACCGCATTGATGAAGACGATCGAACCACCGTCGGACCGCGGCACGCAGGTCGCCAGCACCTTGAGTTGCGTGTGCACGTCGGATTCGGGTTGGAAGCTCTTGCCCGCCTCCAGCGTCTCCGGTGCCATCTTGCCGATCACGTAGCCCTGCCCCAGCAACGCGCGCCGCGTGGCTTCGCAGGCCGTGACCGGCGGCACCGCATAGCTACGGGAGTACGTGTCTTCGGCGCCGAACGTCTCGCCCAAGGGCGGCGCTGGTTCCTTGCTCCGGTTGGAGCTGCAGGCGGCCAACGACGAAACCAGGGCTAGTGCAAATGCGACGGATCGGCAGGACATGGCAAACAGCATGGGAGATACGCGCGATTCTCAGGAATCCGGGAGTGTAGCGGCAGCAGCGTGCAAGGCACCTTAAGGAAGGTCCTGAACAATTCGGCTTTGCTCGTCATGACCAGCCATTCGGCTGTTGAAGAGCGCTTCCCGCGAAGGCGGAAGCGCTTTTCAACGGCGGATGCCGGTCAACCCAGCGCCTTTGCTTTCAATGGCTTAAGTCGCTGGATCCCCGCCTTCGCGGGGACGACGACAATTATTCAGAGGTTCCTTAACGCGGCGTTGTTTAAGCCAAGGTCGGAACAACTATCGTCATAACCAGCGAAAGCGAGTTGTTCGGATCTTCCCTAATGGCGGTTATCTCCTCCTCGAACTCGCGAACGCGGCATTCGCGTCTGGGGTCGTGAGACAAGCCAGGAAGTAGTGACCAGACACTGAGAGCTCTAATCCGCCTTCAACCGCATCGCGTCTTCATCCGCTTCGGTACGCAGAAGGCGAAGACCGAATAGGCCGCTGGTTCGCTGCCCGGCGAGAGCGACCAGCTTGATCATCAAGCCTTCTCGAACAGCAGCTTGAGCGAGGTCCTGGGGCAAGGCGATCTTGCGCTCGACGAAGGTGTCTTTCGCATCGCCCTTCAGCCTGATCGTCGTCAGCCGGCGTCCATCGGCCAGCACGTCGAAGCCTTCGTTGCGGTCGCCGCCATCAAAGGTAAGCAGCAGTTCGAGGACAGTGGCCGGATCGGTGCCGTCGCGTGCTTTCAGCCGGTACGAAATCCACCGGCCCGTATCGCGCCAGTGGCGTCCCATGCGGATACCGGTGCCGCTGTCCTCGCCCTGGTACTGGTGCTCGACCTCGGGCTGCTGTTCGCCAGGAACCACCTGGTCCAGGGTGCGATCCTCCAGCGCCTGCCGCTGACGCTCCTCGGCTTCGATCTGGCGGATCACCGCGGGATAAGCCGATGCCGTGGCGGTACGCCAGTACACAACGTATCGCGCGTCGTGCACACGAAACAACGGCTCCAAGAGCAGTGAATGGAACGCGGCGGGCTGGACGAGTCCGCCGGCCTCGAAAGTGAGCGGGCGTCCCGGCATTGGTCTGACTTGAGTAGCCAGCGTATCCCGGTCGCCCACCAGCATCGGCGCACGGTTCAACGGCAGGTAAGAACCCGGCGAGACGTGGCTGCCGCGGCCATCATCGGCAATCAATCCGTCCAGATTCTCGGTGCCGGTGCGGGCGGCCAGCACAATCGGGCCATGCATCAGCGCCACGTAGTCCGAATCGTCCGGCAATCCTTCAGCGCGAGTGCGCATGGGCAAGTCGATTTCGACGATATCTCCATCAGCCCATTCGCGCTCGATACTGGCGTAGGAGGAAGGAGTGGACTGCAGCGGCCAGGACTTGCCGTTGATGCGCACGTTCAACAGCCCTTCCAACCAGTGCGGATGACGCAGACGCAGGTGGAAGCGCTGCGGCTTGCGCAGTTGCAGGGACAGCCGGCTCGACTCCTCGTCCGGGAAGCGCGTGTCCTGGCGCAACACCAGATCGCGCTCGCGCCATTGCAATTGCGAAGCCATATACAAGTTGACCGTCAGCGAGTGCGCGTCATGGGCGTAAGCGAATGAACCATGGCGACCATGGTTCTCGATGCCGGTACCAACGCAACACCAGAAGCATTCCTGCGGCTGCGAATAGACCCGGTAGTGGCGCGGACGGATCGGAGTGAAGTAAACCAAGCCACCGTGTTGCGGGTGCTGGCTGGAGAGAATGTGGTTGAACAGCGTGCGCTCATAGAAATCGGCGTAGCGCGGCTGCGGATCCAGCCGGTACAGCAGCGTACTCAGGCGCAGCATGTTGTAGCTGTTGCAGGTCTCCGGCCCTTCCGGCGATGCCACCATGGCGCTGAAATCATCGACCGGATTGAAGTGCTCGCGCACACTGTTGCCGCCGAAAGCGATGCTGCGGCGCCGGGTCACCGTCTCCCAGAAGAACGTGGCCGCGTCGATCCAAGCCTGGTCATCATCCAGTTCGCCGATGCGGGCGAAGCCGATGACTTTGGGAATCTGAGTATTGGCGTGCAGGCCGTCCAGCGCGTCTTCGCGACGCAGTAGCGGTTCAAGCAAGGCACGGTGAGAAAAGCGGCGGGCCAATGCCAGGTAGCGCCGCTCGCCGGTGATGACGTAGACGTCGGCCAGCACCTCATTCATGCCGCCATGCTCGGTGGCGAGCAGCGTCTGCATCTGCTGCTCGTCGAGTCCGGCCACCAGGCGATCGGCCCAGTCGGCGAAGGCGATCAACATCCCGCGGGCTTGGCGATTGCCCGCATACCACCAGGCATCGCGCAGACCGGCGAACATCTTGTGCAGGTTGTAGAACGGCACCCACGCATTGCCCAACGAAAAAGAACTGGCATCGACGGTGCCCGCCGCGACACTGCTCCACAGCACGCGGCCGTTGGGGACGGCGCCAACGTAGCCATCGCCGTTGGCCTGCTGGCAGGCGGCCAGTTCGGCCACCATGTAGTCGAGGCGTTGGCGCATTTCGTCATCGCCTTGAGCGGCTTCCTGCGCCAGGGCCGACAAGTAGTGCCCCGCCGTGTGCCCCTCCAGGCCCATCGACTCCCAGTTGGGGTATTTGGACGCGCGCGGCGCCAACGCGGCTTCGATCCGATAAGGCGCAACCAGGCGGTCGACCGCCAGTGCGGCCAAATAGCGACGGTTGAGCGCATGGGAGTGTGCGAACACTCCTTCGCCAAGACGGACGTCGCCAAGCGCGAACATGCTGGCGACACCGGTTCCGGTACCAGCGGCGCTACCGGCCCATGCCAGTCGCGGCACCGCCGCGGCCAAGGCCAGCGATTTGACGAAGCTGCGTCGGCTAAATCCGTTGGCGTGGTCGTTGCTCATGGTGACCGAGGTTAAGACGGCATTGACCGCCGGTCCAATGAAAATATTCGCGGCAGCGATGCCAAGTTGAGACCTTGCCTTCGCAAAGCCGGGGATTGGGAAACGCCGCCCCGCGTCAAGCCATTTTCTGCAGGTTGGTGTGAACGCAGTCAACGAGGGCCTGCCGTTCTTCTTCGTCGCGCGCGGTGCGTTCGCAGTAACGCGATTGCCACGCTGATGGGGAGCCCGATTCGGCGGCGTGCCGGGTGTGCATGGTCGTGCGATGTGGTGCGTTTGCGAAGGCTCCCGGGCGTGCTCCTTACCAGGCTACGTTGGCTTGGCGTGGTTGCTCCCGTGACGTCGTCCGACTTCAATGAACGATTCGGTGATGAGCTGTTCCAGCACGTTGTGGTCAACATCGGCGAGTCGCTTGATCGACAGACAGGCTTTGCCCATTTTGTGCTTGCCGAGGCGCGACAAGAGTTCCTGTTGCGGCGACGTATCTACCATCAAGTAGATGCTGATGTCGCTCTTGCGCGCGGAGAAGCCGGTGGCGCATGACTCGCCCGAATGGCCGCTCGCGTAGGTATACCTGTAGCTGCCAAAGCCCACGATGCTGGCGCCCCACATTACCGGCGGCTGCTTGGTGACACGGCTCATGAGCTTAAGCAGGTCCTGGCAGTCTGTCCGTCGCGCGGGATCGGAAATCTGCGAGACGTACTCCTCGGCCGACAACTGCGTTGGTTTGGTTTTCGCCTCTGCCATGAGCACCTCGCAATTGTGGGTTGCGGCGCGAAACTACCTTTTAAACGAACCTGGGCTTGATTACGGCCATCCGCATCCTACTAGCTATCCCCCCGAAACACGTGACGCGGTGGCGAAATGGCCGTACTCCACACGCTCCCAAGCCTTGAAGCGGCCCCGGGTGCGTCGCACATGCCACGGTGAAGAAGTACGTTGCGTCTGCCGTCCACTCGTTGCGGTGGTACTCCAACCTGATTTAGGTTTCCCAACGCACTCTGTGCAACGCTATAACGACCGTGCGATGTACGGCACGGGCAAGGACTAAAGAGGACATGAGCCGAAGTTCCTTCACGATGCGACCGTGCGCGTTCCGGAATGTGCAAGCTGTTGAAGCTCGCTCATCGCATGTGTTCCCTCGCCATGCGCACAACGGGTACGGTATTGGCTTGATCGTCGACGGCGCGCACCGGTCCTGGAGTGGGCGCGGAATGGTGGAAGCCGGCCCGGGGAGCATCATTACCTGCAATCCGGGCGAGGTGCACGACGGCATGCCGATTGGCGACAGCCGCGCCTGGAGAATGCTCTACCTGGCTCCCGAGTTTGTGGGAGCCATCGTCGCCGATATACGCGAAGGGGCTACGGCGAGTTTCGAGTTCACCCATCCTGTCGTCGTGAGCCAGGGCCACGCGCGAGCGTTCGAGCTTGCCTACGAAATGACCACCGGCCGATTCGCCGACGCAGAGCGTTCACAAGAGCGGTTGATTCTTCTCTTGGCCGGGATGCTCCACAAGAAGCCGCCGTCCCCTCCATCCGCATCAGCATTGGCAAGGGCCAAGGCGCGTATCGACGAGGATCCGGCTGCCCCGGTTACACTCGCCGCACTGGCGCGCGAAGCCGATCTGAGCCGTTTTCAAGTCGTCCGGGGGTTCGCCAAACTCACCGGGCTCACACCGCATGCGTACATCGTGCAGCGGCGCTTGGATGCCGCTCGCGCGATGATCGCGGACGGCGGCACGCTGGCCGAGGCTGCAACCACCTGCGGCTTTTCCGATCAAAGCCACTTCAACCGGATGTTCGTCCAACGTTATGGCGTGACGCCAGGTGCCTACGCGGAAGCTATGCGCTGACGCCTGCAATTTTGTTCAATACCCGCGCGATCACGCGTGCTTTCATTGTTTTCAGCCAACCGTGCAGGCTGCCCAACGATGAAAGGACAAGCGATGAATCCCACCGAGTCATCCGAAAGCGATCCAAACGCCGCCCCTCCTTATCCCAAGGTCAGACAATGCCGCGAGGATGAAGCAGGAGCGATATTGACGATCATCAACTCAGCGGCTGAGGTCTACCGCGGCACGATTCCAAAGGATTGCTGGCACGAACCCTACATGTCCGCGACGGAACTCCAATCCGAGCTCGCCGCGGGTGTCGTCTTTGCCGGCTGCGAAATCGATGGCGTGCTGGCCGGCGTCATGGGTTCCCAGCATGTCCGTAATGTTGACTTGATCCGCCACGCGTACGTGTTGCCCGCGTATCAAGGACATGGGGTTGGCAGCGCATTGCTCGCCTATCTGCGCGTGCAAACAGACCGCACCGTTCTGATCGGCACGTGGAGTGCTGCCAAGTGGGCAATCCGTTTCTATGAGCGGCACGGCTTCCAGCTTGTGCCTGAAACGGCCAAAGCGCTGCTGCTACGCACGTACTGGACGATTTCCGACCGGCAGATCGAAACATCCGTGGTGTTGTCGGATTCGCTTTTGACTGGCGAGACGGCCAGGATGCTGGCGGAGCGAATAGAAGATAGCGATCACCCTTGCCATCCTGCCGCTCTGTAGAAACCCAGGGTGCGCTTCGATTACCCAGGCTACGCTGGTTTACCGAGCCACGCTGGTTTCTATTGAGAAATGTTTAAAGGTTTATTTCACGATTTCGGTGGTTATCGGGACCGGTATTCATCCATAGACTTGGTTGCGGATCCTGATCTGCTCAGGGAAAGCCTGCGGCATTCATCCGCAAAGTCCATCCGCCATCAAACGATGAACCGAGAAGCGCCATGATGTCTTTGCTTGTATCGATGTGCGTATTCTCCCTCGCCCTATCGATCTCTCCGGGGCCGGTGAACATGGTGATCGTCTCGTCGGGCGTTAATCACGGTTTCCGGCGCACTATTCCCTATGTCTCTGGTGCGACGATCGGCTTTACCCTCCTGTTGATCTTCGTCAGTTTCGGGCTGCTTCAACTGGTTGTTCGCTACCCGCTATTTCTGAAGGCGCTTGCCGTATCGGGATCGGCCTTCATTGTCTATATCGGGTACAAGATCGCGTCGGCCGACCCGCAAATTGCAGTGGATAGAAAGAATGCCCCGACTTTCATGCAGGGGTTTGCGTTGCAATGGCTCAATCCCAAGGCATGGATGGCCTGCGCATCCGGCGCGGCGCTGTTCTCCGATCCAAAGACCACCGCGCCGCTGCTGGTGTTCGTGGCCGTTTACTTTTTGATTTGCTACCTCTCGCTTGCCGCCTGGGCGCTGCTGGGCGACCGAGCCGCGAGGTATCTCAACAGCGCAACCCGCATCCGTCTGTTCAATCTGTCCATGGGCGGGTTGCTGATCGCTACGGCTATCTACCTGGTCTATATGCAGGTCTTTCAACCCACCAGCTGATCCAAGGAAGCGGGTGCGTGTCCTAGCGATTTGAGCAGGATATGCACCGGACTGCTCGCCGGGACATTGGACGGCCAAACGGCGTGGACCTTCAGCGGCTCCAATGACCACCCTGGCATCACCTCCCTGAGCATGCCTTGATCGAGATCGTTCTTGGCCAGGAAATTTGGCGGCGCCGTCACACCCAGGCCTTGCCTGGCCATCTGATACGCGGCCTCGATGCTGTCGACGGTAATGCGCGGCACATACCGGATGTCGCATGTGTCGCCGCTGGCGTTCCGCAGTGTCCGATGGTTGGGGCGCATGGTCAGCCCAATCCAGGGAAGATCCGCCAAGTCCTTGGGGTGGGTAACCGATGGATATTCGTCCAACAGAAATTGGCTGGCAATAATGACCCGCGGGAGGAGAAAGACCTGCCGCGCCTTGAGCGAACTGTCGGGGAGTTCACCAATCCGGAACGCGAGGTCGAAGCTTTCGCCGATGATGTCGTAGCGCGTATCGCTGCAAGAGATGCTGATATCGACGTCGGGATATTCCCGGATGAACCGCGCAATCTGCACCATCAGCTCGCTGCGGATAAGCACGGCGGGAATCGTGATCTTGAGCTTGCGGCTGGCCCTGGGACGCTGCTTGAGCTGGACGATGCCATCCTGATAAAGGCCCAGCATCTCCTGCGCGGTTTGCAGCACCCGGGCGCCATCGAACGTGAGCGACAGCCGACGGGTACTGCGGTAGAACAGCGGAATGCCCAGGCTTTTCTCGAGCCTGGAAACGTACTGGCTGGCCGCGGCCGTCGAAAGCCCCAGCGCCTTCGCCCCCGCAGAGAACGAACCGGTCTCGGCCACCTTGGCGAACGCAATGAGATAGCGGATGTCCTCGATCATGCGGATGTTCCGGTGGCGCCTTCATGGCAGCGTTGGGCAAGGAGGTGGAACACGATGTCATAGGGCGGGCCCAGGCCCGCCGCGTGAAGTATCGCAATCTCACAGTGGATGGAGCGGCTGCGCTGTTGAAGCAGTAGCCTACGCCGGATCGGCACCTGCTAGCCGCGGAAACGGTTCGAAACACTCGATCAGCATGTCGGTGAGCACCCTTACCTTCCGTGCGGGGTGCCGACCCGGCGGGCGGATGACATAGATGCCTGCCGGAGGCGGTGGATAGCGTGTCATGACCGGGACCAGCGCACCGGATGCGACATATTCATTGGTGAGGCCATCGGGAAGCCAGGCGATGCCGAGTCCTGCGATAGCGGCGGAAATGAGCGCAGTGCCGTTGTCGGCTTTGAAGCGCCCGCGTGGATGGACCGTGACAACCTCGCTGCCATCCATGAACTGCCAGGCTTCCGTTCCCTGCATGAGCGCCTCATGGGCGGCCAGTTCCTTCGGCGTCTCGGGAGCACCATGCGCCTTGAGATAGTCCGGACTTGCAACGAGCTTTCCATGGAGCGGCCCGACGCGCCGTGCGATCAAGCTGGAATCCTGCAGGTAGCCCACCCTGATCGCACAGTCGAACCCCTCGGCGACGATATCAACGAAGCGATCGCTGTAGGCGGTATGGACGTGGAGCTGCGGGTGACGTCGCGCCATTTCCGCGAACACAGAAGCGAAATGGGTCGGGCCGAAAGAAAGCGGCGCCGCAATCCGCAAGCGGCCGCGCAACTCATCCGTGGGCAGGATCGCGTCCCGGGCCGCGTCCATCTCGGCACAGGCTCTGGCGGCGTGGTCCCGAAACGTGGCCCCGGCTTCGGTGAGGGCTGCGCCGCGGGTGGTTCGTGCAAGCAGCTGGATACCCAGTTCCGCTTCCAGCCGGGCGAGTTGCCGGCTGACGATCGACTTGGAAACGCCGAGCCGGCGCGCAGCGGGCGAGACTCCCCCTGCGTCCGCAACTTCCACGAATGCCCGCAGCGCTTCGATATCCAAATGGCGTTCCCAATTTGCGATACAGCCTGACACAAGGATAGCCAGTTCGGCGTTCCCGGATCTGCGACACAGCTTGGCACAAACAGGCGCTACCGCCGTGCGAATGCGAATGGCAAGGTTTGTCCCCGCGGCAGCGTATGCGTAGCTGCGTGTGCCGCAGCATGACCACTCCCCCACAACGGCAGCAAAGGATATCTTCATGACGTTTCGCAATGGCCTTGCATCGCTTCTTCGCCCCGAAGATTCGGTCCTCGTTCTGATCGACCACCAGCCTTACCAGCTCACTAACGTCAACAGCCACGACCCGCAGATGGTGGTCAACAATGCGACGGCGCTGGCGAAAGCCGCCAAGGCCTTTGGCGTGCCGACCATCCTGACCAGCGTGGTCGCCGACCGCGGCGGTCTCATCTTCCCGCATATCACCGACGTATTCCCTGGCCAGGAGGTGATCGACCGGACCTTCATCAATACCTGGGAAGACAAGAAGGTGGTGGACGCGGTCAAGGCGACCGGCCGCAAGCAGCTGATCATCGCCGGCCTTTGGACCGAGATCTGCGTTGCGATGCCAGTGATCCAGGCGCTGGGCGAAGGCTGGGACGTGACGGTGATTACCGATGCCTCCGGCGCCGTTTCGGTCGAAGCGCACCAAGTGGCGATCCAGCGCATGATCGCGGCCGGCGCGAACATGATGACTTGGCTAGCGCTGGCGGCGGAATGGCAGCGCGACTGGGCCCGTACCGAGCACGCTGGTGAACTGACCGAGATACTGAAGCAACACGCCGCAGGCAGCGGCATCGCCTACCTATGGGAGCAGCAACTGCTCAACACGTCGGTGGCCACTATTGCAGGCTGATCCGGGCGGGCTGACGGGACCATCAAGTAGCCTGGGTAGGCCAAAGGCCGCACCGCGCCCCGATAGCTGCTCAGCGCGGGCGATGAAGAAGCGCGCCACAGCGCGACCATATGGCGAACTACTTCCATATAAGGCACCCCGAGCAAGTAGCCCGGGTAAGCGCAGCGCACCCGGGGATTGCCTCAACGTTCCCCAAACTTCCCGGTCGATCCGGGAGATCCCGCCCAATCCAAAAGCAGCCAGCCGTTCCTCACGTAGCGATGGAAAGTGGAGTACGGCCATTCCGCCACCGCCTCAACCAAACCGTGCTTCAGCGGGTTGATATGGACGTAGTCCACGAGTGCTTGAAGTTCTTCTTCATCACGCACAGTCCGTTCCCAGTAGCGTGATTGCCACGCTGACGGAGAACCCGGTTCAGAGGTGCGCCGGGTGAAACCCTTCTTGATGTCCTGCCACAGGCGCGGGTAGTTGGCGGTGCCGTCATCCATGCGGATGACGGCATGCAGGTGGTCGGGCAAGACGGCCGCCGCGATCACGGTGTGCGGCACGCGACGTGCAGCTGCCCGCCACGCGTCGCGCAGCGCGTCTACTTCACGGACCAACAGGTCGCTCCTGCGGTCGCGCAACGTCACGGTGAAGAAGTACGTTGCGCCTGCAATCCGATTGCGGCGATATCCAACCATGGGTGGAGGTTACCCATGCGGTCCGTGTAGCGCTAGGGCAATCGCGCGATGTGTCGCCTCGAACAAGGCCAAAATCGCACTGCGGCGGTCGGAGTTTCCGTGTGAAGCACCCCGGGTGCGCTTCGCTTACCCGGGCTACGCTGGCTTACGCAGGTTCGGGAAACTCCATCACGAAACGCGCCCCGCGGGCCGCATTCGCGTCGAGCGACAGACGTCCGCCTTGCCGTTCCATGATGCACTTCGCGATTGCGAGCCCCAGACCCGCGCCGGGGCCCGAGGCATTGGGACCGCGGCGGAACCGCTCGAACAGAGACGCAGCGGTATGCGCAGCGATTCCGGGCCCATCATCGGCAATGATCACAGTGGCAGGATCAGCGGACAGCGTGATCGACGTGCCGGCAGGCGTGTACTGAATCGCGTTCTCGATCAGGTTGCGGAAGACCAGGCGCGTCAGTGTTGCATTCCCGTACGCAGGCACGGAAGCGTCGGGCGTCGTGGCGATCACGTAGTGCTCTGATTCGAGCGCAACCGGCGCCAGCTCCCGAGCCACTTCCAGCGCTACGGCGTGAGCGTCGAACGCGGCAAACTGGAACTGTTCCTGCGAATCGAGACGCGCAAGACAGAGCAATTGCTCAACGAGCCGCGCGAGCTGTTCGATTTCGAACGTAACATCGCCCAGCTCCTGCGCCGAGAAGCGGGACTCAAGCCGTGCTCGCAACGTCGCAAGCGGGGTACGCAGCTCATGCGCGGCGTTGGCGGTAAATTCCCTCTGCACGCGATAGTCAGCTTCCAGCCGACCGAGCGAGGCGTTGACCGCTTGAACCAAAGGAACGAGCTCCCGAGGAAGGTTCTTGGCGTGCAACCGCTCGTCCAAACGATATAGCGACAACATTGAGGCCTGATGCGAGACGGCACGCAAGGAGCGAAGCGACGACAGCACCGTCACGACCACGACGCTGACCACGGCGATCAGCAGCAGGGCAATCGGCCAATACAGCTCGTCCAACGCGCCGAGCATGAGCTGGGCGACCAGACTCTCTGGATCTTCGAGATTCCGCACCACACGCAACCAGTATGGGCCATGACGATCATCGAGATGAAGCGCCGCAGCCATGATGCGGCTGCCTGACACCGCATCCGTTTCCAGCTGCATGACGACCTGCCCACCGCCTTGACCGACCGGCAATGGCAGATCAGGCGCAGAGAAACCGCCTGACGCCAGCATCGTGCCATCTGCGCTCAGCAATTGGTAACCATTCAACGCATCCGGTTGGGCGTAGAACGCTTGCAGGTGCCGTGGCAACTCGAGGCGCGGCGCGTCCGTCCCCGGCACGATCGACGCACGCAGATCCTGCACTTGGATGGCTATGCTCTGGCCTTCCAGACCCCACAGCCCTTCGCGAAATTCGAAGTACAACACCAGATAGCTGCCGGCCAGCGCCAGCACGACCACGATGGTCAGTCGAACGACGAGTGCTCGAAGCAGGGACGGGGCTCGCATCGCGCCGCGCTCAGGAGGCAAGATAGCCAAGACCGCGCAAAGTCCGGAGCGAAACATCAGCGCCCGCGGCCGCCAGCTTCTTGCGCAACCTGTGCATCTGCGTCTCCACCGAGTTGGCGCTGCGCTCCTTCTCGAAATCGTACAGGCTTTCGGAAAGCCGCTCCTTCGAGATGACGCGCCCCTGATTGCGCAGCAGCGCTTCGAGCACGACCAGCTCCGAGCGTGTCAGATCGAGCGGCGTCTCGGCGACGGTGGCGATGCGTGCAGATGTATCCAGCTTCACGCTACCGAGCGTCAACGTGCGGCCCAACGCCGCACCCGGACGACGCAACAGCGCGCGCAGCCGAGCGATGAGCTCCTGCATCGCGAAGGGCTTGACGAGATAGTCGTCCGCGCCGCAATCCAGACCACTCACGCGATCCTCGACCGCACCCAGCGCGGTGAGGATCAGCACGGGCGTCATGTTGCCCCGGTCACGCATTTCCTTCAGCGCATCGAGGCCGTTGCCGTCCGAGAGCATGAGATCGAGCACGGCGGCATCGTAGTCGGCCGCCCGCCAGACCCGCAGTCCCTCCGACGCCGAGGCCGCGGTATCGACCGCGAACCCTTGCGCACGCAGGCTCTCCGCGACAGCCTGACAGAGGCGCTGGTTATCTTCGATGAGGAGCAATCTCACTGGGCCACCTCAGTGACCGGCTCATTCGCCTGGCGTCCAAGAGTATTCGAACCTGAGTCCGATGGTGGGCAGCGGCTCGTCGAGTCCTTCGATGATGTTGACGCCGCGACGTTCGTCCCATTCATAACCGTTGGCGTTCTCGCGACCATAGACGTTCAGGATGTCCAGATAAGCCACCAGGCTCAGCGGGCCGAAGCGGCGCTGGTAGTCCGCGCGCAGACTCAGCGAATGATAGGCAGGCAGACGCTCGGCGTTGGTGCGCGTCAGCTCCTTCGAGTAGCGCACGGGGCCTGCGCCTCCCAACACGTCGCTGTGCACGACGAACGCATCGGTGGGCCGGCCCGAAGCATATTTCCATTTCGCCGAGAATGTCCAACGATCGCTCGGCTGCCAGGCGCCGACGATACCGAACGCATGCGGCCGATCCCAATCCGACGCATACTCCCCTTCGCCGAGCCTGTCATCGCGGCGGGCGCGCGAGTATGAGTAGGTCGCCGAAGCGCTCCAGCCTCGGCTCATGCGCTTGGCAAGCATCAGATCCACGCCCGTCGCGGACCCCTCGCCTCTGTTGGTTGCAGTGTTGGTGGTCTGATCGTCGAACACGATCAGATCGTCGAGCTGCTGATAATACCCTTCGGCCGAAAAACGCAGGTCCTGGCTAAGGTGCCGGGAATAGCCCAGCACCCACTGCATGGAGCGTTCGCTCTTCAGATCAAGATTGGACGGATCGGCTGCGATATCAAGATAACGCGGTGCCTGGTAATACACGCCACCTCCGGTCCACACCCGGGTAACCGCATCAGGCTGCCAACTCACCAGCAGGCGCGGGGCGACGTTGGACTTTCCGGAGAACCCATCGCGCTCGTAGCGCATTCCGGGTGTCCACGTGAAATCGCCGAGGGTCCAGGCGTAGTCGGCATACGCGGCGATCCGCGTCTTCGATGCGCTCAACGCCGAGTCGTATTCCTCGGGCGTCAGCACGATGTACTGTTGTGTCGGGTCGGCGCGAAAGTCCGACTGTTCGTACACGTACCGTATCCAGTCGCCGGAGAGACGACGGTCGAAGTCGAGATCCACGCGAGCGACCAGCGCGCCGGCGGAGAAGATTCCATCCGAGCCGAGCATCGTGGTGAAATCGCTGCGCCAGCCGATCTCGGTTTCACGCTCCTTGACGCGCAGAATGTTCTCGCGGACCGGCGTCGTCGCAGGTGTCGGGTCGGGACCCGCGAGATCCGGATACGCCTCGCCCTCCGTGCCCGTCGTGTCGCTGTTGCGGTAATAGAACGTGTTGCGCAACTGTGCGACATCACCGGGAGACCACCGCCACGTCACCCCGAGCAATGTGCTGTCCTGCCTCGAATCCTCGAGCCCCACGTCCTCGAAGTTCTCGGACGCGAGCGCATTCTCGACCGTTCGCTTGGAATCCTCTCTTGCGGAAATCGCCAGCAGCTCGAGACGATGATCGTCATTCAGGTCGGTGACGGACTTCACGATGATATCCGTCAGGCGCTGCGTGCCGATGTCCTTCTCATCGATCGCTTCGAACAGATTGCTGAAATCGAACCGGCGCGCTGAAATCAGCAAGCTGGTGTTATCGGCCACATAGCTCGGCCCGTCGTAGTCCGCCTCGATCCCGATGATGTCGACACGTGCGCCGGCCGTGGAGCTGACGGGGTTACCTTCAGCGATATCGAGCTCGAGCAGCGAGCCATTCTTGCCGCCCTCGGCCACCCGCCAGCCACCCGGAGAAAACTTGGCGCTGCCGATGATGTTCGGAGCGAAGATCGAGTATCGTCCGCCGCCATCGACGGCTTCTTGCTCGCCGAACGACTCATCGAAATGCGCAACCTTGTCGAAAGGAATGCCATCGATCAGGATCAGGTTGTCCCGCGGCCCGTTGCCGCGCACGGTGAAGCTTGAGAACTCACCCGTCGAGACGACGCCAGGCAGGACGTCCAACGCGCGGAACACGTCGCCTGCGCTGCCGGGATTGCGTCGTATCTCTTCACGTTCCAGCAGCACGGTGTTCGGCGTCGCCCGCGGATCCCCCGCCGTCGCGCGCGCCGAGACAACCACTTCGTCAAGCACCACCACATCGCCCCCACGCACCAGCGCGAACTCGACGGCGGTCGCTCTACGAAGCACGACCCGTACATCCGCCTGCACGGCTTTCAGGTAGCCCTTCTCTTCCACCTCGACCGAATACACACCTTCCGGGACGTGATCGAACGAAAACTCTCCGGTGGTACCGGCTTCAACCGTGCCGTGGACGCGCTGATTGCGGATGAGGTGTACCGTCGCCATCGGCACTGCCCGCCCAGTCACCGAATCCACGATGCGCCCGCGAACGGCGCCCACCGCCCCCTGTTGCGCCTGGCTATGCGCCGGAAGTGAGACGGATGCATACACGAGAGCGAAAAGCAGCAAGAATCGATACAGCATCGACGGGCTCCTCGAAACGGTTGATCGTTATCGGCGAGCGATGCTAGCAATCGAGTCTGTCGCGAAACTTGCCGGAACGGGGGCCCGGAACGGAGGTCAGAGTGACTCTGCCCCTCCTTTCTGGCTTTTGACCTCGCCGAACGGGGCTTCCTTGGACTGGGGCTCGCCGGTGGCGAAGCCGTCGAGCGAGATGGACAGATTGTGGATCCGGGTGAGGGACATCGGTGTGTTCCGTCGTGGGCTGCCTGTCGGCATGTCAGGATGGGCCCGGCAGCGCGTCGTCGTCTTCGGCGGCCAGATGGCGTCTATCTCTACGACGAACAGCGGACGCTCATCTCGACACTTGATCGCATGTTAGAGGCTGAAGTCGGGATAGATCGTCTGACTGCACTTGGACAAGACCGGGTAAGAACGTACTCTGACCCCGTTTTCGCTCTGACCCCGTTTTCGGGGCGCAAGGCGAGTTGGCTGGGTTGGTGTACTAACCCAGCCTACGGCCCTCCTATTACCAATTAAGTGAACCTGACCCCGTTTTTATCGCTATCACAGCTACCCGGCTATCGTGATGCGACTTCCACCATGGTGCACGATGAATTTCTGGCGCTTTGACCGTGAAGATCCGTCGCTGGGCCGTTTGCTTGAGGGCGACCACGATCCACTGCTCGTCGGCGCATCAATCGCCATCGCCTGCCTGGCCGGCTTCACGGCGCTGACCCTGGCCGACCGCATGGCGGCTTCACGCACGTCAGGCGCCAAGCTCTGGTGGCAGGTCGGGGGCGCGATTGTGATGGGTTGCGGCATCTGGGCGATGCACTTCACGGCGATGCTCGCGTTCTCGGTACAGGGCCACGAGCACGTCGGTTACGACGTCGTCATCACCCTTGCCTCGATAGCGCCTGCGATCATCGGCAGCGCCGCTGCGTTGCAATTCCTGAGCCAGCCCAAGTCGAAGGTCCCCCGATTGCTAGCATGCGCGCTGCTGCTCGCATTGGGCATCGGCACGATGCACTACAGTGGCATGGAGGCGATGAACATGGTCAGCCTGCGCTACGACTTCGCACTGTTCTGCCTGTCAATCCTCGTCGCCTTCGTCCTGGCGCTGTTTGCCTTGCTGATCCATTACGGTCTGCGCCTCTGGCTCCCGGTCCCCGGCCTGTCGGCCCGGATCGCGGCGGGCGTCCTGATGGGGCTGGCGGTCGCCGGCATGCATTTCACCGCGATGGGGGCGGCTCAAGTCTACGAAGCGCCAATGGTGGAGCAGTCCGGGCCGCTGATGTCGCCCACCGCGATAGGAATGGCGATCGCGGGCATTGCCAGCCTGATCCTCGGCTTCGGGTTGCTCGTTGCGTGGATTGATCATCAGCGCGCCGTGCGCCTGGCGCTGTACCATCTCGCGCACACAGATGCGTTGACAGGGCTGTCGAACCGAAGCCATTTCGCTCAGCAGCTGGAATCGGAGCTGGACAGCAGTCGCCGGCTTGGCACCCGGCTGGCGGTTCTTTTTATGGACCTGGACGACTTCAAGTCCATCAACGACAGCCTCGGCCACGCCGTCGGCGATCAAGTGCTGCGGGAGATCGCGGAGCGCCTGAGGCAACAGCTGCGTGGCAACGACGTGCTCGCGCGCTTCGGTGGCGACGAGTTCATCATGCTTGCCAATGGCATTGGCGCCCCCATCGAGGCCGCACTTCCTGCTGAAAGAATTATTCGCTCCCTGGAGGTGCCAATACAGTTCAGGGAACTGAAATTGCATGCAGCGGGCAGCATCGGCATCAGCATATACCCTGACGACGCGCTGACTGCCGAGGAGCTCATCCAACATGCCGACGCTGCCATGTACGCGGCCAAGTCCGGCCGCCATGGCTACAGCTTCTACAACGAAGAGCTGACCGCCAGCGCCACGGAACGCGTTCGCGTCGGAAACGATCTGCGTAGCGCGCTCAAGAACGAGGCGCTCACCTTCCAATACCAGCCCTTGGTCGACCTGCGATCAGGAGAGTGGCTTGGGATGGAAGCCCTGGCGCGATGGCTCCACCCGCTGGAGGGTGCGATTCCGCCTAATCGGTTCATACCGATAGCCGAACAAAATGGACTGATCGTCCCGGTCGGGGAGTGGGCGCTTCGAAGCGTCTGTCGACAAGGGCGGAAGTGGCTGGAGGCCGGGGTTCCGTTCGGCCGCATCGCCGTGAATATCGGCACCGAGCATCTCTCGCATAGCGGGTTTCCGAATTCCTCGCTTCGGTGCTGCGGGAGAACGGGTTTCCCCCCGGAAAACTGGAACTGGAGATCACCGAATCTTGCCTGCTTGGGAACACCGAGGATCTGATCAAGCGGATGCAGGAGATCAACCGCCTTGGCGTCGCGCTTGCGATCGACGACTTCGGAACCGGCTACTCATCGCTCCGGTACTTGAAGGAACTGCCGATTCGCACGCTCAAGATCGACAGGACCTTCATCACCAGTATCGCAGAGGATGCGCGCGACCAAGCCATAGTGCAGGCAATTGTCACGATCGGGTCCAGTCTCGGCTTCGACGTCGTTGCCGAAGGAGTCGAGCAGGAAGAGCAAAGGCGAATACTGTTGGACCTGGGCTGCACTCAAGGACAGGGATACCTGTTCGCAAAGCCGATGGAGCCGGATTGGATATACGGCGCGATACCGCAACAACAGTCGGAGCGGTTGTTTCTCCCAGATAGCTGACCCGTTCCCGTTCGGCTACAGCCCCAACACCTCGCGCCCCTGCCGGAACAGAAAAGCGGGGTCAGAGTACGCTTCTTACTTAGAAAACGTACTCTGACCCCGTTTCTCATACGCTGTTATGTCCAGCGACAGCGCGCATTGGGTTCCGACAAATTTCAAGCGCAGATCGAGCAACAACTGAAGCGGCAAGCGGGGCTCGGCCGCCCCGGACGACCCGCAAAGAAAAAGGCACTCTGACCCCTGTTTTGACCCCTGTTTCGTTGTGGATGGCCGACCCTCAGCCCCGTTTTCTCATGAAGGTCAGGTGCGTGACGCCGCTCGGCGTTGAGACCACCTCTATGTCGTAGTCCTGCTCAAGCGCCTCCAGGCCGTCCCAGACCCGGACCCCGCGACCGAGCACGATCGGGACCTGGACGAGGTGCATGTGGTCGACGAGCCCGGCGGCAACGAAGTCCCGGACCACGGTGGCGCCGCCACCTATGCGCACGTCCTGGCCGCCGGCGGCTTCCCGTGCAGCCTGGAGCGCCTCGGCCGGGGACGCATCGAGAAAGTGGAAAGTGGTGCCGCCCGCCATCTCGATCGGTGGTCGCGGCCGGTGGGTGAGCACGAAGGTCGGCGTGTGGAATGGCGGATTCGGGCCCCACCAGCCCCTCCAGTCCGGGTCGTCCTGCCAGCCGGGTGGGCCGAACTTGTTGGCGCCCATGATCTCGGCGCCGATACCGGGTTCGTGGCGCTCCGCGAAGGCGTGGTCGGCGCCCACGGTGCCGCCGGTCTTTCTCCAGAACCGAGTGGCGAACATCCATTCGTGGAGCCGCTCACCGGCGTGGCCGAACGGGGCCTCCTTGGACTGGGGCTCGCCGGTGGCGAAGCCGTCGAGCGAGATGGACAGATTGTGGATCCGGGTAAGGGACATCGGCGTACTTCCGTCGTGGGCTGCCTGTCGGCATGTAAGGATGGACCCGGCAGCGCGTCGTCTTCGGCGGCCAGGATGGCGTCTATCTCTACGACGAACAGCGGACGCTCATCTCGACACTTGATCGCGTGGTGGAGGCTGAAACCGGGATAGATCGTCTGCCCGCACTTGGACAAGACCGGGTTAAACGTACTCTGACCCCGTTTTTGCGCTGCCATTTAAACCCTTCGAGCGGGTTGCGCATCCTAAACGATAGATCCGAACCGCCGAGTCGGAACAGATGTCTTCGAACGCTCGGGCGAGCACCAGCGCCGACGGACAGGACATCTACAGCTACCCTCGCGCGAAGTACCCGTCCAAGCCGAAGACTGATGTGCTTATGAAAAAACTGTTCTGCATCCTGCTCCTTGCTTGCAACTTTGCTCATGCTGAAGCTTCGCTTCCGGCTTTGACTGCCGAACAGTGGCGACAGGATGTCGAATTTTTCGCCAACGAGATCACGACGAAACACCGAGATCCTTTTCACTTCATCAGCCAGACTGAATTCGACCAGGCGGTATCCCACCTGCGCCAGCGGATCCCCTCGATGAAAAACTACGAAGTGGTCGCTGGATTGCAGCACTTGGCTGCCCTCATTGGCGACGGGCATACATTTCTGGACACATCAGGCTTGTATGAGAGATTTCCGCTGGAGGTCTTTTGGTTTGGCAACGATCTGCGAGTAATCCGTGCGGCTCCGGAATACCGGGAAGCACTGGGAGCCCGGATTGTCTCGATCGGATCCGTATCCATTGCGGAAGCCCAGAAGAGAATTCAACAGTTTGTCCCGCAAGCTGAGAATCAGTGGTATGTGCTGGACAGCAGCGCAAAGCAGCTCATGAGCGTCGAGCCGCTAGCCGCCTTGGGCGTGATTGCGGCTCCGGGCTCCGCGGATTTCACGTTTGAGGATGATTCTGGTCGTCGCTTCAAGCTGCGGATTCGGCCTCGTCCTGCAGGAGCCAGTAACTCAGGGGACGTGGCTATGGAACCGGTGCCACTGCCCTTTCAGCACCCGGAGGATGCGCTTTGGTTTACTTACCTGGCTGACTCGAAAACGGTTTATGTGAATTTCCGCTCCTACCAAGACCTGGAGACGCAGTCCGCACGGCTTTGGGAATACATCGGGAAGCATCCGGTAACACGCCTGATAATCGATATGCGCTGGAACCAAGGTGGAAACTTCACCAAGGGGAGGGAATACCTCATCTACAAGCTGATATTCATGCCAGCCTTAAACCGTGCTGGACACCTTTTCGTGATTACGGGCCGCGGCGCATTTTCAGCTGGCATGACCAACATCACCGATTTTCGCAGAGAGACAGAAGCAATCCTGGTCGGCGAGCCCACGGGTGCGCGCCCCAACGGATACCAGGAGAACCATTTGTTCACGCTTCCACTCTCAAAGCTGCGTGTATCTTGTTCGATGCTCAGGTACAGATTTCAGCCCGACTCAGAGACTGACGCTGTATTCCCCGATCAGCGAATCGACCCCGATTGGTCGTTGTTCAGCGCGGGGGGAGATGCAGCTCTGCAGTGGATATTGGCTAGACCCTAGCTGACCATCGACAACATTGGGCGCCCATCAACTGATCATCAACAGGGGGAAACAGGGGTCAACGGAAACAGGGGTCAGAGTACATTTCCAGAGAAAAGGTACTCTGACCCCGCTTTGCATCTAAACCCTTCGTCTTTCACCCGCATCAACATCCTGGACGCTCAATCTGGGGAACCTGCGATGCGCACCGGTCTTATCGTTCCAACATGCCTGTCCTGGTTGATCCTGGCCATGCTGCTCGGCAGCTGTGCTACCACGTCGCGCTCCTCGGCAGAGACTGGTCGCGGCCTGAGGCCACCGACACCTGCGGTCGAACTAGCGCTGCAGGATGCCCTCGACAAACATCGCATCGTCACTGCCGGCCTCGGCATCCTTGTGGATGGCAAGCTCGCTTGGGCGCTGTACCACGGCGATGCATCGCCAGGCGTGCCGGCCAACGCGACTACGCGGTTCAACGTCGCGTCCATCACCAAAACCGTAACTGCGGAAACCGCATTGCGGCTCGTCGATGCCGGTGAACTGGACCTCGACGAACCACTAGCGGCGTACTGGGTCGATCCCGATATCGCCGGCGACAAAAGACTGCAGTCGCTGACGGCACGTACCGTCCTCACCCACACCACCGGCTTTCCTAACTGGCGGTTCTTCCGCAGCGACGGAAAGCTCGCGTTCACCCGAACGCCAGGCGAGGCATATGGCTATTCCGGTGAAGGTTTCGAATACCTCGCGCGCGCGATCTCCAACAAACTGCAGCGCCCATTCCCACAAGTGGTGCAGGAGCTGGTGTTCGAACCCGCCGGGATGCAGCATGCGGTGATGGATATACGACGCGACGGGCTACGCGATGTCGCCGTTCCTATCGACGACGAGGGCACGGCCCACCGCATGTGGTGCCGGCCAAAGGGTGGGTGTCGCAAAGAAGGTAGCTATTCCGCCGCCGATGACATGCTGGTAACCGTGCCGGACTACGCGCGCTTCCTTGCCATGGTCGCTCACGACGAGTCCGGCAACGCCGACACACCATTAGCGCGCGATAGTGTCTTGGTCGATACCGGCGATGATGCCGTCGTCGACTGCGAAGACAGCACGACTATCGATTGTCCTCGTGCACAAGGATATGGCCTCGGCTTCCAAGTCATCGAATATGACGCCATGCGAATTCTTGGCCATGGCGGCAACGATTGGGCGGAGGTAGCGCTGGGCTATATCCGGCTGCCGACTCGGGATGGACTGATCATTTTTCTCAATGCGCCGAACCGACGTGGATTAGAGGCAATGCCGGAACTCCTGGAACTGCTCGACCCGGGCTCGCCCTTCCCGGGACAGTACCGACGATGGCTCGCGCGCGACCGCGCGCAAGCAACGCGTTAGAGCAAGTAGCCCGTAGCCCTGGGTAAGCGCAGCGCACCGGAAAACAGGGGTGAAAACAGGGGTCAGAGTCTGAGGTATCCCCACGTTTTCCGAAGCCGGTTGTCCCCCTTTGAAAAAGGGGGATTTAGGGGGATTTGCTCTTGGCGGTTGTGATGGTCGGGCGCCGTGCAAATCCCCCTCCCCCCCTTTTTCAAAGGGGGGGAGTGCAGACGCAGCACTAAATCATTGAATCTCTGAAAGAATTCGTGGGGATACCTCAGACTCTAACCCCTGTTTTGCACCGGGCCACGTTGGCTCACTAGCGGTTGTCGCCACAAATTCGTCGCCGGACAGCCGACCATCTCCGTCTGTCGGCAGCCAGTGAATGACCCCGAGATCAAGGAGCGTTAGTTGGCTGAAATCCTCGCTGATTACGATGTTTGCCGGTTTGATATCTCGATGAGCCAGGCCGCGATCTTCCAGCCATTTGCACGCAGAGGCTAGCTGCCAGATTAGCTGCTGCACGACCTCAGGCGGAATCTTTCCACAGATCTTGTCCAGCGAGCTTCCAGGAACATACTCCATGACCAAATAGATGGTTGAGTATTCTTCTAGTTCACCGCCATCGATAACTTCAACAAGGTTGGGGTGATGCTTTTCCCCTTTCAGCGAAAGCTGCAGTTCAAGGCGATCGCGCGCACCCGACCATTCCTCTTTTTGCAAATTCTCTGGAAAGAAAATTTTGACAGCCGCGGAACGACCTTTCCCTTCCGCGGAATACACAACGCCGTCCGCGCCATTTCCAATTACCTTTCCTAAGCACCATCCTTGCACTTCCGACCCGCTTAACCGATCTACTGTTGGCGGCATATTTGGTCATCCATGGTCGCGCCAGGCTGGCGCTGATAAGTTCCTCGTACAGACCTGACATCAGCGCATCGACATCACCCACACTTCGAATACCCACAATTCAAACACGTAGCGCAGCCATCCATGATGACGAGCGCCTTGGTGTTGCACTTGTGGCAGAGGGTGGCGGAGGGGGGGAAGCTGGTGCCGTCGCCGGTGACGGAGATGTCTTCGGTGGTGTTGGAGGGCTCAAGATCAAGAGCGACCCCTCCCCGACCCTCCCCTGCTTTCGCAAGGGAGGGGGAAGAGCTTATGTCAGAGTTTTTTTTTGCGCGGTTTTCGTATTGGGCGCGTTTTTCGGCCAGGATGGCGCGCTGGTGGTCGCTCATTTCCGGGTCGTGGATCAGGCCGATGGACTTCATGTGTTCTTCGACGATGGCGCCGAGTTCGGCGACCAGGGATGGCATGTAGACGCCGCCGGCCTTGAAGTAGCCGCCGCGGGGGTCGAATACGGCTTTCATTTCATCGACCAGGAAGGTGACGTCGCCACCTTTGCGGAACACGGCGGACATGATGCGGGTCAGGGCGACGATCCACTGGAAGTGTTCCATCGACTTGCTGTTGACGAAAATCTCGAACGGGCGGCGCAGTTCGTGTTCGGTACCGGCGTTGAGCACGATGTCGTTGATGGTCACGTACATGGCGTGTTCCACCAGCGGGGATTTGATCTTGTAGGTGCTGCCGATCAGTACTTCCGGGCGCTCGATGCGCTCGTGCATGTGGATGATGTCGGCGGTGGGCAGTTCGGCCTCGGCCTTGGCGCGGCTGATCGACTCGGCATGGACGACCGGCGCGGATTCGCGAGCCTTGTCTTCCGCGGTGAGTACGCTGTAGCCCTTGATTTTCTTGTCGATCTTGACGGCCATACGGGGAATCCTGTTTTGCGTTTACGTGGAATTGGTGTCTACGTGGAATTGTTAGCGGGTGGTGCAGGCGTTGTGGCTGGCCCCCACCCTAACCCGCCCCCGCAAGCGGGGGAGGGAACTGGAGCACTTACTTACGGGCCACTTTTTTGGTTGCTTTCTTGGCGGCTTTCTTCGGGGCTTTGCTGGCGACTTTCTTAGCCGCTTTCTTGGGTGCTGCTTTTTTTGCCGGCGCTTTCTTGGCAGGCGCTTTCTTCACTGTTTTCTTGGTGGCGGCTTTCTTGGCGGGAGCCTTTTTGGCCGCGGTCTTGGTGCCGGTTTTCTTGGCTGCTTTCTTGGCTGCTTTCTTGGCGGTCTTCTTTGCCGGCTTCTTGCCGGTTACGCGGCTTTGCAGACTGGCGGCTTCTGCTTTGGCAGAGGCGCTGGCTGCGGCCAATTTCTTCTTGGCTTTGGCCACGGTTTTCTTGACTGCCTTGGTGGCTTTGTCGGTGCGCTTGGTGACTTCCTTGCGCGCGTTCTTGGCCGCTTTTTTCGCCTTGGCGACGGTGGCGTTGGCGCTGTCGACCATCGCTCCGCCGATTTCCATCGCTTTGTCTTTCACGCTTTCGGCGGCGTCGGAAAGCGTCGCCGCTACACCATTACCGTTATTCATGCTGCCCTCCTATGGGCTGGGTTGTGACGCTGCCGATGCTATACCTGTTGTTGCGGGTTTTGCGGGTTGATCGCGGCGAAAATCGCTGCGCTTCATATTCACTGGAACTGCTGCAGGGAGTTGTGGAGTCTTTGAAGATTGCAAAAAGCACTCGCTTTGCTCGCTCACCCCCTCCTGCCCTCCGGGCATCCTCCCCCGCAAGCGAGGGAGGAGATGGAGCAACTGCAAAAGCAAAAGCAAAAGCTTTACCCCTCCCCGGCCCTCTCCTGCTTCGCAAGGGAAGGGGCAGAGCGCAGAGCAAGGCTAGAACTTGCCGTAGTAGCCTTCTTTCAGGGCGTCGAAGAGGTTGGCGGCGGTGTGCATTTCGCCGTCGTATTCGATCTGTTCGTTGCCTTTGACTTCCACCACGCTGCCGTCTTCCAGTTCGAAGCGATAGGTGGTGTTTTCCAGGTCGGCTTCCTTGACCAGCACGCCTTGGAAGGCGGCGGGGTTGAAGCGGAACGTGGTGCAGCCTTTCAGGCCCTGCTGGTGGGCGTAGCGGTAGATGTCCTTGAACTGCTCGTACGGGTAGTCGGTGGGGACGTTGGCGGTCTTGGAGATGGAGCTGTCCACCCACTTCTGCGCGGCGGCCTGTACGTCGACGTGTTCCTTGGGGTGGATGTCGTCGGCGGAGATGAAGTAGTCCGGCAGTTTGGCGTCGGCTTCTTCGGCGAACGGCATGGCCTTGGCATTGACCAAGTGACGGTAGGCCAGCAGCTCGTACGAGAACACGTCGACCTTTTCCTTGGACTTCTTGCCTTCGCGGATCACGTTGCGGCTGTAGTGATGGGCGAACGAAGGTTCGATGCCGTTGGAGGCGTTGTTGGCCAGGCTGAGCGAGATGGTGCCGGTGGGCGCGATTGAGCTGTGGTGGGTGAAGCGCGCGCCAACATCAGCCAGCTCGTCCACCAGGTCCGGGGCCACCGAGGCCACGCGCTGCATGTAGCGGCTGTACTTGGCGTGCAGCACTTTGCCGGGAATTTCCTGGCCCAGCTTCCAACCGTCCTTCGCCATTTCAGGGCGCTGGCGCAGCATGGCGGCGGTCACTTCGAAACGCTCTTCCATGATCGGCGCGGGGCCTTTTTCCTTCGCCAGGGCCAAGCCCATTTCCCAGCCGGCCACGGCCATTTCGCGGGCGATGGATTCGGTGAATTCGCAGGATTCCGGGCTGCCGTACTTGTGCTTGAGCATGGTCAGGGTGGAACCCAGGCCCAGGAAGCCCATGCCGTGGCGGCGCTTGCGCAGGATCTCGGCGCGCTGCTGTTCCAGCGGCAGACCGTTCACTTCGACCACGTTGTCGAGCATGCGGGTGAACACGCGCACGACTTCCTTGTATTCCTCCCAGTCGAAGGTGGCTTCGTCGGTGAAGGGCTTGCGCACGAACGTGGTCAGGTTGACCGAACCCAGCAGGCAGGCGCCGTACGGCGGCAGCGGTTGTTCGCCGCAGGGATTGGTGGCGCGGATGTTTTCGCACCACCAGTTGTTGTTCATTTCGTTGACGCGGTCAATCAGGATGAAGCCCGGCTCGGCGTAGTCGTACGTGGAGACCATGATCATGTCCCACAGGTGCCGCGCGCGGATGTGGCCGTAAATCTTGCAGGCGACCAGGCCGTCGTCGCGGACGACGTAGTTCTTGTGGGTGGGCCAGTCGCGCCAGATCACCTGGTTGATGTCTTCCAGGTCCAGGTCGCCTTTTTCCTTCACGTTGACCGGGAACACCAAAGGCCAGTCGGCGTCGTTGTCCACGGCTTCCATGAAGCCGTCGGTGATCAGCAGCGACAGGTTGAACTGGCGCAGGCGGCCGTCTTCGCGCTTGGCGCGGATGAAGTCCTTGACGTCCGGGTGACCGATATCGAACGTGCCCATCTGCGCGCCGCGGCGGCCGCCGGCGCTGGAGACGGTGAAGCACATCTTGTCGTAGATATCCATGAAGGACATCGGGCCGGAGGTATACGCGCCGGCGCCGGCGACAAACGCACCGCGTGGACGCAGGGTGCTGAACTCGTAGCCGATACCGCAGCCGGCCTTCAAGGTCAGGCCGGCTTCGTGGACCTTGTCCAGGATGCCGTCCATCGAATCCTCGATGGTGCCGGACACGGTGCAGTTGATGGTGCTGGTGGCGGGCTTGTGCTCCAGCGCACCGGCGTTGGACGTGATGCGGCCAGCGGGGATCGCCCCACGGCGCAGCGCCCAGACGAAGCGTTCGTACCAGTAGGCGCGCTTCTCGGGAGTGGCTTCGGCATCGGCCAGGGCGCGGGCCACGCGCTGGTAGGTGCCGTCGATGTCGGCATCCAGCGGATCGCCCTGCTTGGTCTTCAGCCGGTACTTCTTGTCCCAGATGTCCTGGGAGGCCGGCTGCATCGGGATGAGGTCTGCCGGTTGTTCTGTTTTGATCGCCTCGAGGCGCACCGTACTCATGATTTTGTTGTTCTCCTTATTCTTCTTGAACCAGGTTCAATGCATCGGCGGCCTGGCGCCCGCCCTTCTTTACGACCTTCCCCAGGCCGACGCGGCGACGCCGCGCGCGCGGCTGCACAGAGTGCGCCACGCAGGTTTCTTGTATGTGTAGATGGGCCCTGGAAACGCCGCCATGCCCATGATTTCCCTCGCCATCTCGCACTTCTTCCCAGGTGCTTGATCTCAAGCTAAACCCCAGTACTTTGGGTCCGTCACGCACCTGACCGCTATATGTAGTGGCAGCGCGAGACTCGCAAGCTACGCCCGGCAAGGCGACCTGTCAACCGGATTGACAGCTGTTTTGGGTTGCGCCAAAGGGGTGCGGAAATGGCCGTGGACAGGCCGTTATTGGGGCGCCAACAGCTAACGTCGGATGGCCGGAAATCGGACTTCATTGCGGGTTTAGCGACCTGTCCGCACACTCGTTCAGCTATCCCGGCGGGCTTGAGTTCCGCCACCTTCGCCGCGATCTGAACATGCACCCACAAGATCCTTCACGCCCACCGGATATGACTCGACCGATGCGCCTGCGCCCGTTTCCCACCTTGTTAGCCCTCACCGCCGCTGCCGCGTTTGGCGGCTTTGCCGCGACTGCTCTGCAAGACACTTTTGAAAAACCCGCCCAGGCCAGCCCGGCCGCAGTAGCCGCCCTCCCCGCCATGGCGACCCTGCCGACGGCGGTGGACGGGCAAGCGGTTCCTTCGCTTGCGCCCATGCTGAAGCGGGTCACGCCGGCGGTGGTCAGCGTGTACAGCCGGCAGACCGTGCGGGTGGCCAGTCCGCTGGGACCGTTCGCGGATGATCCATTCTTCCGCCGCATCTTCGGCATTCCCGACATGCCGCGCGAACGTGTGGAACGCGCGCTGGGTTCCGGCGTGATCGTCGACGCGCAGCAGGGTCTGGTGCTGACCAATCACCACGTGATCGAAAACGCCGAGGGCGTGTCGGTGACGCTGAGCGATGGGCGCACGATGGAAGCCGAGTTCATCGGCTCCGATCCCGACACCGACGTGGCGGTGATCCGGATCCCCGCCAACAATCTCACCGCGATTCCACTGGCCGATAGCGATCAGTTGCAGGTGGGCGACTTCGTGGTGGCGATGGGCAACCCGTACGGCCTGGGCCAGACCGTCACCTCCGGCATCGTGTCGGCGGTGGGCCGCAGCGGTATCCCGGTGATGGGGTTCCAGAACTTCATCCAGACCGATGCGTCGATCAATCCGGGTAACTCCGGCGGTCCGCTGGTCAACCTGCAAGGCCAGTTGGTGGGCATCAACACCGCCAGCTTCAATCCGCGCGGCAGCATGGCCGGCAACATCGGCCTTGGCTTCGCCATTCCCATCAACATGGCGCGCAACATCAAGGACCAGTTGGTGAGCACCGGCGAAGTCAGGCGCGGCACGCTGGGCATCGAAAGCCAGGACATCGATGAGCGCCTGGCCAAGGGCCTGGGGCTGGAAAACGCCCGTGGTGCGCTGGTGACGCGCGTGTATCCGGGTTCGGCCGCCGCGGCCGCCGGCTTGCAGTCCGGTGACGTGGTGCTGGCGGCCAATGGGCAGCGCATCGATAACAGCCCGTCGCTGCACAACTTCGAAGGTTTGCAGGACGTCGGCAGCCGCATCACCTTGGATGTGCGTCGCGAAGGCAGGCCCCTGCAAGTAACGGCCACACTGAAGGAAGGCCTGCGTTCGGTGGATGGCGGCACGCTGGACCCGCGCCTGCAGGGCGCCACCTTCAAGGAACTGGACGAAGGCAGCCGTCAGCAGCTGCGCAGCATGGGCGCCAATGGCGGCTTGCAGATAGGCACGGTGACGCGCGGCAGCCGTGCATGGAACAGCGGTTTGCGCCCCAAGGACGTCGTAGTGGCTGGCACCAGTGGCAGCTTCAGCGACCTGACGAGCTTCCGCGCCAGCTTCGAGCGCAAGCCGCCGCAGTTGGTGCTGCGGATACTGCGTGGTGGGCGGGCCGCGGATGTGTTGATGCAGTAGGTTGGGTTAGGGGAGCTGTTCCCTTCTCCCCTTGGGATGAAGGCGTGCGGCTTACGAGCCATCGGCTCGTGCATGCCTGAATGACCTGCGTGCTGCGCAGGGCTGGGGCGCGAAGCGAGGTGCCCGAAGAGCCTGCCCCGTACTTGATACGGGGGCGGATGAGGGAGTGAGATATCCGCTTGTAGCAAACTCGATGGGCAAGTCATTGGCATTCCCTCATCCGTCGCTGCGCGCCACCTTCTCCCAATGGGAGAAGGAAAAGCTTCCTACTTCCCCATTCCCCATTCCCCATTCCCCATTCCCCATTCCCCATTCCCCATTCCCCATTCCCCATTCCCCATTCCCCATTCCCCATTCCCGGCCTTCCCATAACAGCTTATTCATGCCCTCCTGCTATAGAGTTGTAGCCCACTTGCCGCAGGAGACGACGATGACCCCACCAACTGCTTCCGATAACTTGAAGGGCAACCTGAGCGAAGCTGGGTCGCACCTGAAATCCGCCGCTTCCGCCGCCAGCGAGGCCATCAAGGAGGCCGCTGGAGCCGCGGGCGAAGAACTACGACTGGGCAAGGCCAACGTGAAGTCGGAACTGGCCGACAGTGCGCTGTCCGGTATTGCCGCCGCTGAATCGGGTGGTGCTGCCGCACGCGAGCAGGTCGATGTGCTGATGGACAAAGGCCGAGACCTGATCGATAGCGCCGCCGAACTGATTCGCGAGCGTCCGCTGGCTTCGTTCGGCGTGGCTTTCGCTGCGGGCTGGATCATCGCCAAACTGGCGCGCAGCGGCGACAAGTAAGCCGAACCGTGGTGAGTGAACCCGGTCAAACGCCCGACGCTGCCGGCCCGCCCGAGGGTGCCTCGCCCGACGGCAACGACCCTCCCGGCTTGGATGAAACCTTCCGCCAGGTCGGTGCCGCCGGGCGCGCTGCGTATGGTTCGGCCAAGGACACCGGACGCGCCATGCGCCGGTTGTTTTCGGCCGAACTGGCGCTGGCGCGCAGCGCCTTCGGGCGTGCGCTGGCGTGGGTCGCGGTGGGCATTGTGTTCGGTGCTTCCGCCTGGCTATTGGTCACCGGTGCGCTGATCGCGCTGCTGCAGCGCTTCGGTTGGTCGTGGCTGCAGTCGTTGTCGTTCGTGGCGGCGATCAGTCTGGTCGTCACCGGCGTGGCGGTCTGGAAAGTGGGGCACTACTTCGACCTCACCGGCATGCATGCCACCCGCCGCCAATTGTCGCGACTGGGATTGCTCGACGAAAAAGACGACGAGCCAACGCCGCCGGAGACTCCGGCACCATGAAATTCGAGATGCTGCAACAACGCGTGGAGCGCGCCGAGCGCCTGGTGGAACTGCGCGCCGAACAATCCGTGTGCGAGTGGGAAAGCCTGAAGCAGACCTGGCGTACCGGCTGGACGCCTGCGCGCATCATCGCGGCGGGATTGGCTGCTGGGTTTTTGGTCGGGCGCGCCAATCCCATGCGAGCGCTGAGTGGCACACGCTGGATGCCATTGGTGAGTTCGATCTCCAGCCTGTTTGCCAGCGTGAAAGCGGCCATGGCGGCCGGGCAAGCCGGCGAGGCGGCGGACACCGCCGTGGAAACCGCAGACGAAGCGGCGGCTCACACTCAGCAAGCGTCCTTCGATGACATGGAAGAACCCATGGTGGATGAGGCGTTCTACGACGAAGACGAGGATGGCGATCCCATCGCACCGCGACCGGCTGAAGCGGCGACCGAGGTTTCGGAGCGCTAAGGCTGCAGCCGTACTTTGCGAAGATTGATACAGGGCTAAGTCGATCAGACAACGGCATCAATCGCCACCGTCATCCCGGCGAAGGCCGGGACCCAGCGCCTGCGGCCTGGACGACAGCAGTTGCCAGATCCAGGCCTGGGCAGGGACAACGCGGTTGAAGCGAGATTCCGAATCGACAGTGTCACCCGAAGCTAAAGGCGCTGGGTCCCGGCCTTCGCCGGGATGACGGATTTCATGATGCGGCACGATGCCCTGAACTACCGGCGACGTTTCTTGAAGAGCTCGCGCCGGGACGGCGCTCCTACCGATGCCAACACGAGTTCCCACCTGCGGCGCTGACAAAGGTATCTAATGCAGCCATCACTATCACGCGATCATTCTTCATGCACACCTTTGCGAGCGGCCTTCATTGAACGTTTCCGCTGACTCCGATACATCATCATCCGGCCAATCACCGGCGCCGGAGACCGCTCCTTCCCCTCGGCCGCGCGCCCCGGTATCGCTGTTGGTGCTCGCCACGCTGGCCGTGGGTTTTACGTTGTGGGCCGTGCAGGACGTGTTGCTGCCGGTGTTGCTGGCGATGTTCTTTGCGCTGGTCGGCAATCCTTTCATCCGTCTGCTGCGCCGGTTGTATATACCGCGCTTCATCGCCGCGCTGTTGGTGCTGGTGGCCGGCCTGGCCGGCACCGTGATGCTGGCCAATCAGTTGCTGCCGCCGGCCATGGAATGGGCCCGCGATGCACCACGCGAAATGCGCCAGTTGGCGCCCAAGCTGCGCGCGCTGACCAAGCCGATGCAGGACGCCAGCAAGGCGGCCGAAAATTTCGCCCGCGTAGCCGGCGGCGACACCAGCAAGCGCCCACCGCTGGTGCATATGGCACCGGACGATCCCTACCGCATACTCACCGCCACGCCTAAGCGGCTGGCGTCGATCCTGGCCGTGGTGCTGCTGACGTTCTTCTTCATGGTCTATGGTGAAAACCTGCAACGCAACGCGATTGCGCTGATGCCGGGGCGGCAGCAGAAGAAGTTCACCGTCGGCATCCTGCAATCGATCGAATCCGAAGTGTCGCGCTACGTGCTGACCATCAGCGTGATCAACATCCTGGTGGGCGTGGTGTTCGCCGGTGTGCTGTATGCGCTGAAGGTTCCACCGACGGAGGCGATGCTGTGGGGCACGATGGCGGCGGTACTGAATTTCGCGCCGTACGTGGGACCGCTGATCGGGGTTCTGGTGATGGTAGCCGTCGGCTTCATCACGTTCGATGATTTGTGGGAATCGCTGCTGCCGGCGGCGTCCTATCTGATGCTGCATACGCTGGAAGGCCAGATCATCACGCCCATCGTGCTGGGCCGGCGCATGGCGTTGTCGCCACTGGTGCTGATCCTGGCGCTGATGCTGTTCGGCTGGCTGTGGGGCATCATCGGCCTGCTGCTGGCGGTGCCGCTGCTGGTCTGTATCAAGCTGGTGCTGGCACGGGTGGAAGGCATGGAGGGTTGGGCGAAGTTGTTGGAGTGAGGGTTGTGGTGCAGGGCTTTTTTCCTTCTCCCCTTGGGAGAAGGTGCCCGGAGGGCGGATGAGGGAATGGCAATGACTCCCCATCCGACTTTGCTACAAGCGGAGACTTCGTTCCCTCATCCGTCGCTGCGCGCCACCTTCTCCCGGGGGGAGAAGGGAAAGAGGCCTTCTACTCCGCTCACCGCTTCTCGGTCCTCTACACCCGGTGCGTTAAGATGTCGCGGTGAGCTTTCCTGTCCGCGCCATCACCCTTGATCTTGACGACACTCTCTGGCCGTTCGCTCCTATCGGCGCGCGGATCGAGAAGGTGTTGCATGCGTGGTTGCTGGAACATACTCCGCGCACCGCGGAGATGTTCCCGGTCGAAAAGATGCGTGCGCTGCGCGAACAGATATTCGCTCAGCATCCGCAATTGCATTACGACTTAAGTGCGCTGCGGCGGCTGACCTTGCAGCAGGCGCTGGCCGAAAGCGGTGCCGACGCTTCGCTGCTTGAGCCGGCGTACGAGATCTTCTACGCCGCGCGCAATCAAGTGGAGTGCTATCCCGACAGCATCGCCGCGCTGGAGCGCATTGCCGCGCGCGTGCCTGTGGCTGCTGTTACCAACGGCAATGCCGATCTGGAACGCATCGGACTGGCGCAGCACTTCGTATTCCAACTGGGCGCCCGCGAACACGGGGCCGGCAAGCCTGATCCCGGCATCTTCCACGCTGCTTGCACGCGGCTCGGGTTCGCCCCGGCCGAAGTGCTGCATGTGGGCGACCACATCGACATGGATGTGATCGGCGCGGCGCAGGCGGGCTTGCGCAGCTGCTGGATCAATCGCCCGGATATTGACGGCCGCGCGCAGGGCTGGGCCCGCCAGGATCTGCAACCGGACCTGCATTTCGACACACTCACCGCGCTGGCCGACTGGCTGGACGCTCATCCCCAATTTGCCTCGGAGCATGCCGCCGCATGAGCCTTCCCCACGGTTTCGCCGATTCCACCGCCAATGCGCTGCCGCTGTACGTGCTGGAGCGCGCGCAGCTGGACGCTTGGCGCGCGACCCAGCCGGCAGCCATCGGCGCCTGGCTGGACGCGCAGAGTTTTACCGCCGCATCGGGCACGCTGATGTTGCTGCCGGGCGACACCGGCATCGCGGGTGCGGTGATGGGTATCGGCGATCCGCTGGATCCGTATTCCTATGCGCACGCACCGTTCGGTTTGCCCGTGGGCGACTGGCAGCTGGCCGGCGATCTCAGCGCCGATGCACGTGCGGCGCTGCAGTTGGGCTGGGGACTGGGCAGCTATCGCTTCGACCGCTACAAGACGCCACTGCGCAAACCGGCACGACTGGTGCTGGAACACGCCGATTCAAAGCAGGCTGACCCCGAAACGTTGCACGTGCTGGCCGCCAGCTTGCGCGTGCGCGATCTGGTCAACACGCCGACCGAGCACATGGGCCCGGACGAATTGGAAGCGGTGGCGCGCGAGATCGCATCGGCACATGGCGCGCAGTTCGAAGCGATCACCGGCGACGAACTGCTGACGCAGAACTTCCCCGCCATCCACGCCGTCGGCCGTGCCTCGCATCGCGCGCCGCGTTTGATCGCACTGCGTTGGGGCGAACCAAGTCATCCACATGTGGTGCTGGTGGGCAAAGGCGTGTGCTTCGACACCGGCGGCTTGGACATCAAACCCGCCGACGGCATGCGCAACATGAAGAAGGACATGGGTGGCGCTGCGCATGCGCTGGCCTTGGCCGAACTGGTCATGGCGCAGCGATTGCCGGTGCGGCTGACCTTGCTGGTGCCGGCGGTGGAGAACGCCATCGGCCCGAACGCATTCCGACCGGGCGAAGTGGTTGACACGCGCAAGGGCATCAGCGTGGAAATCGACAACACCGACGCCGAAGGGCGCATGGTGTTGTGCGACGCACTGACTTACGCGGGTGAGCAGTCGCCCGATCTGATTCTGGATTTCGCGACGTTGACCGGCGCGGCGCGCATCGCGTTGGGCCCGGACCTGCCGGCGCTGTTCGCCAACGACGATGCTCTGGCCAACGCGTGGATCACCGCTGGCATGCAGCGGCGCGACCCGGTCTGGCGGATGCCGCTGTGGCGCCCCTATCTGCGCTACCTGACGAGCAATGTCGCCGACCTGGCTAACGCCGGCTCGCGCATGGCCGGCGCCGTCACCGCGGCGCTGTATCTGGAGCGCTTCGTACCCGCCGGGCAATCGTGGGCGCATCTGGACGTGTATGCGTGGAATGACAGTGATCGACCGGGACGGCCCGCGGGCGGTGAAGCGATGGCGTTGCGCAGCGCGTTCGAGCTACTGAAAGGCCGCTACGCGCCGTAGGAGCGGCGTCCCGCCGCGAGCTCTTTCGGGAAGGCCGCGATAAAAGCGAAAGCTTTTAGACACGGATCAACAAGGATGAACACGGATAAAAAGCATTCATTGGCTTTATCCGTCTTTTTCGCGTTTATCCGCGTCCAGTGCTCTTTGCCGCCTGCTGTTGTAGGAGCGCCGTCTCGGCGCGAGCTCTTCCTGTCAGATCACCCTAGAAGCGAAAAGCTCGCGGCGGGACGCCGCTCCTACAAAGATTTTTGATCCCGATGATGGCTTCGTTTCGGCAAGGATTACGCTATTACAGCAGCCCCTTCTGCCGCGCCAATCGATACGCCTCGATCCGGTTGCCAACGCCCAACTTGCCGATTGCCTCGGACAAGTAATTGCGTACCGTGCCTTGCGACAGATTCAACTGGCGCGCGATGTCGCCGGCCGACATGCCCTCCCCGGCCAGCCGCAATACTTGCCGTTCGCGGTCGTTCAAGGGATCGGCTTCCGACCAGGCTTCCACCGCCAGTTGCGGATCGATGGCGCGGCCACCCGCCTGTACCTTGCGTAGCGCATCGGCCAAGTGTTCGGCCGGTGCGTCCTTCAGCAGATAACCGACGACACCGGCATCCAGCGCGCGGCGCAGAAAGCCGGACCGCGCGAAGGTGGTGACGATGACGACCTTGCAACCGGTCTCATGGCGTTGCACGCGCTGCGCCAGTTCCAATCCGGTCAGCCCCGGCATTTCGATGTCGGTCACCAGCACGTCGGGCCGCAGCCGCTGCAGTTCGCGCCAGGCGGTCTCGCCGTCGGCCGCGGTGCCGATCACCTCGATATCCGGCTCCAGATTCAGCAGTGCCGACAATGCTCCACGCACCATCGCCTGATCTTCGGCCAGCAGTACTCGGATCATGGGGCAGTAGGCGCTTATCAAGGAAAGACGACAGCAAGCTAGCAGAATCGCCGAGGCAGCGGCACCGCACGCGGCCCGACTGCCGAACGCAGCAGGCGACTCAGTAGTAGCAGTGAGTCCTTATGGGAGCAACGAAGCCGGTCCCATCGCCGCGGGCAGCACATTCCTATCCCTGTCCGCAGGCGGTAGCGGCAACTGGACTTCTAAAGTGGTGCCACGATTGGGCGCCGAATCGATGCGCAAGCCGCCACCCAGCGCTTCCAGCCGCTCGCGCATCCCGGTCAATCCGTTGCCGGGTATCACCGCACTGCCGCGGCCATCGTCAACCACGCGCAGGATCACTTGGCCACCGGTGAAATGCACCGACACTTCGGCTTTGCCGGCGCGCGCGTGCCGCTGGATATTGGTTACCGCCTCACGCACGGCCAACGCCAGCACCGTTTCAAGCTCCGGTGGAATCGGCTTGGGGTCGGCCTGGTAGGCGAATGCGACGCCGTCGGATTCCATCAGTAGCTTGGCCGAAGCCAGCTCCGCCGCCAGTCCCGCCGCACGAATGCCGCTGACCGCGCGCCGCACTTGCGACAAGGCATCGCGCGCGACCCGGCTGACGTCATCGATTTCGCGCTTGGCGGCCAGCGGATCGCGCGTCATCAGTTTGCCGGCCAGATCCGATTTCAGCGCCACCAGCGACAGCGTGTGCCCCAGCAGATCGTGCAGATCGCGACCGATGCGTTCGCGTTCGGCCAGTGCCGCCAGCCGCCGCACTTCCTCATGACTGAGCGCCAGTGCCGCGTCGGCCTGCGCGCGACGCGCGACGCTGATGTTCATCAACCCCACCGCCAGCCCCACCAGCACCGCGCTGGCCATGTACAGCAACGACCAACCCAGCCATAGCCATTCGGCCACGTAGAGCGCCAACAGCACCACCATCCACGACGTGGCGCCACGCGGTGTCGCGCAGAACGCGAAGAACGCACAGGCATAGATCAGATATCCCTGCGCGCCTGGATTGAATGGAGTAACCACGAAGCTCAGCGCGGCGATGCCCAGCGTATTGCCCAACAGCTGCCTGCGATCGCCGAAGTAAGCCCGGTAGTACAGCACCAGGAACACGGCATAGCTGGCCACCGTGGGCCACAGCCAGTTCTTGAAATATTCCGGCTGATACAGCGGCGTAATGAAGATCCACACCGACCACACCAGCATCATCACCGGGAACCAGTGCCGCTTGTTGGGAGTGAACTCGCCGCTCATGCTGCCCATGCCGCCTATTCCACGTGTGCGCAGCAGCGAGTTTTCGTTCGGGCGGAACAGATAGATGATCACGGGAAGGTCCTCATCGGGATCGCATCGGCAGCCACTGTATCGATCGCTTCAAGCGCGCGCCAATCGCCGCCACGCCAGCGCCAGGAACAGCGCAGAGACCGCCGCCAGCACCGCGACGTGCCCGCCGATGGCACCGCCGGCATCCATGCCGACCACCTTCAGCGCCACCTGCGCCAAGTGATACGACGGCCATACCGACGCGGCCGCGGACAGCCATGCCGGCAACATCGCCAACGGCAGCCACAGCCCCGACAGGAACGACATCGGCAGATAGACCAGGTTGACCACCGCGGGCGAACCCTGCCCGCCGACATGCGTGCCGATGAACAACCCCACGGCGCAGAACGGCAACACGCCGATAACATCGACCACCAGCAGAACCAGCCACTGCCATGGCTGCAGCGACACTCCACCCAACGTGACGGCCAGCAGCGAGAGCAAGATCGAAATCAACGCCGCAAATATCGCCGCCATCGCCATCTTCGCTAATAGATAAGCGCCGCGAGGCATCGGCAACGCGCGCTTGAACGTCAGCAGGCCGCGCTCCCGCTCCATGGCCACGCTCACGCCAAAGCCGAACAAACCCACGCCCATGACGCCGAACACGCCATACGTCGCCAACAGATAACGCGCGGCATCGCCGTTGCCGGAACGATTGAGCAGGATGCCGAACAACAGGTAGAACAGCGCGGGAAAGGACAGCACCGGCAACACGAAGGATGGCGTGCGCAGCAGGCGCAGGAATTCGTACCGGGCTTCCAGCGCGTAGGCTCGCCAGGGAGAGAAAGCAGGAGGTGCCATAGCGCTCATGCAGCCTCCGGCAATGCGTTGCGGCGGGTCAGTTCGACGAAGGCTTCGGCCAGCCCGGCGCGCTGTACTTCCAGTTCGCGCAAGCCGGGATCTTCGGCCAGCAGGCGATAGACGATGGGTTCGGCAATGTCGGCGATGACTTCCAGGTACTCGCCGTCCGTTTTCGTGTGACGCACTCCCGGCCATCGGGCAACGGCTTCCAGCAACAACGACGACACGCAGCGGATGCGGCGCTGTGCGACATGCGCGCGGATGTCCTGCACGCTGCCCTGGGCGATGATGCGACCGCCATCGATCACCACCACCCGGTCGGCCAATGCTTCGGCTTCTTCCAGGTAGTGCGTGGTCAGCAGCACGGCGCTTCCCTGCGCCACCAGTTCGCGAATCGCTTTCCACAAGCGCTGGCGCGCCTCGATGTCCAGGCCGGTGGTGGGCTCGTCCAGGAACAGCAATTGCGGCCGTCCGCAGATGGCGAGCGCGAACTGCACCCGTCGCTGCTGGCCGCCCGACAATTGCCCGTAACGCCGCTCCACCAGTCCATCCAGGCCCGCCAAGGCGATGCAGTCGGCCATGCTGCGCGGATCCGGATAATAGCTGCGGGTCAGCGCCAGCAGCTCGCGAACTTTCAAAGCTTCCTGGATACCGGCCGATTGCAGCATCACGCCCACGCGCCGTCGTGCGGTCAGTTGCTGCGGATCCAGTCCGAACAAGGTGGCCTGCCCGGCATCGGCCCGTTGCAGCCCCAGCAGCAGGGCAATAGCCGTGGTCTTGCCAGCGCCATTCGGCCCCAACAGCGCCAGCAGCTGTCCCGCCGGCACTTCCAGATCGATACCCGCCAGCGCCCGCACCTTGCCGTAGCTTTTCTGCGCGGCCTGCAATTGGCCCAGGACCGGGAGAACGGCGGGATTCGAAGAAGACATGGGGCAGACTCCTAGCGTGAATGCCGCCACGATAGGCGCGCGCCGCAGGGGAATTCAGTGGCGACCTTCATGCACTGTGGATGACAACTGTCACTTGGTGGCGGCATGTCAGCGGGGCATGATGCGGCCCTTACCGGAGGTCGATCGCCCCGCCCGTCGCCTGGCATCCGCCAAGAGATGACTTCCGGCAACTAGGCTCGTGTAGCCTACGCGGTCACACTTTCGCAACCGTCACGTCTGGGTACTCGATGAATACATCTGCCGACCTGCTTAAGGAACTCCGCATCGATCGCAAGGCTCCGGCTCCAGAGCCGAAGTCGGGTCGAAGCATATGGATCGTGCTGGCCGTGGTTGTCGTGCTGCTGCTGGCGGCAGGCGCTTGGGCGGTATTTGGCCGTGAAAAGGCCATTGAAGTGCGCACCGCGCCGACGGTGTCGCTGAGCAGCGGCGGTGCGGCGGCGTCCGTGCTGGATGCTTCCGGTTATGTCGTTGCGCGGCGCATGGCGACGGTATCGGCCAAGGTCACCGGCAAAGTGCAGGAAGTGCTGATCGAAGAAGGCATGCAGGTGGCGGAAGGCCAGGTGCTGGCGCGATTGGAGCCCATTGACGCCAACGCCGAGCGCGCGCTGGCAGGCACCCAGTTGCAAGCCACGCGCAGCCAGAGCAACGGCATCCAGGCGCAGCTGAAGGAAGCCGAAGCCCATGCCCGACGTTTGTCGCAGCTGGTCGACCAGCAGCTGATCTCCCGCTCCCAGTACGACCAGGCAGTCGCCACGCGCGACTTGCTGCGCGCACAGCTGATCACTTCGCAACGCAATGAGAAAGTCGCTTCCGATCGCCTGCGCATCACCGACATCGGACTGGACAACACCATCGTGCGCGCGCCATTCGCGGGCGTGGTGGTGGCCAAGGCCGCGCAGCCGGGCGAAATCGTATCGCCGCTGTCGGCCGGCGGCGGCTTCACCCGCACCGGCATCGGCACCATCGTCGACATGGACTCGCTGGAAGTCGAAGTGGACGTGGGCGAAGCCTTCATCGGCCGCGTGCAGCCGAAGATGCCGGTCGAAGCCACATTGAACGCCTACCCGGACTGGAAGATCCCGGCCGAGGTGATCGCCATCATTCCCACCGCCGACCGCGGCAAGGCCACGGTGAAGGTGCGCATTGCGCTGAAGCAGAAGGATCCGCGTATCGTGCCGGACATGGGGGTCCGGGTCAGCTTCCTGGAAGCGGCCAAGCCCGAAACGGAGAAGAAGCCGCAGGGCGTGCGTGCGCCGTCGGCCGCTATCGTCGAACGTGGCGGCCAGCAGGTAGCCTTCGCATTGACCGATGAAAACACAGTCGAACAGCGCGCGCTGAAAACCGGCCTGGCGATGGGCGATGATCGGCAGGTGCTTTCCGGGCTGTCCGCTGGCGAAACCGTGGTGCTGGATCCGCCAGACACGCTGAAGGACGGTTCCAAGGTGAAGCTGGTGGAAGAAGCGGCGGAAGAATGACGACACGGACGCGAGGATTCGCACCGTGACGAGCCACATAGGTGTTGCCTGGTTTTACTGTTGTAGCGGACGCTCGGAAGATGGCCGCAACGCTGTAACCCGAATACCTTTCGTCTCAGAGCGGGAGACGAAGTGCAACCAATATTGAATTCCGGCTTGCTGGAATGCCAGGCGACGCGCGGGACCAACGGCGCGTAGCGGTCCCAGAAGCAGCTTTCCCATTACGTCCGGCAAGACGACGGGCAGTATCCCGACCGGCTCACGGACGCCCAACGAACACACAGAAGGAGAACACGATGTCCTCACTGGTCACCATCCGCAACCTCGTCAAGACCTATCAGCGCGGCCCGGAAAAAGTGCAGGTCCTGCACGGCCTGGACCTCGAGATTCCCAAGGGTGATTTCGTCGCACTGATGGGGCCCTCCGGCTCCGGCAAGACGACGCTGCTGAACCTGATCGGCGGCCTGGATCTGCCTACCTCCGGTGAGATAGAAATCGAAGGACAACGCCTCGACCAAATGAGCGCCGGGCAGCTGTCCTCGTGGCGCAGCCACCATGTCGGTTTCGTGTTCCAGTTCTACAACCTGATGCCGATGCTGACCGCGCAGAAGAACGTGGAGCTGCCGTTGCTGCTGACCAAGCTGGGTGCCGCGCAGCGCAAGCGCAATGCGGAGATCGCGCTGCAGCTGGTGGGCCTGGCAGACCGCGGTTCGCATCGTCCCAATGAGCTCTCCGGCGGACAGCAGCAACGCGTGGCAATCGCCCGCGCGATCGTGTCCGATCCGACCTTCTTGATCTGCGACGAACCCACCGGCGATCTGGACCGTCATTCGGCGGAGGAAATCCTGGACCTGCTACGCACGCTCAACCGCGAGCACGGCAAGACCATCATCATGGTCACCCACGATCCCAAGGCTGCGGAATACGCCACCCACACCATCCATCTCGACAAGGGCGACTTGGTCGAAGCCCCCGCGATGGCGCACTGAGCGGGAGCCCGCCATGAAATATTTTTCCCTGATCTGGGCCCAGCTGTTCCGCAGCAAGACACGCACCCTGCTGACCTTGTTGTCGGTGGTGGCGGCGTTCCTGCTGTTCGGCTTGCTGGATTCCGTCCGCGTGGCATTCAACTCTGGCGGCAGCGTCGAGGGCGCCAACCGCCTGGTCGTCGCTTCGCGCCTGTCCATCACCCAGTCGCTGCCAGTCAACCTGGCGCCGCAGATCGAATCGGTACCGGGCGTCAAGAAGGTCACCTACGCCATGTGGTTCGGCGGCATCTATCGCGATCCGAAGGAGTTCTTCGCGAACTTTTCGGTGGCGCCGAACTTCTTCGATGTCTACGGCGAATACGAAGTACCGCCGGAGCAGCTGAAGGCGTTCCAGGAAACCCGCACCGGCGCCATCGTCGGCGAATCGCTGGCGAAGAAGTACAACTGGAAGATCGGCGACGTCATTCCGCTACAGGCCACTATTTTCCCGCGCGGCGGCAGCAACGATTGGCCACTGGAATTGAAGGCGATCTTCCGGGTCAAGGATCGCAAGAACATGGGTGCGGAGAACCAGTTGATGATGAACTGGAAGTACTTCGACGAATCCAACGACTACATCAAGAGCCAGGTCAGCTGGTACACCGTGCAGCTTGCGAATCCCGCGCAGGCTTCACAGGTGGCGCGAGCGATCGATGCACTTTCGGCGAACTCGGACCATGAAACCAAGAGCCAGACCGAGTCGGCGTTCCAGCAAGCCTTCGCCAAGCAGTTCGCCGACATCGGCCTGATCGTCACCGCCATCATGGGCGCGGTTTTCTTCACACTGCTGCTGTTGACCGGCAACACCATGGCGCAAGCCGTACGTGAGCGTGTGCCGGAACTCGCCGTGCTGAAGACATTGGGCTTCAAGGACAGCACCGTGCTGGTGCTGGTGATGGTGGAATCGGTGCTGCTGGTGGTGCTGGGCGGACTGATCGGCATGGGCCTGGCGGCATTGATCATGCCGGGCCTGACCGCGGTCAGCCAGGGCGCGATCGCGCTACCCACGGTACCGGCGCAGACCTGGCTGATCGGCCTTGGCCTGATGCTCGTGATCGGCGTGGTGGTGGGATTGCTGCCCGCGTTGCGCGCGCAGCGGCTGAAGATCGTCGACGCACTGGCCGGACGCTAGGGGCTGTTGATGATTCCCGAGCAGGTCGCGTTGGGACTGGCGAACCGTCAGCGTGCGTTGCGTGGCGCAGCGCTTGACTGGCGGTCAGGTCAAGCCGCGCGGCGCCCGCTGACGGCTCGCCAGGCCCAACCCGAAGGGCCGCCTCTGCGCGCGCCCGGGGCTGCGTCATCGCGCGGGCGTGGACGGACGTCCACTTCCTTACTCTTCCTTGCCCCGAACGCGCGCAGAGGCGGCGCGGCCTACTCGGGAACCGTCAACAGCCCCTAGGAGAACGACATGCCTAACTGGATTACCAATCTCATCTCCGTTGTCCTGCTGATCGTCGGCCTGGTCGCCTGGATACTCGCCCCTTGGTATGTGATCGCCGGCGCCGCTGTGCTGCTGGTGCTGTGGCTGGTGCTCACCCGCAGTGGGCGGCTTGCGCTGGCGGCCGCACGTATCGGCATCAGCAGCCTGCCGCAACGCTGGGGCGCGTCTTCGGTCATTGTGGTGGGCATCGCCGGCGTGGTCGGCGTGCTGGTGGCGATGCTGGCAATGGGCGAAGGCTTCAAGGCCACGCTCAACAGCACCGGCGACGAGAACACCGCAATCGTCCTGCGCGGCGGTTCGCAGGCGGAAACCAACTCGGTCATCACCCGTGAACAGGTGCCACTGCTGGCCAACCTGCCCGGCGTGGCGAAAGGGCCGAACGGCAAGCCGCTGATATCCGCCGAACTGTCGCAGGTGGTGAATCTGCCCAGCAAATCCGACGGTACCGACGTGAATGCGCAGTTCCGTGGCGTTGGCGAGGAAGCCTGGCTGGTCCGCGAGAAGCTGAAGATCGTGGAGGGCCGTAAGTTCGGCGCCGGTCTGCGCGAGATCGTGGTCGGCCAAGGCGCGCAATCGCAGTTCCGTGGTTTGGAAGTGGACAAGAGGCTGAATCTCGGCAACCAGGAATGGACGGTGGTCGGTAAGTTCGCTTCCGGCGATGCGCACGACTCCGAGCTGTGGGGCGATGCCGAAACGCTGGCGACCACCTACCGGCGCGGCGCCTTCCAGTCGATAACGGTGCGCACGGAAGGTACCGCGGGCTTCCAGCAGTTCAAGGCTGCCGTGGAAGGCGACCCGCGCCTGAAGCTGGACGTGGATACCACGCTGGCCTACTACAGCAAGCAGTCGGGCCAACTGGCGACGATCATCAAGTGGCTGGGGATCATCATCGGGTCGATCATGGCGGTCGGCGCGGTGTTCGGCGCGCTAAACACGATGTACGCGGCGGTATCCGGAAGGGCGCGCGAGATCGCCACCATGCGCGCGATCGGTTTCCGCGGGCTGCCGGTGGTGACCGCGGTGATGCTGGAAACCATGTTGCTTGCGTTGCTGGGCGGACTGCTCGGCGGGCTAATCGCATGGGCCATTTTCAACGGCTACAGCGTGTCGACCCTGGGCAATAACTTCAGCCAGGTGGTATTCCAGTTCAAGGTCTCGCCGGAACTGCTGTGGAACGGCTTGAAGTGGGCGCTGGGCATCGGCCTGGTTGGCGGCTTGTTCCCCGCCTTGCGGGCGGCACGGTTGCCCATCACCCAGGCCTTGCGCGCGATCTGAAGCGCGCAGGATAGGCCCACCCATCGATTTGATGGGTGGACCCGGTTCGCTGTTGAAAGGCTCCTCAACAGCCGAAGGCTGGTTCAGCCGCTGCGCTGGACCCGTCATTGATGGGTAGACCGGCTGCGCCGTTGAAAGCCGCTACGCTCAACCCATCCTACAAACCCTATGCCGTCACCCCGGCGCAGGTCGGGGCCCAGCGACTTCGCCATCTGGAGTGCGACGCACTGGGTCCCGGCCTGCGCCGGGAC
>NZ_JAVGJT010000023.1:0-26491 GCF_040948865.1 Pseudoxanthomonas sp. UTMC 1351 | reverse complement strand
CGACTCATTGGGCGATCTAACGCCCAGCGAGTACCGTCAACGAGTCGCCGGAAGTTCTACTTTTGAAGTGTCTACTTGACGGGGAAGCTTACGAACCGGCACGCTTTGGGAAGGGCGTTACAAATCGAGCCTGGTGGACACTGAACACTACGTCATGGCGTGCTATCGATACATCGAGCTTAACCCCGTGCGAGCTGGCATGGTCGTTGAGCCGGAGAGCTATCGCTGGTCCAGCTTTGCGGCGAACACCACGGCTGCGCCCGATACCTTGGTAACGCCGCATGACGTCTATCTCCGGCTGGCCGAGGATGTGGTGCTGCGACGCAATCGCTACAGAGAGCTGGTGGCGCAAGCTTTGTCGGAGGATGACTTGGCGGCCATTCGCCTGTATGTGCAGCGTCAACGCGCTTTGGGGTCGAATAGATTCCAAGAACAGATAGAGAAACAACTCCAACGGCGCGTAGGCCTTGGTCGTCCGGGTCGTCCATCCAGAAGAACGGTACTCTGACCCCTGTTTTGGATCAACTCATGCGCTTAGAACGGCTAGACGGCATCGGGCCAGCTCGATATGGTGAGTTGAACCAGCTTGAGCAAGCTGCAATTCGGGAACTGCCATGAATCGCATTCATCCAGTGCTAGTTTATTGGTCCGATGAAAAGCGGAAAAAACTGCCAACCTCTAGGCAATATATCACCGTCGCGCGCTTTCCCGAGGATGAGGATTCGTGGCCCTCTCAAGCATGGAGTATTGTGCTGCAGATTCGAGGGGATCCACGCAGTCAACCGTGTAAGGCGGACGCACGATTTTTGTCGCCTCAGGCGCCAGAGAACAGGTTTCAATCAGGTGTTCGGTTCGAACTACTTGAGGGTGATCAGACGACGGCAATAGTCCACGTCGTTTGATCCACAAAACAGGGGTCAGCACAAAACAGGGGTCAGAGTGTAGCGCCCCGGGGTTCACAGACGGGCAGTCAGGATACAGATTTAGTTGTTTGGTAATCCCGTTCGATTTGCGCAGGTGATCGGTAGCCGAGTGAAGAGTGCATGCGGATGCGGTTGTGGAAGATCTCCAGGTATTCGAAGATCGCTTGCGTGGCATGTTCCCGGGTGGAGTAAATCGGTCCTTCCATGAGTTCGAGCTTCAGTGCGGCGAAGAAGCTTTCAGCGATGGCGTTGTCGTAGGGCATGCTCGGTCGGCTCATGCTGAGCCGGATTTTCGCTGTCTCCGCTTTTGCTCGATAGCGCGAGCCGGTGTACTGGCTGCCGCGATCGTGATGGAGGATCAGGCCGGGCCTGGGCCTACGAGTACCGAGCCCGGGCCTGCAACATGGCTGGCTATGCGGCTTACGGCGCAGCGGTTGCTACGCAAGTGATACCCGCGCCTGCGGGTGCACCGACCTTGAGCGTACCGACTGGCAGCAACACCGGCGCGTATGTGGTGAGCTGGACAGCAGTAAGCGCGGCAACCTCCTACCAGTTGGAAGAACGCGTCAATGGCGGCGCCTGGGCACAAATCCACAATGCCGCGGCCACCAGCAAGGTAGTGTCCGGCAAGGCCCCGGGGACCTATGAATACCGTGTACGAGCCTGCAATGCCGCCGGCTGCGGCAACTACTCGGCCATCAAGGCCATTACCTTGGTGACGCCGGCGATACCTGCGGGCTTGTACTTGGAGCAGACCTCCTCCGCCTGTGGCGTGGGATGGGGCGCTTCAACGGGAGCGAGCAGCTACGAGTTGCGGGGCTCTGGCACTACGATCTACAGCGGCCCCAATACGGGGTTCTCGCAAACCAGTCCCCGGACCTGCCTGGCGTGGTATGCGGTGCGGGCGTGCAATGGCGTGGGGTGTTCGGGCTGGTCGGCACCGGTATCTCCGTCGGGCCCCACCGACCCTCCCTTGCAGGTGGCCCCCCTCCAATGGTTGGCGGGATTGGTGCTGGGTGGCTGCGGGTTGCTGGCGCAGGCGCAGACCACGGTGGAGTACATCCACACCGATGGGCTGGGCAGTGTGGTGGCGGTGACCAACCAAGCGGGGCAGGTCATTGAGCGGCTTGATTACGAACCGTATGGGGCGATCATCGGCCAGCCCAACTATGGCGGCATCGGATTCACCGGGCATGTGCAGGACGCGGCCACTGGGCTGACGTATATGCAGCAGCGGTATTACGACCCCACCATCGGACGGTTCCTGAGCGTTGATCCGGTGGCGGTGAGCTCCGGCATCGGAGCGAACTTCAACCGGTATTGGTACGCCAATAACAATCCTTACAAGTTCAAGGACCCAGATGGACGGTTCGCATGTAGTGGAAATGAATCTGGATGCCGACAACGCATCGAGGAACTTGAGCGACGGGGAATTCCGAGCTGGCAGGCGGGTGGCGGGGGATCGGGCGGCAGTGGGAGAAGGACACGAGATTGGGATCCTTCGAAAGGGCGAGGATCCGATCGGGTCGATACTTCGGATGGTCCAAGGGTGTGGCTTAGTCCAACAGGTAAAGGAGTTCGTGGGTGCGATGGGTATGGTTGCGGCCATGATGGTGCAAGTCGAGGCCGTCGGACACATCAAGGAGCTGACTACGTTGCTACAGCAGGACAGGCCGTGGGCGCGCCGACAAACGGATTAATTGAAAGGCGTTCTAATCCTTACGCTGGCGACGCACGATACACCGGTCTTCAGTTGAAGACCGACGAAGGGCACACGATCAAACTTTGGTATGTGACACCGGATAACGGAATTGTCGGCTCTGAAGTTAGAACTGGGCAGCGTTTAGGGGTGTCGCAGGATCTATCAATTAAATATCCAGGAAACATGACAAACCATGTTCATGAGCGTATTACGGATTCGCAGGGTGACAACATTGATCCTGCCTCGATTACTCGTTAAATCATTATAATCAACTTGAAGGACTCAAAAATGGAATCCGCAGAGATGATGCTCCGTAACCGTGTTGACAACATACAGAATCTAATATGGGAGCGAGTTGCGCTTGTGGTTTTCCTGATCACAAGCGTTTCTGGTTGTGCTAGCGCTAGCGTAAGTGGTAGGCATAGCTTGCGGGGAATTTACTACTGGGGAGGCGAGGTGGAATCTGTTTATCCATGTGGGTCGAATCAATCTTTCTGGGTGATTGGCTCCGAACGTACCTTGCAAGCGTTACGCGCCGAATCGATGAGGCTATCGAAAGAGCGAGGCAGGACTTTTCAACCTGTTTACGTCGAGGTTATTGCTATTGCGGAAGCAAAAGCGGAGGACGGATTTGCAGCAGATTACGATGGTGTTTACAGATTCATGTCGATTAAGACATTTAGTCCGTCCGTTCCATCCGATTGTCATGAACTTAAGGGCGAATCTAAGGAAGGACTGAATAACCCGGTTTGAACGCGCAAATATCATGCGATCGCATTGAGCGCGGCCGGGCTATCGCTTCAAGCGCGCCGCTTGCGGCACTTTGCGGTGGCGAAATGAAACAGGGGTCTGAAACAGGGGGCAGAGTCTGAGGTATCCCCACGTTTTTCATAGTGGGATCAATCATTTGTTGTCGATCCCACTGGAGCGCAGTGCGCGCATGACGCAGTCTTGGAGGTGACGAAACCAGACAGGACTGACGACCATGCGCGCCAGCGAAGTATTGCAGAAGTGTCTGCAGGATTCATTGGGTCGGATGCACGGATTGCGGGCACAGACGCTGTTGCGATCAGTCGAGGCACTGCTTGCAGGACGAAGGCTGACCTTGATCGATGTGGCCCGTGCTTGGCCGGGTGCGCAACGTATCTGTGCGCCGCTCAAGGCGTTTGACCGGTTGCTAAGCAACGCTCATCTTCAAGGGGAGCGTAAGATGATCTATGCCGACATGGCGCGGTGGTTGCTGCGCGGGGACAGACCGGTGGTTGTGATCGATTGATCGGATCTGAAGGCTGATCGCAGTTGGTGCATGTTGCGTGCTGCCGTCCCGGTCGGTGGACGTACGCTCCCGGTGTTGGACATGGTCTTTCCAGGCAGCAAGCAGGGTCAAAGTCCGAGGGATCCCTCTTTTAACGCCCGTAAGCAGCATCTGATCGAGCCACGTTTCGGGCAATCCTCAATCAACAAAAAAAGCCAGGCTTTCGCCTGGCTTTTTTATTTTTGGTGGAGAGGATGGGGATCGAACCCACGACCTCGTCATTGCGAACGACGCGCTCTCCCAGCTGAGCTACCCCCCCACGGGGCGGTGCAAGTTTAGCGCTCTGGGGTTGCCGATGCCAAGTCGGTGGGTTTGAGCAAAGCGCCCAGGACGGGCTCCAGTTCAGCGCGGCGCCAGCCGGAGAGGGCGTTGGGCCAGCGGCCTGATTCCACCAACGCTTCCAGGTAGCGGCGGGAAGCTAGTACGCCGTCGGGTAGGCCGAGTTCGGCGGTCCGAGCGGACACGGCGTCTTGCAGGCGCTTCAGTGCTGTCTTGTCGGCGTCGCTGGCGTTGCGTGCCAGTGGGGCTTCGGCTTCGTCCGGCAGCGGGGTGTTCAATGCGTCCCAGATGGCGTCGCCCAGTTTGCGGGGCGATTTGGGCGAGGCTTCCAGTTGGCGTTGCAGTGCGGCGCGGTCTGCTGGCGGGGTGCGTGCCAGTGCGACGGCCAGTTCATTGTCCAGAATCCAGCTGCGTGGCTTGTCGCTGCTGCGTGCTTGCGCGTCGCGCCAGCGCAGTAGGCGGATCAGTCGGTGCTGCGCGTCCGGTTCCAGGAACTGGGCGCTGCGCATCGACAGATGCGGCCAGCGTTCGCCTTCGTCCTGTGCGGCGTTGTCGACGAAACGGGCGCAGTCTTCCTGCAGCCAGGCCATGCGTGCCGATCCTTTCAGCTTGGCTTCCAGCGCGTCCTGTAGCGCGAACAGGTATTGCACGTCATCGGCGGCGTATTTCAGCTGCGACTCGCTGAGTGGTCGGCGCATCCAGTCCGAACGCGTCTCGCCTTTTTCGAGTGCGACCCCGGTCACTTGCTCCACCAGTTTTTGGTAGCCGATGCCGCCGGCCACGCCGGCCAGTGCGGCGGCGATCTGGGTGTCGAATAGCGGAGTCGGCAGCGTGCCGCAGGTGTACTTGAACGCGACCAGGTCTTCGCTGGCGCTGTGCATCACCTTGAGGATCGAGGTGTCCGCCAGCACCGGGGCCAATGCGTCGGTCATGCCGGGTGCCAAGGGGTTGATCAGCAGGATCTCCGCGCCGATCGCCATTTGCACCAGCGCCAGTTGCGGCCAGTAGGTGCGTTCGCGAACGAACTCGGTATCCAGACCGATGCGGGAAGGACGCTGCTGCAAGTGCGCGTGCAGTGCGGCGGGGGTGTCAATCCAATGGGGCACGAAATCTCCGCTGAATGCGTTGTCTGCTCAGGCAGGCGACAATAGCCTAACGTCGCCGGCCGGGATACCGCTGACCGGCATTCAGACGCAGGAGGTCCATTGCGAGCGATCCTAGAACCTGCATGTAGAGCGGAGCTTGCTCCGCTGGTCGCGTATGGAGCGGATTTGGGAAAAGCCAACGGAGCAAGCTCCGCTCTACGACAGGGCGCGGCCAAAATGCGAAAAGGCAGCGGAGCAAGCTCCGCTCTACAACTAGCTCTGCTGCTGTCGGCGTTGTTGTGCGGCTGTTCGCCCAAGGCGCCTTCCACGGCTGAAGGCGACGCGGCGAGCGGTGAAGTCCGTATGCCCAGCGTGACCGTGAGCGGCGATGAGAGCGGCGTTGACGTGCTGAATTGGCAGCCGCCGGCCGTTGAGATTGCACCTGACGAGCAGGGCGCTGCACGCCGCCGGGCCGACAAGGCCCTGGCTGAAGATCGCTTGTACGCCACCGCGGAAGATGCGGTGCCGCTGTACCTGGCCATTCTGAAGGTGGCCCCGGACGATGATCGTGCCAAGGCGGGCCTTGAGAAATCGCTGGATGCGCTGCTGCAGCAAGGCGCGGCGGCTCTGAAGCACGCCGACGACAAAGCCGAATCGCTGCGCCGCGCCCACGAAATCGCCGCGGTCGTGCGCACATTGAAGCCCGATGACGAAGCCGTACTGGCCTATCTGTCCCGCGTCGACGAGGTCGAGCAGCTTTCGCGCCTGAACACCGCCAGCGAACGCGATCTGCGTGAAGGCCGCCTGGGCGAGCAAGGCGGCGGCGCGCTGGCGGGATTCCGCGAAGTACTGAAGTGGAAGCCGGGCCAGCCCCGCGCCCTGCAAGGCGTGGCGGCGGTGGAAAGCGCCATGATCCGCCGGGCCGAAGAAGCAGCCATGGCCAGCGATTTCGATACGGCTGAAGTGTGGCTGCGGCACGCGGCCAACGTGCGCGAAAAAGCACCCACGGAGGCCCCCACCATTGTCGACGCCAAGCAACGCATCGCCGCGATCCGCATCGCCCGCATCGCCGAGTTGCGTGATGCCGGCCTGCGCGATCTCGCCACGCCTTTGGGCCTGAAAGCCGCCCGCGAAAAATTGACCGAAGTGCTGCGCATCGCCGAGCCCGGCAACCGCATGGCGGCCGACTTCCGCGAGCGCATCGATCTGGCCACCTACTACGGGCTGTTCCGTCCCGGCCAAGCGTTCACCGACGCCTTGCAGAACGGCGGCCGCGGACCCGAGATGGTGGTTGTGCCGCATGGTGGTTTCCGCATGGGTGCAGACGAAGAAGAAGCAGATGCCTCCGAAGCCGAAATGCCGGCCCACTACGTGCGTTTCGACCGCGGCTTCGCGATGTCGCGGCACGAGGTGACGGTGGGCGAGTTCCGCCGTTTCGTCGAAGCCACCGGCTATCGACCACGCGCTACCCGCCGCGGGCATTCCATCGTCTACGACGAGCGCAGTGGCAACTTCGCCCGCCGCAGCGGCGTGGACTGGCAGTCCGACTACAGCGGCGCCAAGGCCAGTGATGATCTGCCGGTGCTGCATGTCAGCGTCTATGACGCGGATGCCTATGCCAACTGGCTGGCCGCGCAGACCGGCCAGAGCTATCGGTTGCCCAGCGAGGCGGAGTTCGAATACGCGCTGCGCGCCGGCACCCAGGGGCGATATCCCTGGGGCAATGGTGCGCCGCCGCGCAACATCGGCAACCTGACCGGCAGCAATGACGTATCGCCCAGCGGCCGGCGCTGGAACAACGCCTTCGCGGGTTACGGCGATGGCTACTGGGGGCCGGCGCAAGTGGACCGCTTTCAGCCCAATGCCTGGGGTCTGCACGACATGAGCGGCAACGTCAGCGAATGGGTGGCCGATTGCTGGCACGCCAGTTTCCGGCGTGCCCCGGCCGATGGCGCATCGTGGTTCAATCCCGGGTGCCGGTCGCGGGTGGTGCGGGGCGGTTCCTGGGCCAGCTCTCCGGCGCAGACCCGGGCGGCGTGGCGTTCTTCATCGGATTCGGATATGACTAATGCGCGGGTGGGTTTCCGCGTCGTGCGTGGCATCTAGGAGGATGTGATGAGAAACGATCCATTCGGTCGGGGACGTCACGAGCAGGGCGGCGGGCGGCAACGGCGCGGACTGTTCGGCAACGTGCGTTGGCTGGTTCTGCTGGGCTTCCTGGTCTATGGCGGCTGCTATTACTTCAGCAACCGGGTGGTCGATCCTTACACCGGCGAGAAGGTGCTGATCGACGGCTCGATAGGCGTCGAGGAAGAAAAAGCGCTTGGCCTGCAGGCCTATCAGGAAATACTGGCGCAGGAGCGTCCTGTCGATCCCAACTCCCAGATCGCGCGCGACATCAAACAAATCGCCCAGCGCCTGATCGACAAGGTTCCCGAAGTCGAAGCCGCGATCGCGCAGGAGCGCGGCACGCAGCCCAGCGGCAACTGGAAAACATTCGAGTGGGACGTCAATGTCATCCAATCGGACCAGGCCAATGCGTTCTGCCTGCCGGGCGGCAAGATGGCGGTCTACACCGGGTTGGTGCCGGTGGCGAAGAATGCCGATGCCATGGCCGTGGTGATGGGCCACGAAATTGCCCATGCATTGCTGCGCCATGGTGCGCAGCGAATGTCGCAGCAAAAACTGACCCAGATCGGGCAGATGGCGGGCGCCATGAGCGGCATGGACCCGCAGCAGCAACAGATGGTGATGGCGGCAATGGGCTACGGCTATCTGCTGCCGTACGCGCGCAGCCACGAAACCCAGGCCGATGAAGTGGGCCTGATGCTGGCGGCCGCTGCGTGTTTCGATCCCCAAGAAGCCGTGCCGTTGTGGGAACGCATGAGCGAAGCCAGCGGCGGCCAGGCACCGCCGGAGTTTTCTTCCACTCACCCCAATCCGGGCACACGTATCCAGAACCTGACGGCGTTGATGCCCAAGGCGATGGAATACCGGCAGCGGTTCTGCAAAGAAGCGGCGCAGTGAACAAGTCCTTTTTGGTGATGACTGTATTCGCAGCAGCGGTCGCCGCGACGCCTTGCGCGCTCGCCGAAGTCAAGGACGCCGCGCCGGACGGTTTCACTGTGGAGAATTCGCAATGGGTGCCGGCGGCGCCGGAAGTCGCGTGGAAAGCGTTCGCCCATGATGTCGGTAAGTGGTGGCCAGCCGATCACACGTGGTGGGGCGACCCGTCCAAGCTTTCGATTTCGGAAAAAGCCGGCGGCTGCTTTTGCGAGGTCAATGGCGCCCGCGAGGCATGGCACATGACGGTGAGCTTCGTGGATCCCGGCAAGCTGATGCGAATGACCGGCGGCCTGGGGCCGCTACAAGGCATGGGACTGAGCGGTGCTTTGGAATGGCGCTTCGTGCCGGAAAACGAAGGCACACGGATCACCTTGCATTACCGCGTGGGTGGTTACAGCCCGGATGATCTAAGCAAGTTCGCCCCGGTCGTCGACAAAGTGCAAGGATCGCAGTTGGCTGGACTGGCGGACTACGTACGCGCCTCGGCCAAGCCGTGAGACAGACCTTATAGGAGCGGCGTCTCGCCGCGAGCTCTTTCCGTCAGATCGCGATGAAGCGAGAAGAGCTCGCGGCGAGACGCCGCTCCTACACAAGCCGAGTTGTCAGAGGCGATTGAACACCGTCGCCAGGACCAGCAGGACGAAACCACCCACTACCAGCCAGAACGCGTGCGGTGCCAGCGTTGGGATATAGCCGAAGCGCGCGGCGATGCCGCCGCTACCCAAAAGCAGAGCGATCAACCAGACACCGAAAGTGGGTGGGGTAAGTTTCATCCATATCTCCTAATTGATTCATGACTATCCGAACACAAGGCGCACATCATAGCCGTGCATCAGAAACTCATGAACAGTCCGCCGTTGACCGGGATGTTGGCGCCGGTGATATAGCCGGCAGCATCGTCGCTCAGGAACGCCACGGTGCGTGCGATATCCGATGGCGCACCGATGCGCCCGACCGGCACTGACGCGATGGTGCGTTCGCGCACTTCCGCGGGCATGGCCTGGGCCATGCCCGTGTCGATATAGCCGGGCGAAACACTGTTGACGGTGATGCCCTTGGCGGCGACTTCGCGCGCCAGCGACATGGTCAAGCCATGCAGTCCGGCCTTGGCGGCGGCGTAGTTGGTCTGGCCGAAATTGCCGGTTTGGCCGCTGACCGAACTGATGTTGACGATGCGTCCGAAACCGCGCCCCTGCATGCCTTCTATCGCGTGCCGGCACAGATTGAAAGCACCACTCAGGTTGATGTCCAGCACCGCGTCCCATTGCGCGCGGTCCATCTTGCGCAGGGTGGCATCGCGAGTGATGCCGGCGTTGTTGATCAGGATGTCGAGCGAGCCATGCTGCTGTTGCATGCGTTCGATGAAGGTGCCGCAGGCATCGAAGTCGCCCACATCGAGCGGCTCGAAATGGATGTCCAGTTCATGCGGTTCGTCCTGGAAATCGGCAGCGCGCGCCGGCAGGTCGGCAGCAATCACGCGCCGTCCGGCGCGCGCAAGCGCCTTGCAGATTTCACTGCCTAAACCGCCGGTACCGCCGGTGACCACCGCCACGCGCTGCGTCATGCGTTCGTTTCCATAAAAATTCATTGGCATCAAAAAGCCCGCACACGAATGCGCGGGCTTCGGGGACTACGGAAGAGGATCAGCGGGCGCGGGTTTTCGGCGTCTCGCGTTCGCGTGGGGCTTCCTTTGGTTTGACGCCGACGGTAGGGCGACCCAGCCCGCCGCTGAGATTGCGCTGGAATTCCTGCCACAGCTCCAGATTGCGCTCGGTCAGCTGGTTCATCATGGTCCATGGCGTCTGCCCCAGCATGCTGCCCATCTGGCTGCGGAACTGCTGCTGCTGTTCCATGAACAACTGCATGCTGCGCTCCAGATAGTTGCCCATGAAGCCCTGCAGCGAGTCGCCGTAGAAACGGATGATCTGGCTAAGCAATTGGGTGGACAGTACCGGCTCGCCGTCCTGTTCCTGCTCGCTGATGATCTGCAGCAAAACGGTGCGGGTCAGGTCGTCGCCCGTCTTGGCATCGCGGACTTCGAAGTCTTCGCCATCGACGATCAGCTGGCGCACGTCCTCGATGGTGATGTAGCTGGAAATCTCGGTGTCGTACAGACGGCGGTTGGGATATTTCTTGATGATGCGGATCGCGCCCATTGAGCAACACTCAAAAATACGTATGTTGCGCAGCATGACGCAGCGCAACAGCCCTTGCAACTGCCGAAGGTCCAGGTTGCCTGTTCAGGCTTAAAAATGCTGCGCAGCATTTTGAGAGCCGGGAATGGGGAAATGGGGAGACGGGAAACGGAAGAGCGAGGCTGCGATGGCGGTTGAGTTCGTTGTGCCAGCTTTGGAAGCGTCGAATTTGATCGATCTTATGCCTTTGCCAAATCGTCGGTGGTAATGGCCAGATAGGGCGGCGCCTTTACGGCCAATGCTCGAGCAATGCGGGGTCCCTGCCTACTCGGCGACAGGCGCGAGGGGCCACGCCGTCGTTCAGGGCGATGCGGAATAGCGGGGCAATGGCGCGCAGTGTGCGGGCCGATACGGCCGCCCGCAGGCGTTGTGCCGGTCCGCGCCGTAGCAGCGGTTCCGCCCAGTCGGGCAGCAGGGCGGCTCCGGCACCCAGGAACAGTTCGCGCGAAAGGCCGGCCGCCGGGACCGGCAAGCGGATCCGCGCCAGCACCGCCAGTACCTCACGCGAGCGCTCGTCGTAACGCAACTCGCTGCGCACCTGCGCGAAGTAGTCGCGTACCCCCGCTTCTGACGCGGGTACTTCGCGCGCACCTAGCGCTTCTGCGACCCGGCGGACCTCGGCGTAATAGCCGTCGGCGGCGCCGTCAGGCAACGGCATCGGCGCGTAACGGCGGAAGCCCTCGAGAAAACCGTAGCTTTCGGTGATGTGGACCCAGGTCAGCAGGCGCGGATCGTCGGCGCTGTACGCCGTGCCGTCCTGGACGAAACCGCGTACCTGCGCATGGATGGCAGCGACCCGTGCGATCAGCTTTTCGGCTTCCGGGCGTGAGGCGTAGGTGGTGCCGGCGACGAAGTTGGTGGTTCGGCGCAGGCGTCCGACCAGATCCGTGCGGAAGTTCGAATGATCCCAGACGCCTGCCAACGCCAGCGGATGCAAGGTCTGCAGCATCAGCGCGCACAGTCCACCCGACAACATGCCGGGAAAGTCGGAGTGGATGCGCCAGGTCACGCTGTCGGGACCGAACAGGCCAGGATCGCCCTGCGGGTGGTCGTAGTCTATGCCGCTCTGGCCGCGCGGGAATGCGCTCAGGACCCAGCGACGAATCTGGGCGGAAATGGGAGCAGCGAGCGCGCGGAGTGCGGGTTTCATGGGCGGCACCATGATCCCACGCACCCACGCCTTCGTTTGCCGTTTACCAGCCCATGTGGTGGCCGCCGTTGATATCCAGGTTGGAGCCGGTGATCCAGGCTGCCTGGTCATCCACCAGGAAGGCAACCGCGTAGGCGATTTCCTCGGGCTTGCCCAGGCGGCCAGTGGGAATGTCGGCGGCGATCTTGGCGCGGACTTCCTCCGGCACTGCCATCACCATGTCGGTGGCCACGTAGCCCGGCGAAACCGTATTGACGGTGATGCCCAGCTTGGCGTTTTCGCGCGCCAGCGAAATCGTGAAGCCATGCATGCCGGCCTTGGCTGCGGCGTAGTTGGCCTGGCCGTACTGGCCTTTCAAGCCGTTGATGGAGCTGATCTGGATGATCCGGCCCCATTTGCGCTCGCGCATGCCTTCGATGACCGGACGGGTCATGTTGAACACCGAGTTGAGATTGGTGTTGACCACCTCGCCCCATTGCTGCGACGTCATGCGATGAAAAGTGGTGTCGCGGGTGATGCCGGCATTGTTGATCAGGATGTCGACCGGACCGAGCTGCTGCTCGATGGTGCGGACGATGGTTTCGGCGTCTTCGGGCGAGGTCACATCACCCTTGACCAGGGTGATCGGGTAGCCGTCGGCCTGCATCTGCGTCTTCCAGGCCTGTGCTTTTTCTTCGTTGCGATAGTTGGTAGCTACCTTGTGGCCCATATCGGCCAGCTTTTTGCAGATGGCGGTACCGATGCCTCCGGTGCCGCCTGTGACCAGGGCAACGCGTGATGTCATGTGGGAATTCTCCGAATCCGCCGAGGGGGAGGCGACGATCCGATTCTAGTCAGCGTTCGCGGTAGATTTGTTGTGCAGTGCAGCGAGTCCGATCGACGGTACTTTGGGAAGCGCCTGCGGATCGAAATTGGTCAGGGCGGCTGCCAACGCAGGCTTGATTGCCTGATGCGTTGTCAGCGCTTCGATGTCTTGTCCTAGCGCCTGCCACGCCAGCCTGATGGCGGGCAGCGGATCTTTCGCGTCCACCGGCAATGCCGCTGTCGACTTGGACAGCTTCTGACCGTGTGCATCCAGGATCAGCGGCAAATGCAGATAACGTGGCGTGTGCAGGCCGAGCGCGCGTTGCAGCAGAATCTGCCGGGCAGTGGAGTCCAGCAGGTCGGCACCGCGCACCACATCGGTGACGCCTTGGGCGGCATCGTCCACCACCACGGCCAGCTGATACGCCCAATAGCCGTCGGCGCGCTTGAGCACGAAATCGCCCACCACCACGGCCACGTCCTGGCTTACCTTGCCTTGCAATCCATCGGTGAAGTCCACCACCGTGCCATCCGGTACGCGCAGGCGGATAGCCGGATCGGACCGTTCGCGGCGTGCGACGCATTGGCGATGGATTCCCCCGGTAGCCGCCAGATCACTACGGCTGCAATGGCAGACGAATGCATCGCCGCTGGTCAGTAGTTCGTCCAGGGCCTGCTGATAAGCCGCATGGCGCTGACTCTGCCATAGCACCGGTCCATCGGATTCCAGCCCGAATGCGGCCAACGTTTTCAGTTGTGACTCCGCGGCGCCGGGAACTTCCCGCGGCGGATCAAGATCTTCCACTCGCACCCACCATTCGCCGCCAGCGCGGCGCGCCAACAGCCAACTGCCGAATGCGGCCAGCAGCGAACCGAAATGCAAGGAGCCGGTAGGCGAGGGTGCGAATCGGCCGCGATACGGTGCTGGTTCGGACATGGCGTGGGGCGGCTCTGGAAGCTGAATAGTCGCTCAGCGATTCGCTTGAATTCTACCCAGTGCAACCGCAGTTAAAGCGAGGAAATCTATATCAATCCTTTTGTGGAGGTTTGTTGTGTTCAACCGTATCGCCCTTTTCCTTGCCACCAACCTGGCGGTGCTGGTGTTGGCGGGCATCGTGATGTCGGTGTTGGGCGTGCACCCCGGGCAGATGAGTGGCTTGCTGGTGATCGCGGCCATTTTCGGCTTCGGTGGCTCCTTCATTTCGCTGCTGCTCTCCAAGACCATGGCCAAGCGCGCCACCGGCGCACAAGTGATCGAACAACCGCGCAACGAGGCCGAACGCTGGCTGGTGACCACCGTGCAGCGCCAGGCGCAGGCCGCCGGCATCGGCATGCCGGAAGTGGCGGTATACGACGCACCGGAAATCAACGCCTTCGCCACCGGCGCCAATCGCAACAAGGCGTTGGTTGCCGTTTCGACAGGGTTGTTGCGCTCGATGAGCCGCGATGAAGCCGAGGCGGTGTTGGCGCACGAAGTTAGTCACGTGGCCAACGGCGACATGGTGACCATGGCGCTGGTGCAGGGCGTACTGAATACCTTCGTGATCGTGCTGGCGCGTGTGGTCGGCGGCATCATCGACAGCTACCTGTCCGGTAACCGCGAAGGCGATCGGGGCCCGGGCTTGGCGTATTTTCTTATTGTGATGGTGCTGGAAGTGGTGTTCGGGCTGTTCGCCACGATGATCGCGATGTGGTTCTCGCGCCATCGCGAGTTCCGTGCCGACGCGGGTGGCGCTCACTTGGCGGGACGCCACAAGATGATCGCCGCGCTGGAGCGCCTGGCGACCAACCAGAAGCCGAGCACATTGCCTGCGCAGGTGGAAGCTTTTGGTATCGCCGGAGGCATCGGCCAGGGTTTGAGGAAGTTGTTCCTGAGCCATCCGCCGCTGGAGCAGCGCATCGCCGCGCTACGTGGCGCGCAGGTGGCAATGGCCTGACAGCCTGATTCGCCTCTTTACAAGAAAAGCCCGCATTCGCGGGCTTTTCTTGTTCTGGCATGTAGCGTGCGCTGTGCGTGCTATCCGGAGAGATGAAAAGGCCGTGCGCACAGCGCGCGCTACAACGCCGAGAGACCGCAAATCCTATCGAGCCATCAGCTGAAGTCGTAGTTCATTGCTGGCCCGGAAGTAGCCAGGAAGTTGCCTTGCACATAATCGACGCTGGCCGAGAACAGGAAAGCCATGGTGGCAGCGTCCTGCACGTGTTCGGCCACCGTCAATATGCCCAGCGCTTGCGCGCGCTCGGCGATCTCGCGGATCTTCTGCTGATGTTCGGGCGTTTTCGACAGTTCCTCGGTGAAAACCCGGTCCACCTTGAGGAAGGTCGGCTGGAAGTGCGACAGCAGCTGGAATGAATCCAGGCCCGCGCCGAAATGCTCCAGGCCTACTTGGCAGCCCAATCTGGAAGCGCCGGCCTGGAACGTCTGCGCCTGGCGCAAATGCGTGAATACCTTCGCTTCAGGCGTTTGCAGCCACAGGCAGTCGCCGGTGACGTCGTGCGCGGCCAGTTGTTGTGCAATGAGTTGCAGCAGTTGGTCATCGGCGAAGGAAGCCGGACTGACTTTCACGATCAGTCGGGTGGTGTGCCCGGCGCGCTTGCGTTCGGCCAATACTTCGATGGCGCGCTTGACCACCCAGCGGTCGATCGCGTCAAGCAAGCCATGTTCCTCGGCAATGCCAATGAACGACTGCGGCGTCACCAGCTCGCCGCCGGACTCCAGCCGCAGCAATGCCTCGTAAACCTCGCCAGCCTCGCCCTGCAGGCTGACCACCGGCTGGTAATGCAGCAGAAAGCCGCCATCGGACAAGGCTTTCTTCAAGCGGTCGATCCAGTTCTGTACGCGTTCTTCTTCGGCGCGGTCCACCGCGCCAGGGTCGAATATCTCGAAGCGGTTGCCGCCCAGGTGGGTGGCTGCATGCAGGCTGTCGGTGGCGCGCGTCAGCACTTGGCCAACGCTGGCGATTTTCTCGCCGATCTGCACGCCGCCGATGCTGGTGGTGACCGAAGCGGAGCGTTCGCCGACATTGACTACGTGCGATGCGAAAGCAGCGCGGAGCTTTTCAGCCAGTGCTGCCGTATGCGCGTGGTTGCCTTGCAGCAATACGGCGAGGGTACGCTCGCCGAAGCGGGCGGCAATGGTGCCTTTTTCCAGTTTCTCGTTCAGCCGCGCCGCCAGCGCCGCGACGAAATCATCGGCCGAATCGATGCCGATATCCTGCAGCAGGCGTTGGTAGTGGTCAGGTTCGACCAGCAGCAGGGCGAACTGGTTTTCACCGCGAGCCACCTGGCTGACCGCGTCTTCCAGTTCACGCAGAAAAGTCGGGCGGTTGAGCAGGCCGGTAACCATGTCGCGCTGGCGCAGGTCTTCCACCTCGCGGGCCAGTTCCGGGTCGAATTCTTCGCGGCGGCGGAACACCACCTGCACGCAGGATTCGCCCTCGTAGCTGGCGGTGGCGAATTCCAGCGTCGCCGGAAAGGACTCGCCGTCCAGGCTGCGCGCTTCCAGTTCGAAACGTGGCGGCGTCGCTTCGCCTTTGCCCAGTTTCTTCAGTAGCGCTTTGAAATCGTTGACGTACTGAGGTCCGACCAGATCCAGAAGCGATAGTCCTTCGACATCGTCGAAGGATTCGAAGCCGAACATTTCCAGATACGCCTCGTTGGCGCGGATGTGCATGCCTTCGTGGATATAGGCGATGGGATCGCGCGAGGAGGCGATCAGAGCATCGCAGCGGCGCTCGGTTTCGCGCAGCTGGCCTTCCAGCCGGCGCAGCGCCCGGCGCGCGTCCAGGTCCGTCCATTCGGTGCGCAGAACGTTCAGCAGGTGTTCGTTGTGGCCGCGCAGTGCCACCGCGCGCGCGCCGCTGGCCAAGTCGGCTACCAGGTCGGCTTCGACGATGGCGTCGGCCAACACAATGACCGGGATGTCCTTGCCGCTGGCATCGACCTGCGCCAGCACCGTGGACAACGGAATGGCCTTGGCCGAGCGTGAAGCGAGCACCAGGTCCATCGGCTGCGCCGCCACCATCTGGTTCAATTCGTCGGCATCCAGTGGTCGCAAGGGTCGCACGGCGATACCGCCATTACGCAATGCGCTGACGACCGCTTCCGCGTCTTCGCCGCTGTCGTCGACGATCATCAATCGAAGGGTGGTGTCTTTACCGATCTGCATGCAACGCTTCCGCCTGGTGAGCGCGTTTAATACACGATGGGCGGGAAAGCGTCCATTGCGGCGGTCCCAAAAAGCGGGGAAGTCGCGTGCGGGACACGCTGTTAATGGTGAAGTCGGCCGCTGCGCGGCCTGAGAGGACCGTGGCCTGACTTGGCAGGGCGCGTAGCGCCCAACTTTCCCCTTTCCAGTGTGCGCCGCACGCGACTTCCCCACCCTCAAAGCGGTCGTTTGCCCGTATCGCCAGGGACTTCCCGCACCAGCCGGGGTACCAGATAACCGGACAACCGTGCCGCCAGTGCAGCGTGCAGGGCCAATGCCCGGGTGTCATCGACTTCGAAATGGGCCACGCCGGCCACTCGGTCCAACTGGTGCAGGTAATAAGGCAGTACGCCGGCAGCGAAGCTGCGCTCGCTCAGGTCGGCCAGGGCGCTCACAGTGTCGTTGACGCCGCGCAGCAGAACGGCCTGGTTGAGCAGTTGCACCCCGGCTTGGCGCAGCCGCGACAGCGCGGCATCGACCGAGGCGTCGAACTCGTTGGCATGGTTGGCGTGGATTACGAAGGCGACCGGCCAGGGCAGGGCCGCCAGCCAGTCCACCAAGGCATCGTCGACGCGCTCAGGCAGCACCACCGGCAAACGGCTGTGGACGCGAAGGCGCTTCAAGTGTGGGACGCTAGCCAGAGCATCGGTCAGTTCGGCCAGTTTGGAAGTCGCCAGCGATAAAGGATCGCCCCCGGACAGCAGTACTTCGTCGATGCTGGAATCGGCACGGATCAACGCGATGGCTTCATGCCAGCCATCACGGGCTGCGGTTTCTTCCGCGTACGGGAAGTGCCGGCGGAAGCAGTAACGACAATGCACGGCGCAGCTGCCGGTCGTCACCAACAATGACCGGCCCTGGTATTTCTGGATCACGCCGGTGCCCGCGCGCGCGGCACTGTCGCCTACCGCATCCAGGCCGAAGCCGGGTACCCGGCGCATTTCATCGTCCAGCGGCAATACCTGGCGCAACAAAGGATCGTCCGGATCGCCGTGGCGCATCCGGGCAATAAAGCCACGTGGCACGCGCAGCGGGAACTGGGCGGCCGCCTCGGCGGAGACCTTGGCAGCCAAACCGTCCAGACCCAGCAGCGACAGCAATTCGCCCGGATCGCGCACGGCCTCGCGCCACGCGTGTTGCCAACGCGGCGGTTGCAGGGCGGCAGGCTGTATAGGGCTGGGGGCAGCGGTTATCATGTCAGGTCTGAAACACCCGCCGGTCGCGGCGGGCTTCCCATTCTATCCGGCAGGCCGACACTGGCACTATCCAGCGGCGGGTTTGCCTTTACCTCCAGGAGCACATGCATGGCCAGTTACGGCATGAACGACGTCAAGAACGGGATGAAGATCCTGGTCAACAGTGAACCAGCGGTCATCACTGACACCGAATACGTCAAGCCGGGCAAGGGCCAGGCATTCACCCGCGTGAAGTACCGCTTCATCAAGTCAGGCCGCGTCGTCGAACTGACCATGAAGGCCACCGACTCGCTCGAGGCAGCCGACGTGGTGGACACCGACATGCAGTACCTGTACTCGGACGGCGAGTACTGGCATTTCATGCAGCCGGAATCCTTCGAGCAGGTCCAGGCCGACAAGGCCGGCATGAGCGGTGCCGAAAAGTACCTGAAGGGCGAGGAAGCCTGCGTGGTGACGCTGTGGAATGGCACCCCGATCGCGGTCCAGCCACCGAACTTCGTCGAGCTGAAAATTACCGAAACCGACCCAGGCGTCCGTGGCGACACCTCAGGCGGCGGCGGCAAGCCGGCCACGCTGGAAACAGGCGCGGTGGTGCGCGTGCCGCTATTCGTGGGCCAGGACGAAATCATCAAGGTCGATACCCGTACCGGCGAATACGTCAGCCGCGTCAAGTGATGAAGCCGTTCGTCCGATGAATCCCTACGTCACCTATCTGATCGGCTGGGCGGTGGGCGTATTGCTCGCCGGCCTGGTCGTGATGCTGTGCTGGAACTTCACGCTGCCCAAGCTGTTCCCCAGCGTGCCGCGGCTGAGCTATGGGCGCGCGCTGGCGCTGATGCTGTTGTGCTGGTTGCTGTTCGGCGCCGGTGCTTTCGGCCTGACGTACACCCTGGGTTTTGGAATTTGACGCATACATGTCAGAGGCACGCATGACCGAACGCATCCGTGAAGCCTGCGACCTGTTGATCGAAGCCGGTTTCGTGGTGCCGGTGGTGCCGCACGGCGTGGTGCTCGAAGACCATGCCGTGGCAGTGCGCGGTGGCGAAATCGTCGCCGTGCTGCCGATACCTGAAGCGCGCCAGTACTTCGACGCGGCACGCGTCGTCTCGCGCCCAGATGCGGTGCTGATTCCTGGCTTGGTCAACGCCCACACGCACAACCCGATGACGCTGTTGCGCGGCGTTGCCGATGATCTGCCATTGATGGAATGGCTGCAGCAGCACATCTGGCCGGTGGAAGCGGCGGTGATCGGTCCGGAGTTCGTCGCCGATGGCATGGCGTTGGCCATTGCCGAAATGCTGCGCGGCGGCACCACCTGCGCCAGCGAAAACTATTTCTTCCCGGATGTACAGGCGGCGGTCTACAAGCGCCACGGCTTTCGTGCGTTGGTCGGCTTGCCGGTGATCGATTTTCCCACCGCATGGGCGAGCAGCTCGGATGAGTATTTCGATCGCGCCGGTGAAGTACACGATCAATGGCGCGGCGATGACCTGATCGGCACCGCGTTCGCTCCGCATGCGCCGTATACGGTGAGCGACGCCAACTTCGAACGCGTGCGCATGCTGTCGGACCAACTGGATGTGCCGGTGCATCTGCATACGCATGAAACCGTGCAGGAAATCGCGGATTCGCTGAAGCAGTACGGTCAGCGCCCGTTGGCACGACTGGACAGATTGGGACTGGTCAACGACCGTCTGATCGCCGTGCACATGACCCAGGTCATCGAGGCGGAGATCCATCTGTGCGCCGAGCGCGGTGTGTCGGTCGTGCATTGCCCCGAATCCAATCTGAAGCTGGCTTCCGGTTTTTGCCCTGCCTGTGCTTTGCAACGCGCGGGCGTCAATCTGGCCATCGGCACCGATGGCTGCGCCAGCAACAACGACCTGGACATGTTCAGCGAAACCCGTACCGCGGCGCTGCTGGCCAAGGCCGTGGCCAACGATGCCACCGCGTTGGACGCCCCCACTGCGCTGCGCGCCGCGACGCTCGGCGGCGCCAAGGCGCTGGGCTTCGGCGACAGGATCGGCTCGATCGAAATCGGCAAGCAGGCCGACCTGGCCTGCGTGGATCTGTCGGCACTGGAAACACAGCCGCTGCACCACGTGATCTCGCAACTGGTCTATGCCACCGGACGCCAGCAGGTGACCGATGTGTGGATCGCGGGCAGGCCGCGAATGATCCAGCGTGAGCTGATCGATATCGACGTAGATGCGCTGGTCGCCAACGCCAGGCAATGGCGCGCGCGTATCCGCACGATTCGCGGCTAGCACTCTTCTTACTAAGTGCGTGAGCCCGTCATGACCAGCCATTCGGCTGTTAAAAAAGCGTTTCCAGCGTAAGCTGGACCCCTCCGATTTCGCATGAATGGCATGAATACTTCCTCTTCACGCGCCCCAGACAATTTCGACCAAGCCGAGCTCGACAAATTCGGTGCGCTCGCCAATCGCTGGTGGGACGAACAAGGCCCGCAGAAGGCACTGCACGCGCTGAATCCCGTTCGGCTGGACTATGTGCGGCGACGCGCGGTGTTGGCGGGAGCGCAGGTGCTGGATGTTGGCTGTGGTGGCGGATTGCTCAGCGAAGCCCTGGCGCAGGAAGGAGCAGCGGTAACCGCCATTGACCTGGCGCCGGAACTTATCAAAGTAGCCAAGTTGCACCGATTGGAATCGGGCGTGCAGGTGGACTATCGCTTGCAGTCGGTGGAAGCGCTGGCGGAAGAACGGCCTGCCAGTTTCGACGCCATCACCTGCATGGAGATGCTGGAGCACGTGCCGGATCCGGCGGCGATCATCACGGCTTGCGCCACGCTGCTGAAGCCGGGGGGGCGCTTGTTCTTGTCCACGCTCAACCGCACGCCCGCCGCGTTCGCGCTGGCCATCGTCGGCGCCGAGTACGTTGCGCGTCTGCTGCCCAAAGGCACTCATCATTATCAGGATTTCATCAAGCCGGCCGAGCTGGCAGCATGGCTGCGCGGCGCGGATTTGCAGTTGGAAGATGTCAGCGGACTGGCATACGAGCCCTGGCGCAATGGCGCCCGCCTGATCGGCCGTACCGATGTGAATTACCTGGCCTGCGCGGTCAAGCAGGGAACAGGTAATGGGGAATAAGGAAGTGGAGAAGCGGATGCTGGGCAAATTTCCCCGCGCCGCGTTGTTCGACCTGGACGGCACGCTGTTGGACAGCGCGCCGGACATGCTGGTGACCGCCAACCGGATGCGCGACGAACGCGGCTTGGCCGCTGTGTCGCTGGCTGAGTTGCGGCCGCATGTTTCGAAAGGCTCTCGCGCCATGCTGGCGATTGCGTTCCCGCATTTGGAACCGGCGCAGCGCGAAGTGCTGGTGCCCGAATTCCTGGAAATCTATCGGCAGGAGCTCGGCCGGCATAGCCGGCTATTCGATGGCGTGGACACCATGCTGTCGGCGTTGGAAGACGCCGGCTCGCTTTGGGGCATCGTCACCAACAAGCCCGAGTACCTGGCGCGCGATATCTTGCCGCAACTCGGCTGGGAAACCCGCTGCACGGTATTGATAGGCGGCGATACGTTGGCCGAAAAAAAGCCTCATCCGCTGCCATTGCAAGTAGCAGCACAACGCATCGGGATTGCGGTCGAAGATTGCGTGTATGTGGGCGATGACGAGCGCGACATCATCGCCGCACGCGCGGCTGGCATGCCATCCATCGCCGCGCTGTGGGGCTATCGCCAAGCCGGCGAGCATCCCGCGGAGTGGGGCGCCGACGCGTTGTACGAATTACCGCATGACCTGATCGAGCCAGCGGCTTGGCCATGCTATAGCGTCACTGTGGGAGCGACGTAAGTCGCGACCGTATAGCATCAGCGTGCATGACACTAAACGCGTCGCCACGTTAGGGCTAACAATCCGCCTTCTCTACCGATTCATGGCCTGCGGTTTCCCAATTCTCCCTGTCGCGACTCACGTCGCTCCCACACGTACGCGATTTCGCATGTCCACATGTCCGATTCCACCGCCCTAGACAGCTTCCTCGACAAATGGCGCGCGCGCTGGCCGGAATGGCAGATGGCGGAAGTATTCGTGCCGCTGGCGCGCCGCCCCGTCGCGGTCGCATGGTTCGCGCTGCTGCAGGAGTTCGAGGACATCATGAACATCTCGGGTGATCCGCTGCCGGCCGATGCCAAATTGGCGTGGTGGGGCGAAGAACTGCGCGATTGGTCGCGCCAGCGTTCGCGGCATCCACTGGGACGGGTGCTGGAACCGCAGCCCGCACCGTGGGCGGCTTTGGCGGAAACGTTGCCGCAGCTGATCGCGGCCCGTGATCGTCCCGCCGATGCCACCGCGGCATTCGCCGGCTTGCAGAGCTTCGGCGAGGCCGTGGCGGTGGCGGAAGCGGCGCTGTTCACCGCACCGGCGTCTGCCTTATTGGCGGAAGCCATTACCGCGCAGATGCTCGCAACCCGTTTGGCCGAAGCTGGCACCGCGGCGCTGCCGTTGCGGGAGCAAAAGGTGGCGGAAGCAGGCGACCTGCGGGCGCAATCGCGCCAATGGGCCGAAATCCTGCTGCGGCACTGGCCGGAACGACAGGGCGGGCGCGAGCGGCGCTTGCTGTCAGCCATGGCGCGCGGCCGTTTACGCCGTTTTGCCAAGTTAGGCGAGGCTGCACCCATGCCTTCTCCTGCCGTGCTCTTGTTCAACGCTTGGCGCGCAGCGCGGGGCGGTTGAAGGTGCCGGTCGGCGCTGGCTATCGCCGCGATAGCCGTATGGAGTTGCTGTAACGGACTGTTTCATCTAGGGATTCAGGGCCAAGAGTACAATGGCCGGGTCTTCTTCCCTGCGTACCCCGATGTCCTCCTCTCTACCACTGGCGCCACGCGCCGAACTGCCCGATGTCGCTCACCAAAGCGTGCCGCTGGCGCGTCCACTGGACTGGGTTGGCATGGAAGGTATCGCGTTGCCCGTGCGCATCTCCGATGGTGCGGGCGGTCAGCTGCAGGTGGCCGCAAGCATTGACTTGTTTGTCGATCTGACCAACCCCGATGCGCGGGGCATCCACATGTCGCGCCTGTACCTGCAGCTGCAGGAAGGCTTGGCGCGCGAAGCCATCACACCAGCCGGTCTGCGTCACCTCCTGCAGGGCAGTGTGGATTCCCAAGAAGGATTGGCTTCACAAGCGCGGCTGAAGGTCCGCTATGAAGCGCTGCTGCAACGGCGTGCGTTGGAAAGCGACTTCAGCGGCTGGAAGCGTTATCCGGTGGAAATCGAAGCCACGTTGGCGGAAGGGCATCTGCACCTGGCGCTTTCGTTCTCGGTCGAGTACTCCAGCACCTGTCCGGCGTCGGCCGCGTTATCACGGCAAGCCAACGCGGAGCGTTTCGCGCAGGACTTCGCAGCCGCGCATCCGCTGGCGATCAATGTCATTCACGACTGGCTGGCCTCCGAACGCGGCCTGGCCGCTACGCCGCATGCGCAGCGTAGCCGCGCGTCGGTGCGGGTGGAGCTGAGGCCGCAGTTCGACGAATTGCCGCTGGTGGCGCTGATCGATGCGTTGGAAACCGTCCTGGCGACACCCGTGCAAACGGCGGTCAAGCGAGTGGACGAGCAAGCCTTCGCGCGGCTCAACGCCGAGAACCTGATGTTCTGTGAAGACGCCGCTCGCCGTGTCGCCTCGGTGCTCGCCAGCGACCCGCGCATCGCCCGCTACGACGCTACGGTCGCGCACTATGAAAGTCTGCATCCGCATGACGCGGTGGCCCGCGTTAGCGGCAGCAATGCTTGAGAAGCGCGTAGAGCGGAGCTTGCTCCGCTGCTTCTATCTTGGTTAGCGTCCTTGTGGGAGCGACGTGAGTCGCGACCGGAGACATCAACGTCGCGACTCACGTCGCTCCCACAAGGAAAGATTTAGTGTCCGCGTTCGAGGACCAATAGCGGGTCGATGCGCACATCGAACCGCGCCGCGATAGCGCCCTCTGGTGGGCAGGATGAAGAACGCGCCGCAGCGTGACATAGGTGAACGATCTGGAACCTATTGCCCGCGTTCAAGTACCAGCAGCGGATCAATACGCACGTCGAACCAATTCATCCCCCAATGCAAATGCGGCCCAGTAGCCCGCCCGGTAGCACCCACCGCACCGATCACCTGGCCCTGTTCAACGCGATCACCCACCTTCACGTCGATACGCGACAAATGCAGGAAGTTGGAGCTGATGCCATGGCCGTGGTCCAGCAGCAGCGTCCCGCCGGTTAAATAGAGATTCGGCGAAGCGAACGTCACCACGCCGGCTGCCGGCGCCTTGACCGGGGTGCCGGCAGGCGCGGCGATGTCCATGCCGGAATGGCCCGCGCCGGGTTGACCGTTGTAGACGCGCGCATTGCCGAAGCGGCCGCTGATGCGTCCCTGAACCGGCCACTGGAACGCCTGGGCGAAATCAGCGCGGGCGTCGTCGCGGACGCGCGCGGCGGTCACCAATGCTTGTTCGCGCCTGATCCGTTCGGCGATCTCCGGCGGAGGGTTTACCGTCTTGGGAGGCACGCCCTTGACGTACTCCGTAGGCCAATCGCGTGGAGTAACTTGGATGGAGACGGTTTCATGCCGACCGGAAGGCAGTGCGACATTCACCTGCAGCGGTCCTTTCTCGTCCCGGCCAACGCCTAGTGCAACCGTTCCATATGAAGTCGTGCGCAGCGTACGGCCGCCGTAGCGCACATCGCTGCCTGCAGGCACCTTTCCCAGCACCATGGCGCCTTGCGACGCCTGAGAGGGAAACACGACCCGCTCATCTGCAATGGGAGCAGACACCTGCTGCGCCTTGGCAGGCGTTGCAGAGGCGACGATGAAGCACGAAACAAGCAGCGCTGACAGCGCCGCAGCCTTCACCGGTCGAACTCCAGCCTTTGACCGCCGGGCGTGCCAACCAGATGATTGCCATTCCATACCATGCGGCCGTTGACCCACGTCGCCCCGATCCGCGACCGGAAGGTCGTTCCCTCGAAAGGCGACCAGCCGCACTTGGACAGTACGTCCTCGCGCTGCACCGTGAAAGCTTCGTCATCGACCAGTACCAGATCGGCCCAGTAGCCTTCGCGTAGAAAGCCACGTTCCTTCACGTCGAACAGCTGCGCCGGCGCGTGCGCGAACTTGTTGACGATCTGCGCCGCAGTGAGCTTCTGCTCGTGCACCAGCTCCAGCGCAGCCACCAATGCGTACTGCACCAGCGGCAGCCCGGACGGCGCCTGTGCATAGGGCTTTGATTTTTCTTCCCAGGTATGCGGCGCGTGATCGGTCGCCAGCACATCGATCACATCGTCGGCCAGTGCCTTGATCAGCGCCTCGCGGTCACTGGCGTCCTTGATGGCCGGGTTGCATTTGATCAAGTTGCCCAACCGCGCGTAATCGCCGCGGTCGAAGCGGAGGAAATGAACGCAGGTTTCGGCCGTGATGCGCTTGCGGGCGCCGTCGGAATGCACCAGCGGCCCGGGAATGAACAGCGCCAGTTCGTCGGCAGTGGAGATATGCAGCACATGCAGGCGGGTGCCGTGCTTGCGCGCCAGCGACAGTGCCAACCGTGTTGACTTGATACAGGCTTCACGGCTGCGGATGTCGGGGTGCTGCTCGGCGCTCAGGGCGTCACCGTAGCGGGCCTGGAACGCCGCCATGTTGGCATCGATGATGGGCGTGTCTTCGCAGTGAGTGATGATCGGAGTGGGCGCTTCGCGGAAGATCGCGTCCAGCGTTTCGGGATTGTCGACCAGCATGTTGCCGGTGGAGGCGCCCATGAACACCTTGATGCCGGGTGCGGTTTTGGGATCCAGAGTGCGCACATCGGCCAGATTGTCGTTGCTGGCACCCAGGTAGAAGCCGTAGTTGCCCCACGCGCGGCCTTTGGCCCGCTGGTATTTGTCTGCCAGTGCTTCCGCGTTCAGGGTTGGCGGACTGGTGTTGGGCATATCCATGAAGGTGGTCAGCCCACCCGCAACGGCCGCGGCCGATTCCGTGGCAATGTCGCCCTTGTGCGGCATGCCCGGTTCACGGAAATGCACCTGGTCGTCGATCATGCCCGGCAACAGCCAGCGACCGCCGGCTTCGATCACCTTGTCGTCGGCGCGCGGCCTGATCTCGGAAGCGATCCGGGTGATGCGGCCATTCTCGAAACGAAGGTCGCCCTCGAACTCGCGGCCTTCATTGACCAGGCGGGCGTTGACTATCACGGTACCGGAAGCGGGCATCACAGGTTCCCTGTCGGTGGAGTGGAGGCGGATTTCTCGGGTACCGGGTCGTGTCCGCCGGCGTGAAGCGGATGACAGCGGCCGATCCGGCGCAGGGCCAGCCAGCCACCTTTCATCGGACCGAACCGGGCGATGGCTTCCATCGCGTATTCCGAGCAAGAGGGGGCGAAACGGCAGCGCGGACCCAGCAAAGGGCTGATGAAACGCTTGTATATCCGCAGGACAGCAATGAGTGCGCGGCCAATCATCAGGCAATGATACGCATGTTAGGGCTTGTTGCCGCCATTGGGTTGGGGCTTCCGTATCAAGTACGGGGCAGGCTCTCCGGGTTGCTTCCCCGCCTGTCAAGGAGTTTGCCCTTGTAGGAGCG
>NZ_JAVGJT010000022.1:0-100929 GCF_040948865.1 Pseudoxanthomonas sp. UTMC 1351 | reverse complement strand
GGGGGACGCCGCTAATACCTGGCCAAACTCCCGGGCAAGCGGGAACCAACGTGACTCAACCCAGTGACGATAAACAAGCACTAGCTTGCCGCTGCTCGCTGGGTAGGCTATAAAGTCGCGCTTTCCCGGTTATCGGGAAGAACAAGGAAGCGCTGTTCGTGGCTGCAAAAAAACCTGCGAAGAAGGCCGTCAAGGCCGCCAAGAAACCCGCCCAGACCTCCGCCAAGAAGCCTGTCGTGAAGAAGGCTGCTGCCAAAAAGCCGGTCGCAAAACCGGCTGCCAAGAAGACGACGGCCAAACCGGTCGCCGCCAAGAAGCCCGCAGCAGGCAAAGCGGTTGTCGCCAAGAAACCTGCTGTGAGCAAGGCCGCGGCCCAGAAGCCCGCTGCCAAGCCGGTGGCGAAGAAGCCAGCCAGCAAACCGGCAACCCAGCCATCTACAAAGGCTGCGCCGAAGGCTGCTGCCAAGCCGGCCGCAAAACCCGTACCGAAACCGGCCGTCAAGCCGGCTCCGGCCAAATCTGCTCCCCCCAAGGCAGCGTCCTCTCATGTCCAAGCGCCTGTAGCCCCTAAAGCTGCAGCGAAGGCGGCACCAGAGCCCGTTGCCAAGGCTCCGTCCCCACAGAAGCCAGTGCCCGTCTCGAAAACCCCCACGAAATCCGCTAAAAACGCTCCTGCTGCCACTCCCGTGATTGCCAAGCAAGCCCCCATTCCGCGTCCCGTCGGCAAAGTCGCCGTCGCGGTCGCCGCAAGACCCAGCGCGCCGGTGGTGCGCGGCAAGGTCAAGGAAGTGCCGTACAAGACAGATGAAACCACCGGCCGCCCCATCATTCCTCCGGGTTACAAGCCTTCGGTGGAAGAGGAGTACATGAGCCCGCTACAGCTGGAGTACTTCCGCAAGCGGTTGCTCGATTGGCGCGCCGATCTGGTGGAAGAATCCAAGCAGACCATCGAAAACCTGAAAGACGAAGTGCGCGACATCGGCGATGAAGCCGAGCGCGCTACCCGCGAAACCGAAAATTCGCTCGAACTGCGCACCCGCGATCGCTATCGCAAGCTGATCGGCAAGATCGACAGCACGCTCAAGCGCCTGGATGCGGGCGACTATGGGTATTGCGTAGATACCGGTGAAGAGATCGGCCTGGAGCGCCTGGAAGCGCGCCTGACCGCCGAACGCACCATCGATGCGCAGGAGCGCTGGGAACACATGCAGAAGCAGCAGGGCGACTAAACGGCCGCTTTGCTTGTGTTCGAAAAACCCCGCCGAGTGCGGGGTTTTTTTAGGTGCTCGTATCCTGAGGGATGCGGTGTGTTTTTCGTAGAGCTTGCTCCGCTGATCGCGCGCGAGCCGACTTGCGATCTACGAGCTATTCGTTATCGCTCGCCGTTGCGACGGCATTATTGCTATTGACTCGATGCTATCGCGGGGCGCAGCTCCGCTCTACAAGGTCGGTCAATGCAAGTCCTTGATATTCAACCTGCGCAGCGCCGGTGCCTTCCACGTGGTGACGCCAACAACACCCAACGTCATGAAGCCGCCCAGCACCACCGCCGGCACCAGGCCGAGCAGCCGCGCCATCGATCCGCAATAGAACGCGCCCAACTCGTTCGATGAGCCGATGAAGATGCCGTTGATCGACGACACGCGGCCACGCATATGGTCCGGCGTCGCCAGCTGCAGGATGGTCGAGCGCAACACCATCGATACGCTGTCGAACACGCCCGACATCAGCAGCAGCGTGGCCGACAGCCAGAAATGCGTGGACAGGCCGAATCCGATGATGCACAAGCCGAATCCCGCCACCGCCATCAGCAGCCAGCGGCCGGCCCGTTGCCCGGGCGGATGCCGGGTCAGCCACAAACCCATTGCGACCGCGCCCAGCGCGGGTGCGCCGCGCAGAATGCCCAGGCCTTCCGGTCCGTAATGCAGGATTTCCTGGATGAAGGCCGGCAGTACCGCCACCGCGCCACCGAACAGCACGGCGAACATGTCCAGCGCCAGTGCACCCCGGATGATCTGATTGCCGAAGACGAAGCGCAAACCTTCGCCGATGCTGGTGAATATCGGCGAGCGTGTGCCCTCGGCGACCGGTTCGGCTACGCGCAACCGCAGCAGTACCATGCCGGCCAGCAGCGCCAATGCCGCTGCGGTCGAGTATGCAGCGGTTTTGCCGGCCCAGCCCACCAACACGCCGCCAATAGCCGGACCGGTAACCAGGGACGCTTGGAAAGCCACGCTGCCGAAGCTGGCGCCACGGGCGAATTGTTCGCGCAGCAACACGCGTGCGAACAACGCGTTGTAGATGGGCGTCAGAAACGCGCGCGCCACACCGGTAACGGCGATCGCTGCGTAGATCATCCACACGTTTTGACTGGGCAGCCAGCCCGCGGAGATTGCGGTCAGCAACAGTCCGGTGATGCTGAGGCAGACGCAGGCCGCCAAGCCTAATTTGCGCCGCGGCAAATGGTCGACCGCGTAGCCGGCGAACAGCGCAAAGCAGAAGTACGGAATCACTTCCGCCAATCCGATCAGGCCCAGCGACAGCGGATTGCGGGTCAGCTCATAAACGTGCCAGCCCACCGTGACCGAGGTTATCTGGTACGACAGGATGGACAGGATGCGGTAGGTCAGCAGCGTCGCGAACTGCGTGCGCAGCAGCGGCGAGCTCTCCGGAGGTGGGCTATTCAGAGGCGTGCTTTCCAGAGCGTGCTTTCCAGGGAGTGTTCTTCGGAAGCGTGTTCTTCAGAAGCGTGCTCTTCAGAAGCGTGTTCTCGCCGGCAACGCCTTCAGTCACGCTGGCTTTGCGCGGTATCGCGGATGAAGGCCAGCAAGGCGGTCAGACCGTTGCTGCGGGTCGGCGAGAGATGTTTGGCCAAACCGATATCGGCGATGAAATCTGGATCGGTCGCCAGAATCTCAGCGGCGGAGCGGCCGGAATATACGCGCAGCGCGAGGAAGATCAGGCCGGAGACGATGGCCGAATCGCTGATGGCATGGAAATCCAGCCGCTGCGCATCACCTTGCGGGACGATCCACACCAGCGACTGGCAGCCCAGCAGTCGGTGCTCTTCCTTCTTCCATTGCTCGGGAAACGCCGGCAGCTTGCGGCCCAGATCGATCAAATACTGGTAACGCTCGGACCAGTCGCCGAAGAAAGCGAATTCTTCCTTGATGGCTTGCTGTGCTTCAGCAGCGGTGGGTTCCAGGGGGAAAATATTCTCAGTCACGTTGTGCTCTTGGTTCGGCTCCCTCCCCAGCGAAGGCAGGGGAGGGTTGGGGAGAGGTTGAGTGGTTGGTGCGTTCACCACGACACCCTCTTACAAACTGGCTTTTGTGGGCTGTTACCCACGCTTCCAGCGTACGCCCTGAGGCGTGTCCTCCAGCAGAACACCTTCGGCGGCCAGTTGATCCCGTATGGCATCGGAGCGGGCGAAGTCGCGGCTTTTCTTCGCGACCGCGCGTTCATCGATCAGTGCCTGAATGCGGGAATCGTCGTCGCTTGACGCACCTCTGGCGAACCAGGCCGCGGGATCTTGTTGCAGCAAGCCCAGTGCCACACCCGCACCCAATAGCTCTGATTTCAGCCGCAGCCTATCGCTGGCGGAAGCCTTGCGGGCTTCGCCTGCGATGCGCGCCACTTCGGCCAAGGCCTGTGGCGTGTTCAGATCGTCGTCCAGGGCATCTTCGATAACTTGCGGAATGGTGGCTTCGGCCGTCAAATCCGCCAGATCGCGCAACGTGCCGTACAAGCGGTCCAACGTACGCACGGATTGCTCGATCAAGGTGTCCGACCAGTCCAGCGGCTGCCGGTAATGAGCAGAAAGCAGGGCGTAACGCAGGGCTTCCGGCGGATGCTGTTGCAGCAGATCGTGCACGCGTTCGATGTTGCCCACCGACTTGGACATCTTGGCACCGCCGAAATTCAGCATGCCGTTATGCATCCAGAAGCGCGCGAATATCTTGCCCCCGTGCGCGCATTCGCTTTGCGCTATCTCGTTTTCGTGGTGCGGGAATTGCAGGTCCACGCCGCCCGCGTGGATATCGATGGTTTCACCGAAATGAGCGCTGATCATCGCCGAGCATTCGATGTGCCAGCCAGGCCGGCCGCGGCCCCAAGGCGAATCCCAGCCGGGCAGATCGTCGGTGGACGGTTTCCACAGCACAAAGTCGCCGGCATCTCGCTTGTACGGCGCCACTTCCACGCGCGCGCCGGCCAGCATTTCATCCGGATCCCGGCGCGAGAGCTTGCCGTAATCCGGGAACGTGGCGACCGCGAACAGCACGTGTCCTTCGGCCGCGTAAGCATGGCCATTCTCTATCAGCCGTTCGATCATCCCGATGATGTGCGGAATATGGGCCGTGGCTTCCGGCTCGATATCCGGAGAGAACCGGCCGCTGACACCCAATCCGGCCATGTCCTGACGATAGGCCTCGGCGTAGCGGTCGGTAATGACCGAAATCGGCACGCCCTGTTCTTTGGCCGCGGCGTTGATCTTGTCGTCCACGTCCGTGATGTTGCGGGCGTATCGCAGCGCTCCGTAGCGCCGGCGCAGCAGCGCGGACAACACGCCGAATACCACAGGGCCGCGGGCGTTGCCGATATGCACGTAGTTATAGACGGTCGGCCCGCAGAGATACATCGTGGGGCAGGCGGGGTCGAGCGGCGCGAAGGGCTCGACCCGGCGCGTCAGATTGTTATGCAGGCGCAGGGTCATGGATTTGGGGCGAGGGGAAGCCCCGCGATTCTACAGGCTGGCGCTTTGGCGCGGCAGCGGCTCGCGGAGCAGGGTGGGTGTTCAGCCCCACTCAAGCCTCGCGCCCTAAACTGTGGCCCTAGGACTTCCACCTTTGCTCCGGCCGTCGCCTTTGTTTCGTTACTCCGCACTGCTCGCACTGCTGTTGACCACGCAGGCCGCCGCCCAGGAACGGGTGGTTCTGGCCGAGAACGTGCGCTTGGACTACGCGCAGGTATTGAGCGTGGAGCCGGTTTACCAGACCTTGCGGGCCAGCCGCACCGAACAGCAGTGCGACGATTTGCCGCCGCCGCCCAAGATCGACCCAAGTGCCAAAGAGGGAGAGGGGCGCTGGAACCGCATGATGGATTCGATTCGGGGCATGTTTTCCGATGACAGTTCGGAGCCGGAGCCGAAGTCGGAGCCCATCCAAGCCAATTGCCGTGTCGTACCGGTGGAGCGGGAATTCCGCCGTCCCATCGCCTACGACGTGGACTACATCTATAAGGGCACCAAGTACCGCTCCCGTTTGGCTGAAGATCCGGGCAACCGGCTGCGCATCCGCGTGTCGGTCGCGCCTTACGTGCCGCCGGTCCAGGCTGCCGTCACGCCGTGAGCCTTGCGCCGCAGCGCAGCACGTGCGAGCATTCGGCCCCATGAAGATGAACGTGCACATGCATGCTGACAGCGCCGCCCGGATGGCCTCGAGCATGACGTCGCGTGCCCGTCGACCGGAATCCTGCTCCTAGCTGGGTCGCCCGGACGTTTTCACCTGTCACACCGGAACCCAGCCTGAGGCTGGGTTTTTTCGTTTCTGAAACATGTATTTCTGAAGCACGCATTTCCCTCCGCAAGAGTCCGGTCATCCACGACCAGGCTCCCCCAAAAGGCCTTGGAATCATTACGTCATGAAGCACTTCTTGAACACGCAGGACTGGAGCCGCTCCGACCTCGATGCCTTGCTGACGCAGGCTACGCTGTACAAGCAGCACAAGCTGGGCGACGCGCTCAAGGGTAAATCGATCGCGTTGGTGTTCTTTAATCCCTCCATGCGTACCCGCACCAGTTTCGAGTTGGGCGCCTTCCAGCTGGGCGGCCATGCGGTGGTGCTGCAGCCGGGCAAGGACGCTTGGCCCATCGAGTTCAACCTGGGCACGGTCATGGATGGCGATACCGAGGAGCACATCGCGGAAGTGGCGCGGGTGCTGGGCCGCTACGTGGACCTGATCGGCGTGCGCGCGTTTCCGAAGTTCATCGATTGGGCCGTCGATCGCGAAGACATCGTGCTGAAGAGCTTCGCCCAGTATTCGCCGGTGCCGGTGATCAACATGGAAACCATCACCCATCCCTGCCAGGAGCTGGCGCATGCGCTTGCCCTGCAGGAGCACTTTGGCACGTCGGATTTGCGCGGCAAGAAGTACGTGCTGACGTGGACCTATCACCCCAAGCCGCTGAACACCGCGGTGGCCAATTCCGCGCTGACCATAGCGACCCGCATGGGCATGGACGTAACGCTGCTGTGCCCCACGCCGGACTACATCCTGGATGAGCGCTACATGGGCTGGGCTGAGCAGAACGTCGCGGAAAGTGGCGGCTCGCTTACGGTTAGCCATGACATCGATAGCGCCTATGCCGGTGCCGATGTTGTTTACGCCAAAAGCTGGGGCGCTTTGCCGTTCTTCGGCAACTGGGAGCCGGAAAAACCCATCCGCGACCAGTACAAACACTTCATCGTTGATGAAGCCAAGATGGCGCTGACCAATAACGGTGTCTTCAGCCACTGCCTGCCGCTGCGCCGCAACGTCAAGGCCACCGACGCCGTCATGGATTCGCCGCAGTGCATTGCTATCAATGAGGCGGAAAACCGCCTGCATGTGCAGAAGGCGATCATGGCGGCCTTGATCAAATAGGGCGGCCCCGGCCCGCCGTTGCCATCTCGCCGATACCGTTTTAGTTCTATCGCTTCGCTTCCTATCTCCACGTTTCATTCTTCCAATGGTGGGCCTGGGCCCACCCTATGAGAGCCCCCACATGACTCCCAAGAAAGACATCGTCCTCGCCTTCTCCGGCGGCCTCGACACCAGTTTCTGCATTCCCTATCTGCAGGAGCGCGGTTGGGCCGTGCATACCGTGTTCGCCGATACCGGCGGCGTGGACGCGGAGGAGCGGGCGTACATCGAACAGCGTGCGGCGGAGCTGGGCGCTGCCAGCCACGTCACGGTCGACGGCGGCCCTGCTATCTGGGACGGCTTCGTCAAGCCGTTCGTATGGGCGGGCGAGGGTTACCAAGGCCAATATCCGCTGCTGGTATCGGATCGCTATTTGATCGTCGACGCGGCGTTGAAGCGTGCGGCTGAGTTGGGAACAAAGGCCATCGCGCATGGCTGCACCGGCATGGGCAACGATCAGGTGCGTTTCGACCTGGCGGTGAAGGCCTCCGGCGACTATCAGATCGTCGCGCCGATCCGCGAAATCCAGAAAGAACACACGCAGACCCGCGCCTACGAACAGCAATACCTCGAAGAACGCGGCTTCGGCGTGCGCGCCAAGCAGAAGAGCTACACCATCAATGAGAATCTGCTGGGCGTGACGCTGTCCGGTGGCGAGATCGATCGTTGGGAAGCGCCTGGCGAAGGCTCCCGCGGCTGGTGCGCGCCGCGCAGCGAATGGCCAGAGCAGGCGTTGCAGGTCACGCTCGGTTTCAAGAATGGCGAAGCGGTATCGCTGGACGGCCAGCCGATGGAAGGCGCCAAGCTGCTGGCCAAGTTGAACAGCCTGTTCGCGCCGTACGGCGTTGGCCGTGGCATGTACACCGGCGACACCACCATCGGTTTGAAAGGCCGCATCGTGTACGAGGCGCCTGGCCTGATCTCACTGCTCGCCGCGCATCGTGCACTGGAAGAGGCCGTGCTGACCAAGCAGCAGAATCGCTTCAAGCCAGACGTGGCGCGCAAGTGGGTGGAAGTGGTCTATGAGGGCTTCTACCACGACCCCATCAAGACGGACCTGGAGGCGTTCTTGAAATCCTCCCAGGCGACCGTCAACGGCGAAGTGGTGCTGGAAACCCGTGGTGGCCGCGTCGATGCCGTCGCCATCAAGTCGCCGCACCTGCTGCACGCCAAAGGCGCGGTTTACGCGCAATCGGCCGACTGGGGCGTGGAAGAGGCGGAAGGCTTCATCAAGCTGTTTGGAATGAGTTCGACGTTGTGGGCTGAAGTGAACAGAAGCGGGGGGGGTAAAGAGCTAAGAGCGGGAACAGGGAATAGGGAACGGGGAATGGAAGATTCCAAGACCTGAAGCCGACCCATTCTGCTGTGGCTCGCCGCCAAGTTTCATTCCCGCTTCCCCATTCCCGCTTTTTTGAAAACAACCAAGCCATGCTCAATCAAATCCTTCCCCATCTCCAAGCTCTGGTGTCCTTCGATACCCGCAATCCGCCGCGGGCGATCACCACCGGCGGCATCTTCGAATACATCCGTGCGCAGTTACCGGATTTCGCGGTCGAGGTGATCGATCATGGTGCTGGGGCGGTGTCGCTGTTTGCCGTGCGCGGCCAGCCGAAGCGGGTGTTCAACGTGCATCTTGATACCGTGCCGTCGTCGCCGGCCTGGACGGCCGATCCGTTGACACTGCGAGTAACACAGGATCGCGCGATCGGGTTGGGTGCGTGCGATATCAAGGGCGCGGCAGCGTGCCTGATCGCGGCCGCACACGTGACGCAAGGCGACGCCGCGTTCTTGTTCAGCAGCGACGAAGAAGCCAATGATCCGCGTTGCATTGCCGCGTTTTTGAACCGGAATGCGCTGGCACGCGACCACGGATTCCAGGAAGCGATCATTGCCGAGCCCACCCAGGGCCAGGCCGTGTTGGCGCACCGCGGCATCAGCGCGGTGCGTATGGCCTTCAAGGGGCAGGCAGGGCATGCGTCAGCCGAGAACGCGTTGTCGCTGAGTGCGCTGCATAACGCCATGCGCTGGGGCACGACTGCACTGGATTTCGTGCAAGCGCAGCATCATCTGCGATTCGGCGGACTCACTGGCTTGCGCTTCAACATCGGACGGGTCGAAGGCGGCATCAAGGCGAATATGATCGCGCCCAGTGCCGAGGTGCGGTTCGGTTTCCGTCCGTTGCCCTCGCAGGACATGGACGCGTTGCACGCGCAGTTCCGCGGCTTCGCCAATGCCGATGCGCTGGCCGAGTACGAAGAAACCTTCCGAGGTCCGTCGCTGCCTTCCGGCGACGTGGCGCGGGCTGAAGAACGGCGACTGGCTGCGCGTGACCTGGCCGACGAGCTAGGCCTGCCGATCGGCAACGCGGTGGATTTCTGGACGGAGGCTTCGTTGTTCTCGCAAGCGGGCCTGACCGCGCTGGTGTATGGCCCGGGCGATATCGCGCAGGCGCATACCGCGGATGAGTGGGTGTCGCTCGAACAACTGCAAAGCTACGCCGATAGCGTGGTGCGGATACTGGCAAACAAGAATTGATCCGATTCATAGAGTGGGCCCTGGCCCACCTTCCGCGGATCGGCAATGGTGGGCCGGGACCCACCCTACGCAACAAGACGAAAGAAACCAACCGACATGGAATCGCACAAACAAACCCGTCAGACCATCATCCGCTTGCTGTCCAGCATGGCCAGCGCGAAAGAGATATCGCAGTACGTCAAGCGCTTTTCTCAGCTGGACGCCAAGCGCTTCGCCGTGGTCAAAGTGGGCGGGGCGGTACTGCGCGACGATCTGGAGGCGCTGACTTCCTCGTTGGCCTTCCTGCAGGAAGTCGGGCTGACGCCCATCGTCGTGCATGGCGCCGGCCCGCAGTTGGATGAGGAAATGACCGCGGCCGGCATCGAGAAGCAGACCGTCAACGGTCTGCGAGTGACCACGCCGGAAGTGCTGGCCATCGTGCGCAAGGTGTTCCTGCAGCAAAATTTGGCGCTGGTGGAAGCGCTGCAGCAAGCCGGCGCGCGCGCGACTTCCATCGTATCCGGCGTGTTCGAGGCCGAGTATCTCGATAAGGACACTTATGGTTTGGTGGGCGAGGTGAATCGCATCAACCTGGCGCCTATCGAGGCCAGCCTGCATGCCGGTTCCATTCCGGTGATCGCTAGCCTGGGCGAAACGGCGGGCGGCCAGATACTCAACATCAACGCCGATTTCGCCGCCAACGAATTGGTACAGGTGCTGCAGCCGTACAAGATCATCTTTCTCACCGGTACCGGCGGTCTGCTGGGCGCGGATGGCAAGGTGCTCGACTCGATCAACCTGTCTACCGAGTACGACGAACTGATGGCGCAGCCGTGGATCAACGGCGGCATGCGGGTCAAGATCGAACAGATCAAGGCGCTCTTGGACAAGCTGCCGCTGACGTCATCGGTATCGATCACCAAGCCGGCCGAACTGGCCAAGGAGCTGTTCACTCACCGCGGCTCCGGCACGCTGGTGCGGCGGGGCGAGCGGGTTTTGCGTTTCGATAGTTGGGAGGGCATCGATCTGGACCGGCTGCGTGGCCTGATCGAATCCAGTTTCGGCCGCAAGCTGTTGCCCGATTACTTCGAGCGCACACAGCCGCATCGCGTCTATGTCAGCGAGAACTATCGCACCGCGCTGATCCTGACCCAGGAGCAATTGCTCAACGATGGCATGGCCACCTACCTGGACAAGTTCGCCGTACTGGACGATGCGCAGGGCGAGGGGCTTGGACGTGCCGTATGGCATGTGATGCGTGAGGAAAATCCACGGTTGTTCTGGCGTTCGCGGCACAACAACCAAGTCAACATCTTCTACTACGCCGAATCCGATGGCTGCTATAAGCAAGAGAATTGGAAGGTGTTCTGGTATGGCATCGAAGATTTCCGCGATATCGAGCGCTGTGTTGTGCATTGCCGCAGGTTGCCGGCTACGTTGGTGGATTGAGCAATGACGACCGAACTCGTCCCCGAAACATGGCGGACTGTGTCGCGCTTGAAAGGCCAGCATGCGTCGGTGGAGCACTTGGAACGCGATCATATTGACGGCCTGCGCGCTGCGTTGGCCGGTGATGCTTTGTCTCGCCTCTGGTATACACAGGTGCCGAAGGCTGCCGACGTGAGCGCTTATATCGATGTGGTGGTGGAAGGCGAGGCTGCAGGCCGCTGGCTGCCTTTCGTCATCCGCAATGCGCAGGATGAAATCGTTGGCAGTACCCGCTTCTACGATCTCGAGCCGGCGGTACCGAAACTGACCATCGGCTACACCTGGTACGCACCCAAGGTGCAGCGCACTGGCGTCAATACCGAAACCAAGCTGCTGTTGCTGACGCATGCTTTCGAGACGCTGGGCTGCATCAGCGTGGTGTTCGAGACCAGTTGGTTCAATCACCGCTCGCGGGCGGCCATCGCACGGCTGGGCGCCAAGCAGGATGGCGTGTTGCGCAATCATCGCCGCCACCCCGACGGCACACCGCGCGACACCGTCATCTTTTCCATCATCGACAGCGAATGGCCGGGCGTGAAACGCAACCTGCTATTCAAGCTGGAACAACACGCTGAGCGTGCTGAAACGGCAGGAGCCGGCTTATGAACAAGAAGACCGTCGGCATTGTCGGCGCGCGCGGCCACACCGGCGCCGAATTGATCAGACTGATTGCCCGCCACCCGCAGTTGGAGCTGGGTTTCGTTTCTTCACGCGAGTTGGCCGGGCAGAAGGTCAGCGACCATATCGCCGAGTTCTCGGGCGATATGCGCTACGAAAGCCTCAGCCACGAACAGGTTGGCAGCAGCGGCATGGATGCGGTGATCCTGGCGCTACCCAACGGCAAGGCCGCCGAACTGGTGGCTGCCATTGACGCACAGGCGCCCGATACGGTCGTCGTGGATTTGTCGGCGGACTATCGCTTCAACGAAGACTGGTACTACGGCTTGCCGGAACTGACCCGCAGCCGTTATGAAGGGCAGAAGCGCATCAGCAATCCTGGTTGCTACGCCACGGCGATGCAGTTGGCCATTGCCCCGTTGCTCGATCAGTTGGCGGGCCCGCCGCAGTGCTTTGGGGTGTCGGGATATTCCGGTGCCGGCACGACACCTTCGGACAAGAACAATCCGGAACTGTTGCGCGATAACCTGATGCCGTACGCACTGACCGATCACATGCACGAACGCGAAGTGTCGCGTCGTCTAGGCGTGCCGGTGGAGTTCATGCCGCATGTGGCGCCGCATTTCCGCGGCATCACCATGACGGTCAACCTGTGGTTGCAGCAGCCGGTGAAGGTGGAAGCCATTCGCGACCTGTACCAGCAGCGTTACGCCGGCGAGTCGTTGATCCACATTCTCGAAGAAGCACCTTGGGTCAGCCGCATCGCCGGCAGGCACGGGGTGGAAATCGGCGGGTTCACGGTGGCGCCAGGCAGCAAGCGGCTGGTGGTGGTGGCGACGCTGGACAATTTGCTGAAAGGCGCGGCGACGCAGGCGATGCAGAACCTCAATCTGGCGTTCGGGTTCGAGGAACTGACCTCGATTCCGACGGAATAAACATAGGGTGGGCCCCGGCCCACCATGCACCATACGGTGGGTCTGGGCCCACCCTACGCGGAGTTGATCGATGTCTGATTTGTTGTGGCAAAAACCTGGCGTCACTGTCGATGCGGAAATCCAGCGCTTTCTGGCCGGCGACGATGTCGTGCTGGATCGCGAATTCTTCCTGCACGACATCCAGGCCAGCACTGCGCATGCAGAAGGATTGCAGCGCATTGGCATACTGTCGGCCGATGAGCTGGAAGGCCTGAGGCGTGAGCTCGCGGTGCTGGCGGAAGATTTCCGTGCCGGCCGCTTCGTGCTGGATGAACGCTACGAAGACTGCCACTCCGCCATCGAAGCGCGTCTGACCGAGCGGCTGGGCGATGCCGGCCGCAAGATCCATACCGGCCGCAGTCGCAACGACCAGATTCTGGTCGCCACGCGCTTGTGGCTGAAGGAGAAGCTGGCGCGTGTAGCCGATCTTTCCCGCAGCATCGCCAAGGTCGCGCTGGACCGCGCAGAGGCCGAACGCAGTCTGCCGGTTCCCGGCTACACGCATATCCAGCGCGCGGTAGTGTCGTCGGCCGGCATGTGGTGGGCGGGCTGGGCGGAAGCGTTCATCGACAACGCCATCCGGGCGGGCGATACCTTGAAGCTGGTGGATGCCAATCCGTTGGGCACCGCTGCCGGCTACGGCGTCAATCTCAAGCTCGACCGCGAGCACACCACCGAGGCACTGGGTTTCGCCCGGATGCAGATCAGCCCCATCTATGCGCAGCTGTCGCGCGGCAAGTTCGAGATGGCCGCGCTCGAAGCATTGGGTAGCGCCACGTTGGACCTGCGCCGCATTGCGTGGGATCTGTCGCTGTTCACCAGCGCGGAATACGGTTTTGTGGCACTGCCGGCGCAGTACACCACTGGCAGTTCGATCATGCCCAACAAGCGCAATCCGGACGTGATCGAATTGATGCGCGCCACTCACGCCAGCGTGGCGGCGGCACGCACTGAAATCGAACAGCTGCTGTCGCTGCCTTCCGGTTATCACCGCGACCTGCAAGCCAGCAAGGGCGCCATCTTCCACGGTTTCAGCCGCGGCTTGCCCGCGCTGGAACTGCTGCCTGCTTTGCTAGCCAATCTGGAATGGCGCGAAGACAAGCTGCGTGCGGCGATCGATTCAGGCATGTATGCGACCGATGTGGCGGTGGATGCTGCCGTGGCTGGCGTGCCGTTTCGCGAAGCTTACAAAGCGGCCGCGGCGTCCGCCGGAAGTGCGGGCGAAGGGCGTACGCCGGAATCGAGTCTGGCCGCGCGTGTTTCACCAGGTGCGGCTGCAGATTTGCGTTTGGATGAATTGCGCGCGCGGCTAGCTGACTTGGACAGCTGATTTCGTAAGCCCTCCTTGTGGGAGCGACGTGAGTCGCGACGTTGATGTTTCCGGTCGCGACTCACGTCGCTCCCACAAGGTAGGCTCTCTTGCCATGACTTCCGCAGCGTTGAACAGAGAAACCGACGAGACGAAATGAAACGATACCTGGTCATGGCTATGCGCAAACCAAACTTCAGCGATGAAGTCATCGCGCCGCATCTGGCTTTCTTGGATGAACTCAGAGCTGCGGGCCAACTGGAAATGACCGGTGGCTTCAGCGACAAGAGCGGCGGCGCCTATGTGCTGAAGGCGGACAGCCAGGAAGAAGCACAAGCTATCGTTCATCGCGATCCGCTAACTACTTACGGATCTTCGACGCTCACCATATACGAATGGAACACTCGCTGAGCCAGCCCATGACCCCGCCTATCGTGCCCCGTTTTATTGAACAGTCGCTACCTAATTGGCGCCGGGCGGTGCTCAAGGTCGGCAGCAGCCTGCTGGCGGCCGACGGTGAGGGTCTCAGCCCGCGTCACGCACTAGGCCTGGCGCAATTCGTTTCCGCCAGCTTGGCGGCTGGACGCGAAGTGGTGATCGTGTCCTCCGGCGCGGTGGCTGCCGGTCGCGCCATCCTGCACCGCAAGCCGCAATCCGGCGCGGCGATGGCCGAACGCCAGGCGTTGGCCGCACTTGGACAAGCGCAGCTGATCGGGCTATGGCAACGTTTCTTCGAGCGGCCCGTCGCGCAGGTGCTGCTGACTCATGACGATTTACGCAACCGCCGCCGCTATCTCAACGCGCGCGCTACGTTGCGTGAACTGCTGGCGCTGCACACGCTTCCTGTCGTCAACGAAAACGACACCGTCTCGGTGGACGAATTGAAGCTGGGCGACAACGACAACCTGGCGGCCATGGTGGCGGCACTGATCGATGCCGATGCGTTGTTCATCGCTACCGATATCGCCGGCTTCTATTCCGCCAATCCACGCGTCGACCCTGATGCAAGGCCCATCGACGAAGTCGAAGCGCTGACGCCGGAATTTTTCGCCATGGCAGGCGATCCCGGCAGCGGTGTGGGTACCGGCGGCATGCGCACCAAGCTGGAAGCCGCAGCCAAGGCGGCGGCCGTTGGCATCGAAACCTATTTGTTCGACGGCACCAGCGCCGAAGCGGTGCGGCTATTGGCGCAAGGCCAGCTGCGAGGGACCCGCTTCCGGCCGGCACAGAATCGGTTGGCCGCGCGCAAGTATTGGCTGCGCAATGCACCGGCTGAAGCTGGCGGGAAAGTCCTGATCGATCCTGGCGCGGCGCAGGCGCTGGTGCAGAAGGGCGCTTCGCTGCTGCCTGGAGGCGTAATTACGGCAGAGGGCGATTTCCGTCGCGGCGACATGGTGGAAGTGTCGCTGCGCGACGGCGATGGTGACCGCCGCATCGCTCGGGGGATCGTTCAGTACTCGGCTGTCGACATTCGCAGAATCGCGCAGCGACACTCGCGCGATATCGAAGGCATACTCGGCTACAGCTATGGCGAGAACATCATCCACCGCGATGATCTGGCGCTTCTGTAGAAATTTTTACCTTGTGGGAGCGACGTGAGTCGCGACGCTTTTCGTGCTGTGTGCTTCACGGTCGCGACTCACGTCGCTCCCACAAGGAACCTTAGGCTTTGTCTGGAACGCAACAATGACCGACATCAAGCAACAAGCTCTTCAATGTCGCGATGCCGCGATGGACATCGCGCAGCTATCCACCGCTGCCAAGAACGATTTGTTGCGAGCCATGGCGGCAGCGCTGGACGCCGATGCCGATACGATTCTGGCAGCCAACGGCCGGGACATGGATGCCGCCAGCGCCAAGGGCGTGACTGGCGCCATGCTGGATCGGCTGCGCCTCGATGCCGGGCGTCTAGCCAGTATCGCCAATGCAGTACGCGAAGTGGCCGAACTGCCCGACCCGGTGGGGCAGGTGACCCGGCACGAAGTACGGCCCAACGGCATCGCGATCGAACGCGTGCGGGTGCCATTGGGTGTGGTGACGATGATCTACGAAGCCCGCCCCAACGTTACCGCCGATGCCGCTGCGTTGTGCTTGAAGGCCGGCAACGGCGTGATCCTGCGTGGGGGCTCCGAAGCCATTCATTCCAACACCGCCATCGCGGCATCACTGAAGCGTGCGCTGCGCGACGCTGGGCTGCCGGACGCGGCCGTGACCCTGGTGGAAGACCTGCGCCGCGACACCATGGTGGAACTGCTGCAACTTACCGACATCATCGATCTGGCGATTCCCCGCGGCGGCGAAGGCCTGATCCGATTCGTTGCCGAACACGCCCGCGTGCCGGTGATCAAGCACTACAAGGGCGTGTGCCATCTCTACGTGGACCGGAGCGCCGATCTGGAACTGACGCTGCGCTTGTTGTTGGATGGCAAGGCCTCTCGTCCAGGCGTTTGCAATGCATTGGAGACGTTGCTGGTGCACGCCGATGTCGCCGCGGCGTTCCTGCCCAAGGCCGGTGAAGCGCTGCGTGCGCGCGGAGTGGAGTTGCGCGGGGACTCGCATTCACGCGACCTGTTGACTGACGCCAAGGCGGCAACCGAAGAGGACTATGCCGCCGAATTCCTGGACCTGATCCTGGCCGTTCGCGTGGTCGATAGTTTCGATGATGCCATCGCGCACATTCGTCGCTTTGGCTCCGACCATACCGAAGTGATTGTCACGCAAGACCAAGCCATCGCCGATCGCTTCATCCACTCGTTGCGTTCGGCGGTGGTGATGGTCAACGCATCGTCGCGGTTTTCCGATGGCGGCGAATTGGGCCTGGGTGCGGAGATCGGCATTTCGACGACACGCCTGCACGCCTACGGCCCCATGGGTGCGGAATCATTGACCGTCGAGCGCTTTGTCGTGCGTGGGGAAGGGCAGGTTCGTCACCCAGACCTTCTGTAAAAGGCCTGTCTACTATTTCGGGAGGCATGGCGAATAGCCAGGTATGCCGCTTTTCGTAGAGCCGAGCTTGCTCGGCTGCTCTCCGATCCGCGTTCGGCCAATGTGCCGTCTGACAAGAGCAGCGGAGCAAGCTCCGCTCTACATGACAGCCCTGGGGAACTTCCCCGAGCCTGGCGCTTTCGTAGAGCCGAGCTTGCTCGGCTGCTCTTGCTTCGGCGCGAACGTAGAGCCGACGTTGTTCCGGTCTACGAGAGCCGCCCTCAGCGGCTATTTGCTATCTCCTGCCGTCACAGTGCAAGCGCGAGATCGTGAGCGGCTTCTGCGCAATTTACCAGGTGTCTTCCAGATAACGCGGCTTGCAGGCGAGATAGCCGCCAATCAACAGCACCACGATGCACAAGCACAGGAACGCGAACGGCCAGTACCAACCATGCGAGTGCTCGTGCAACAGTCCGAAAGCTACCGGGCCGACGCAGGACAGCGAATAACCCACGCCCTGCATGAAGCCCGACAGCGATGCCGAGCCGGCTGGCGTGCGCGTGCGTAGATTGATCATGGTCAACGCAAGGGGAAAAGTGCTGGGGCCCAGGCCGAGCAAAGCCACCCACAGCGCCGGCAGCGTCGTCGGCGCCCAAAGCAGGCCCGCGAACGCCGCCAGATAAAAGCCGGCACACACCACCACCACACGATATGGATTGCGCATCCGCACGGCCAGCGCAGGCATGGTCAAGGATGAAATCAAACCAAAGGTGGAGAACAACGCCACCATGGCACCGCCCAGCGCCTGGGTTCCGCCGGATTCGATCAGCAGTTTCGGTAACCACGTGAACATCGAATAGGTGATCAGCGAGGTCATGCCGAACATTAACGCCATGCCCCACGCGATAGGAGAACGCCAAGTACGGCCGCGACCGGGTGGAGCGGTCAGTTCTGGCGCTTCATCGCCCGGAGTGACCGCCTGGTCGTGAAGCTGGGCCAACGCGCTGTCATGGCGACGTTCCCGCCACAGCACCGCCAACCAAGGCAGCACCGCCGCGGCTGCGATCAACGACCACATGCCCAGCGAAATTCGCCAGCCCATGGCGGCCATTACCGGCACCGCCAACAAGGCCGGCAGGATCGTGCCGGCTTGCAGGACCGTGATGTAGAGCGTGCTGACCGTACCCACGCGGTCCGCGAAGTAGCGCTTGACCAGCGGCGGAAGCACGATATTGCCAATGCCCATGCCAGCGAGCGCGGTGAGCGACGCGGCCAGCAATGCGACGGTCCCTCCAGCAAAGCTGCGCAGCAACAGGCCCAGCAGGGCCAGCAGCATCGCCAACAATGCGGTGCGCTCCAGGCCGATGCGATGGGCAATGGCGGGTGTCAGTGCGCCAAAAGCGGCGAAGGCTGCCGTGGGCAGCATGCCGAAAACACCCGTCATGGTCGCACCGAAACCGAACAGATCGCCGAGCTGATCGAGCAACGGCGTCAACGAGGTCACAGCCGTGCGCAAGTTGAAGGCCGACAAGATGATGCCGGCCAGCACCAAGCCGCGCCCGGACCAAAGGGGGGCGCTGGCGGGGTGAGAGTGGAACGTGGGGGATGCGTTGGGGGATTTCATCCCCGCCATTATCGGCTACGCACGTTGCCGAATCCGATGTGGAACAGTGTGTCGCTGAGGACACACCGTTCCTACGGCTTGGAGATGGGTCAGATGGAGGCCGTCGCCAACCCGAGATTGCCAGGCGGAAGATTGCCCGTTGGAATCACAGGCTGCATCGATTCCGGTTCGGCACGCTCGCTCATGCGCAGCGTCGTGACCTTGGCTTGTCCCAGCATCTGCGCCAGTTCTGCGGTGGCGCCCAGCTTTTCGGCAACTTCTGCGGACGTGACATCCCGTTGTGGCGCACGCCGATCAAGCGAGGAAAAGCGGAACCGGTTGTATTCGGCCCACGTGATCAGCACCAGTGCGCAGGCCGTGGCGATGATGGGGATGGCGAACACCAGGAAGGAATCGACATGATGATTGCGCGCATAAAGCTCGAAAAATGTCGTGCGCACACCCATCAGCCAAAGCAGCAAGGTGACCAGCGGCAGCCACATGTAGATGTACAAACCCCAGAAAGCGGCCGTGACAAAACCCCAGACGGCGCGCTTCAGGGGAGCTTGCGCATATGGTTTGCGGATAAGGCGAGAGTCGTATTTCATCGGATACCCCTGTCTGGGCTGACCCAGGTAGCGCGCTTGCCGCGCTTTTTAAACAGTGTCTTCGGGACCGCGGCCACGGTGGTGAACAGGCTGAGCAGCCAGAACGCCATCGGATACCAGATCATCCAGAAGTAATTGCGGCCCACCTGCGTCTCGTAGCGGCGATCGATCACGAAGCTGCTGGCGAATTGCAACATGCAGACCAAGGCCAGGATCACACCGTGCCAGGAAGGCAGGATGGTATGTATGTACAGAGCAGGCGGAAGTTCGATGAACTTGCCCAGTGCCCACAGCACGATGATCAACAGCATCGTGTAGGCCCACAGCACGCTCAACAGGTATTCGGCCAGGACGCCCCACATGCGGCGCTTGCGCCATTCGAAGAACGTAGCCCCGTGCCGGCGCAGTACTTCCACGCCGCCCTGGGCCCAGCGCAGGCGCTGACGCCATAAACCCTTCAGCGTTTCCGGCATCAGGATGAAACACAGTGCATTGGGTTCGTAACGAATGTCCCAATGATCCAACTGCAGGCGCCAGCTGATGTCGATATCTTCCGTCACCATGTCATCGGACCAATAGCCGATGCGGTGCAGGGCGGTGCGGCGGAAAGCACTGATCACGCCGGACACGGTGAAGATGCGTCCGTACACCCGCTGTGCGCGTTTGATCATGCCGATGATGGAGGAGAACTCTCCCACCTGCAGGCGGCCCAGCAGGGTCGAGCGGTTACGGATGCGCGGGTTGCCGGTGACCGCGCCCACGCGCGGCCCGGAGGTCAGGTGCCAGACCATCCAGTGTGTCGCGTATTCGTCCAGCAGAGCATCGCCATCGATGCAGACCAGGTATTCCGAGCGCGCCGCCAGTGCACCCATGCGCAAGGCGTTGGCCTTGCCCAGGTTGCGATCCAGGTGGATGACGCGCAGGCGGTCGTGTTTGGCCGCCAGCGCATTGAGCACCTCGGCCGTGTTGTCGCGGCTGCCGTCGTTGATCGCGATGATCTCGAAGTTGGGATAGTTCTGCGCCAGCGCGGCTTCGATGGTTTCCTCGGCGTTGTCGCCCTCGTTATGGCAGGGAATCAGCAATGTGGCGAACGGGAATTCCGCCATTGGCGGCGGGTCCGTACGCGGCCGCGCATGGCGTTCGCGCCGGAAGTAGTAGTACAGGCCGCCGGACATCCAGAAAAAGGACATCACGATGGGATAGAGAAAGGCGAATTGGAACAAGATGGTGAGGGGCTGGATGTCGAGGGTCTGGTTCATGGCGACCTCATCGTTCTTCGTACGGGAAGCTGCGGGCCGACATGCCGGCGCGTGCCTGGGGCAAGCGCGGGTGATCACCGATGAAATCGTCGGGATACCACGCCAGGTGTCTCACTCCATGTGCTTGCAAACGTCGTGCCAACGTATTGATTCGCTCGCCAGGTATCGGTTTGCGGGTATTCCAGTCGACCGTTTGCAGTTCGAACATCGTCTGTGTCAATTGCGGATCGTGCTGGCGCACGGCGGCAACCAGCTCGTCCAGCCAAGCTTCCGGGTGCTTGCTGCCTTCCATCCAGGGCATCGCCATCAATGCGGTGTAGTCGTAGGCGCGGTTGAACAGGTCCAAACTTTGTGCGTACCACGCCTGGCTGGCCGGCTCCAGCACCGGGCGTGCATACAAGTTGCGCACCGTCTTCAGCTTCGGCCGCCAACGTTCGGCGGAGCGCTTCAAGGCCAAGGTGAAATCGATCAGCGCCTGCGTGCGCGCAGCGGTCTGGCCATTGGCCAACGTGGTCAACTCGCTGTCGCGCAGGTATGCGTCATCGTGGAAGAGCAGGCCTTTGAGATACGAATTGGCGGCGATGTCTTCATAGATCCCGGATACGATGCGAAGCACTTCCGGCTGGGTGAAATCCAGGCGCGGAATACCGTCAGCCTCGGCACTGGCGATGCTCAGTGCGCGATTCTGCTGCGCGTCCGGCAATTGGTAAGCCAGTACGGGCAGCCAGGCGTACACCGACACATCGGCACGGGTACTCAGCTGCCAAGCCACACGGTTGAAAAGGTCCGCCCGCACCGGGAGAAAACGGTTGGGGAAGTACAGCGCATCCGCTGCACCATTTCCGTCCGGATCGGCGAACGCCTGCAGGTAGACGTGAGTGGGGCCGATACGCTTCACCCGCTCGATCAGCGTATCCACGTTGCGTGCCTGCTGCTGCGGGTCGGCATCGTAGACGGAGTCCAGATCGACCTGTAATGCGCGTACGCCAGCCTCTTCGACCGGGTGGCGCAGGCTGTAGGCAAGATCGGCCACGGTCGGATTGTCCGCCACCAGCAAGCGGGCCAGGCCATGCAGATCCGACGGCATCGGCGTGCTGCGGCCTTCCAGGTCGAACGAGATCGCCATGCCGAGCTCTTCGGCGATGCCATTGGTCACGCTGTTGTATGCGGCGTATGGCCACACGATGAGGCGCGGTGCATGGCCCAGATGCTGCTTGATCAGGCGGGTACTGCGAGCCAGATCAGCACGTACGCGCGCGCGGAATTCTGCTTCGGTTTCGTAGCGCTGGGTAAGCGGATCGTAGATGCGGGTGATCGCGGCAGGTGTCGAATTGCCCTGTGGATTGGACCGCACGCCCTGATGCAGTGCATGCGAGTGACTGGCGATTTCGACCAGCCCGCTGTCCTGCATCTCGCGCAGTTGTTCCCAGGTAACGAAGTCATCATGAGTGAACAGCCGAGGGCCATAGTCGACGCGTCGATCAGCCGGCAAGTCCACCCAATCTGTCACCACCGCTGCCACCGCCGGATAGTTGTAGGCGCGCAACAGAGGAAAGGCATGGGTGTACAGGCTTCGCAGACCATCGTCGAGCGTGATCAGCACGGGCTTCGATGGCAGCGGTGCGCCTTTCGAAGCCGCAACCACCTGCGACATCGAAACCGGGTGATAGCCGTGGCCGGCAAGCCAATCAAGGTGAGCGGCGAAGTTCTGCGTACTGACCGCGTAGGCGTCGGCGTCGCCTTTCAGCGCTACGTCGTCACGAATATCGTGATAGCTCAGGACCAGCAAGGGCTCGGCGGCCAAGGCACTGAAGCTGGGTATCCAACAGAACACCGTGAGCAGCAACAGCAACCGCCAGTGTCGGCGCGAAATACTCATCATCATTCTCCCCACCGCAGTTCGGCATCGAAGCCGAAGCGTTCTTCACGGTTCCCGTCGTACACGGGGCGCGACCAACTGACGCCGTACGTCAGAACATGACCCATCCCCAACTGCCATTCGTGCCGGTAAGCCAGCGATGGCACCCAGGCGCTGCCATAGCCGTCCTGCCAGTAAGGCCCGGCGGACACGGTGAGGCGATGGCGGAAGTGATAGTCGTAGTCCCGCCACACCAGTTGGTCGGCGCGCAGACCGAGTTCCATCGATGCGTCGCGTGACGGATTGAAGTAGGGCGTGTCGTCGCGACTGCCGTGGCTGGCGTAAAGCCCCGCAAAGCCGTTGAGCAGAAAATACGGTCGCGATAGCAGGCGTTGATCGGCCGACAGGTTCACCCCGGTGCGGCGATTTCCATCTTCATAGCGCCATTGGGTGGCGCCGAAGCGGAAGGCACTGCGCTCGTCCCTCGTATACGCCAGGACCACGCCGGCGCTATCGGCGGTGATGCCGGACGCGCGCGCCTGCAGCGAGGCTTCGGCATCGTTGCGGCGCAACTGCACGCTGCCCTCCCAGGTGTCGCTGAAACGCCAATTGGCGTCGAAATCGATGCCGGTGCCGCCCACGCGATCATTGGCGTGGTATGCCGAAAGCGAAGTGTCCAGCTGGTCGTAGGCGTAGCGCACGCCGACGCCTTGGCGACGGTAATGGACGCGCTGCTGCTGGAAATCGGCCCAACGATCGTCCGCGCCCGCGGTCAAACGCCAGCGGTCGCCGAGGATCGGCGTCTGTACTTCGACGCCATACTGGCCATCGCGGCTGCCGAGCGGTGAGTTCCCGGTGTTGCCGTCACTGCGGTCGCCGCTCACGTAGGTTCGCCATTGCCAACCGCGATGATTGCGCCACATCTGATCCATGCGCTGCACGCTCGGCTGGTTGGGATAGTCGCGCAGCAGCTGGTCATGCAGGGAGATCGCCTGGTCGTCGCGCCGCAGAACGGTCAGCGCTTCGACCTGCCCGATACGCGATTCGACGTTGCGTTCATCCACTGTGGAAGCGATACGAAAGCGTTCCAGCGCCCGCGAAGGCCAGCCGCGCATCATGTACACCGTGCCCAACGAGGACTGCAGGCCGGCGTTGTTCGGGGCAATTGCCAGCATCTCCGACAGCATGGTGTCTGCGCCAGGCAGATTCTCGGTGTAGGCGTGGAGCATCGCCAGATTGACATCGGCGTCGTAGCGTCCCCAGTTCTGGGCGTTCTGCTTGGCACCCGCCATGCGCCGCCACGGCGGTTGCGCAGCCCGATAGGCTTCCAATTGCGCGACGGCGATGTCCGCCTGCTCGCTTTCCAGATACGCATAAGTCAGCAGTGTGCGAACGCCGGGGTTATCTGGATCGGCTTTCAGCGCCGCTTCCAACACAGGAGCAGCATCTTCAGGTCGCTTCAGGGACATGAGCGAATCGCCGACCGCAGGCAGGGCGTAGCCAGGTAACGACTGCCCTTGTTGGTCAGTCAATGACCTGTATTCGTCCACCACCTGCTGGTGGCGGCCCATTTCGTTCAACAGGATCAGCCGATCCACGCGGATGCGCCGCGGCAGCGCCGAGACTTCGCGACCGGTCTGGTGCAGATATTCCTGGATGGCGGCGTCCGCTACCCGCGCTTCCGCAAGCCGGCTTTTCTCATCTTCAGGGTAGGTCTGCGCCCATACGATCAGGCGCGCCAGATAGTTGGCTTCCAGGCGCTCACGCTGCCCGGCGTCGAACAGCTCAGGGCGGGCCCGGAGTTGGCGCCAGGCCAGATAGCTGTTGCCGACCTCGGCCAGCGTCAGCACCCGCAGGCGATAGACCTCGGTGTCATCCGGCCGTTCCGCCTGAAGACGCTCGTAGATCGCGAGCGCCGGCAGCCAGCGCCGGTCATCGCGCAAGCGAGCGGCCTGCTCCAAGGAGGATTGATAGGACGGACGCGAATCCATCGACCGGGGAGGGGCAGCCGCTGAAATCGACGGCGACACGACACCCAGGGCGCACACAAGCGCCGCGAATAGTTTTGAATTTTTCAAGGCTGTCTGCCCCTGTACAGACTTGCTCCCTTGCGGGGAGCTTTTGATCAAACACAGTTACGTGGACGCACAAAGCCTGCCAATTGTATTCAGATATGAGAACTAGGTCACAAATTCACGAACAAGCGTTAATGTTTCGTAAATAAAAGTGATAGACGTCACATTTCTTCCGAAACTCGAAGGAACATGAGCCAGCTCTGCGGCTGTGGCACGGCAACGCGTGCGGGTTGGTTCGACAAGAAAAAACCGCCGGCAGGCGGTTAGGGGAAGACCATATCCGGCGATGAAAAGCATCGCGGCTGGTCGGGGAGACAGGATTCGAACCTGCGACCTCTACGTCCCGAACGTAGCGCTCTACCAGACTGAGCTACACCCCGTGTGAGCCGACTATTCTATTCAGAGACCGCTATCGACAGCAACAGTTATTTCTTCGACTGCCCCGGGCAAGACGTTCAGTCTTAGAATGACGGATTGTTTTCGTCAGGAGTTTTCGCTTGATCAAGCCGCGTACGCCGCCCGGAATTATGGAACTGCTGCCTCGCGAGCAAATCGCGTTCCAACGCATGCTGGATACGATTCGCCGCAATTACGAGCGCTTCGGTTTCCTGCCGGTGGAAACGCCGGTATTCGAGCTTTCCGAAACGCTGCTGACCAAGTCCGGCGGCGAAACCGAGCGGCAGGTTTATTTCGTGCAGTCCACCGGCGCTCTGGCCAAATCCGGCGAGAACGGTGCCGAAGGCCCGCCCGAGCTGGCCCTTCGATTCGATCTGACGGTGCCCTTGGCGCGCTACGTGGCCGAACACGAGCACGAACTGACCTTTCCGTTCCGGCGTTATCAGATCCAACGTGTCTACCGTGGCGAACGCGCCCAGCGCGGCCGTTTCCGCGAGTTCTACCAGTGCGATATCGACGTGATCGGCAAGGATGCGCTGTCCATCCGCTTCGATGCCGAGATCCTCGCGGTGATACACGCGGTCTTCAGCGATCTGGGCATCGGCGCCTTCACCATCCAGCTCAATAACCGCAAGTTCATGCGCGGCTTCTTCGAGGCGCAAGGCATCACCGACAGCGAACAGCAGGCGCTGGTGCTGCGCGAAGTGGACAAGCTGGACAAGCGCGGTGCCGATTACGTGCGCGAGACATTGATGGGTGAAGGTTTCGGTCTTTCCGCCGACGCCACCCAGAAAATCCTGGATTTCGTCGCGATGCGTTCAAGTTCGCACGCCGGCGCGCTGCAGCAGATCGAAAAAGTGGTGAGCCAAGTCCAGCATGTCTCCGGCGCAAGCGCGTCGCTCCAGGAGGGCGCCAACGAACTGCGCGAGGTGTTGGAGCTGGTCAAGGCTTTGGGCGTGCCGGAAAGCGACTACTGCTTGAATTTCTCCATCGCGCGCGGACTGGACTACTACACCGGCACCGTTTACGAAACGCAGTTGGACGACTACCCGCAAATCGGTTCCATCTGTTCCGGTGGCCGTTACGATGATCTGGCCAGCCATTACACAAAATCCAAGCTGCCTGGCGTGGGTATTTCCATCGGCGTGACCCGGTTGTTCTGGCAGTTGCGCGAAGCGGGATTGATCGCCGGTAGCGAAGGAAGCAGCGTTCAGGCCATGGTGGCGTTGATGGACGAAACCCAGCTTGCCGATTCGCTGGACATCGCTCGGCGTCTGCGTGCTGGCGGTATCAATACCGAAGTGCAGATGGAACCACGCAAGCTGGCCAAGCAATTCCAATATGCCTCGCGTGCTGGCGTGCGCTTCGTTGTGCTCGCCGGTGAAGATGAACTGGCGCGCGGCGTGGTGACAGTCAAGGACCTGCAGCGTGAGCAGCAGTTCGAAGTGCCGCGCGATGAGCTTGCCAGCAGCCTGAAGGTGGAGCTGGAACAGGCCCGACTTGAGCAGGCGCGCACGCTGGCGGGACATTGATATGCGGATCCGCATTGCCGCACTACCGATCGACATGATCGATGGCCTGCCCGTCGACAAATCGCTGGTGCCAGCGCTCCGCCTTTTTTGGGAAATAGAATGATGAAGCCGATCCGACTGGACGGAAAAACCCTGACCCGCGACAAGCTGGTGGAAATCGCCTTTGGTGCCAGCGTGGAGCTGGATACCGAGGCGTTGAAAGCGGTCGCGCGTGCGGCCGAATTCCTCGCCGAACAAGTGCGCCGCGAAGAACCCATCTACGGCGTCTCCACGGGTTTCGGCAGTAACGCCGACAAACTGTTGGGCGCGCATCCGCTGCGCGACGCGTTACCTGGCGCCGTGCCTTCGGGCCGTTCGCTGCATGAAGAACTGCAGCACAACCTGATCGTCACCCATGCCGTTTGCGTGGGCGAGCCCATGTCGCAGGAAGTGGTGCGGGCCATGCTGGGTATTCGTATCAACACATTGCTGAAAGGTCACTCCGGCATACGCGTGGAAACGCTGCAGGCGCTGGCAGCCATGCTCAATGCCGGCATCGTGCCGGTGGTGCCGGAACTGGGTTCGGTGGGTGCCTCGGGTGATTTGGCGCCGCTGTCGCATCTTGCCATCGTATTGCTCGGTGGCGGCGAAGCCTTTTACAACGGCGAGCGCATGACCGGTGGCGAAGCGTTGCGCCGTGCCAGCTTGGCTCCCATTCGCCTGTCGTACAAGGAAGGGTTGGCACTCAACAACGGCACTGCGCAGATGCTGGCGATGGGCGTGCTGGCGCTATATCGGCTGGACAACCTGCTGGATACCGCAGATCTGGCAGCTGCGATGACCATCGATGCTTTTGCCGGCCGGCTGGGGGCGTTCGCCGAGGAAGTGCACGCGCTGCGTCCGCATCCCGGGCAAGTGCACGTGGCTTCGCGCCTGCGCGAACTGCTGCATGGTTCCACGCTGGCGGATATTCCCTATCACCTGGTGCCCAGGTTCCGTTCGTGGTTGCCGCAGAGTTGGGATACCAAGGAAGCGCAACAACTGCGTTTCGATATCGGCTGGGATTGGGTGCCTGCCGATCAGCGTCATGGCCGCGAGAAATTCTATCTACGGTTCCGGCCGTTCCGTGGCGGCAAGAAGCATCAGCCGCAGGACAGCTATTCGCTGCGCTGCATTCCGCAGGTACACGGCGCAGTGCGCGACGCAGTCGCACAAGCCAAGCGCGTGCTGGAAGTGGAATTGAATGCCGTCACCGATAATCCGCTGGTTTTCCCGGACAAGACCGACGCGGCCCATGTGGAAGAACAAGTCATCTCCGCCGGCCACTTCCACGGCATGCCGCTGGCATTGGCGATGAGCTACGTGAAAGCGGCTATTCCGGTATTGGCATCGATTTCCGAGCGCCGCCTCAACAAGCTGGTCGATCCCGCGACGAATGATGGTCTGCCGGCGTTCCTGATCGGCAATGAAGACGGTACCGAATCCGGCTATATGATCGTGCAGTACACCGCCGCGGCGATCGTCAACGACCTGGCCAGCCGCGCGCATCCGGCGTCGGTATTTTCGATACCGACCAGCGCCAATGCAGAAGACCACGTCTCGATGGGCGCCAACGAAGCGCGGCACGTGCTGGCGATGACGCGCGACTTGTCCAAGGTGCTGGCGCTGGAGCTGTACACCGCCGCCCAGGCGCTCGATCTGCGTCGCGACATGATCAACGCCGCCCGCGGTCTGGCGCGGCGAGCGGACGCTGCAGCGCTGGCAGGCAAAGTATTCGGCGGGCCGTTGCCGACGGCAGACGGTCATGAAACCTTCATTGCCGAAGTGGAAGCGCTGCGTGCCGAGTTGGCCGCTAGCGAAGAGTTCCATCCCGGCGCCGCCGTGGCTGCGGCGCATGCCGTCATCCGCCAATCGATTCCGTTCCTGGAACGCGATCGAGCGCTGGATGGCGAAGTCGCCACTGCGGTGCAGTTGGTTGAATCCGGTGAGCTGTTGGCAGCCGTCCGCAACGGGTAATCGTTTGGGACACCTTGCGGTAGGAGCGCCGTCCCGGCGCGAGCTTTTTGCTCCCATCGCGATCTGAAGGAGGAGCTCGCAGCGAGACGCCGCTCCTACGGCAAACGTGTTCTACAAGGTCCTTACACAATCCCGCCCTTCGGCTTTTGCGGCATACAGCGCCTGGTCGGCGACCTGCAGCGCCGAATCGATGCTGTTCTTGGCTTCGACATCCACGCTGTGCACGCCGATGCTGGCCGAAATCGAAATATCGAATTCGCCACTGTGGCAAGGGCGCTGACGTAGTCTTTGCCGCAGTTCCTCGGCCACGGCGCGTGCCTGCACAGGGCCCAGATTGGGCAGTGCGGCGATAAACTCTTCGCCACCGAACCTCGCCAGCAATGCGTTATAAGGCTCCAGCGCCTCGGCCAGAGTGTTGGAGGTCCAGCGCAGGCAGTCGTCGCCGACCAGGTGGCCGTAGGTGTCGTTGATGCGCTTGAAGTGATCCAGGTCGATCATCAGCAGCGATATCGGCTGGCGCGTGTTGCGCGCCTGCGACAGCAACTGCTCGAACGCCTCACGAAAATGCGTGCGGTTGTACAGGTCGGTCAACCCATCATGCCGGCTGAATTCACGCAGGCGCAGATGCGCTTCTTCCAGCTGGTCCAAAGCGCTGCGCAGTTCGGCGGTGCGCAACTGCACCTCCTGTTCCAACTGGATCTTCGCATTTCCTACGATGCGTTCGTTCTCGTTGCGCAAGGCCGCGTAACGGTAGCCAAGCGCTACCGACAGCAGCAGCATTTCCAGTGCAGAACCGATCTGCACGCCATATTCGGTGATGAAGGTCTTGGGCAACAAGCCGAACGCCAGCGCCACGAACACTGCCGTTCCCAATAGAAACATTGCCCAGGCCAACAGGAATACTTTGGCGGGACGATATCCCGTATGCATCACTGCGATGGTGATGGCGGCGATCCAGGCGATGCTAAGCAGCACCGCCGCCGAGGCGACTGGCGTGGCGATGTGGTAGGGCAACTGGGTGGAGGCAACGCCCAGCAGTACGAAGAAGGCGATCAGGCCAAGACTGACACGATCCCCCCGCGGCCAGCGTTGCCGCAGGTCCAGGAATTTCCGTGCGAACTGTTGCATGCCGATCTGCGCCAGGCATATCGACAGCGGTACCGACTTGTCGGCAAGCCACGCCGAATGCGACCAGAAATACTCAAACCCCAATCCGTTGAGCGTGAATAGCACCAAGCCAAAGGCGCTGATATGGAACAGATACCAGAAGTAGCTGGCATCGCGCAGCGCCAGCCATAGCACCAGGTTGTAGAAGAACAGGGCCAGCAGGATGCCGTAATAGATGCCGATGCCCAGTTCGCTGTTACGCGCCAGCTCGGTGAAAGCCGTGGGCGTGTAAAGCGAAAGCGGCACCTGCATGGAGCTCTGGCTTTCCACTCGCACAAACAACTGCACGGGTGTGTCGACCGGCAGGTTCAACCAGAAATTGGGATGGCGGTAGCGAATGCTGCGTTGTTCGAACGGATGACTGTCGCCACCGGTGTAGTGCACCAGGCGTCCATCCGGATACCGCGCATATACGTCGATCTCATCGCTCAGCGCGTAGTCCTGCACTAGCAGCCAACGTTGCTCCGCGGGATTGCGGTTCAGCAGCGTGGCATGGAACCAGAATGCGCCGGTCTGAAAGCCGAACGAGGCGTCGCCGTTCGGCAAGGGCTTGAAGCGCTGTTCGGAAAGGTGCGCCAGGGCGGCGGTGAGGTCGGCGCTGCCATCGGTGTCGTGAAAGTACGCGGTGTGCGGGCCGAGCGATTCTTGCGTGGACTGAGCGGCGATCTCCAGTCGCGGCTGCGCCTGCGCCGATCCGCAAATCAGCAAGACCAGCAGACCTGTCCAGCGGAAGCGCCAATGGCCCATGCCCAGCTTTTTTCCCCCGAGCGGTTTGCCAGGGCAGACCACGTCCGGCTGCCCTGGCTGCTTCCATCGCAGTGTACTCATCGTTCCAGGTCCCGCCCGCTGATATGCATCGAGTCACCTTCTGTTTTGGGATGGTCCGCACCTTCCAACGCAAACAGCGGCTGGCGCAGGGCATCCGGCGATTGACGGCAGCCCTGGTCATGTATTAACGTGCTAGCACATTAGTACAGCGAAACGTCCCGATCCCCATGAAACGCCGCACTTCCGCCGCTGCCGAAAAGGCCGAATCCGCCTCGCTGCAGGCGCTCTCAAGCGCAATGGCGGCGCTCACTCGTCCGGAGGACGTGCGCGCTTTCCTGGAGGATCTATGCACGCCTGCCGAGCTGGAAGCCATGGCCGACCGCTGGCGGGTGGTGCCATTGCTTCTGAAAGGGGTGCCGTACCGGGAAATCCACGAGCTGACCCAGGTCAGCGTCACCACCATAGGCCGGGTCGCGCGCACGTTGGAGCGTGGCACCGGCGGTTACGCGCGGGCGATGCGTAGCCAGTCGTCGCGTTCCTTGCCCGCTTCCCACTGAGTCCGCACACCATGAGCCCCATAGTCGCTCCCGCGACGCGCGACCGTCTGCGCATCGCCATCCAGAAAAGCGGCCGCTTGGCCGAACCGGCCCGCGCGTTGTTGTCTGCGTGCGGCCTGAGCTGGCGCGAAAGCCGCGACAAGCTGTTCTGCTATGGCGAATCGCTGCCGGTCGACCTGCTGCTGGTCCGCGACGACGATATTCCCGGCCTGATAGCCGATGGCGTATGCGATTTTGGCGTGGTCGGCCGCAACGAACTGGATGAACAAGCCGGCGCACGCGCCCGGATCGGCCTGCCGCAGGCATATCGCGAACTACGGCCGCTCGGCTTCGGCGCATGCCGGCTGATGCTCGCCATCCCGGAAAACTGGAAGTGGGATGGGCCGGCGCAGCTGCAGGGCATGCGCATCGCCACCAGTTATCCGGCGATTCTCGCCAACTGGCTGACAACACAAGGCGTGGATGCCAGCGTCGTGGAGCTATCCGGCTCGGTGGAAATCGCGCCCAAGCTGGGCACGGCGGATCTGATCTGCGATCTGGTTTCCAGCGGCGCCACTTTGGCGGCCAACCAGCTCAAACCGGTGGAAACGTTGCTGGATAGCGAAGCCGTGCTGGCGGGGCCCACTCGCGAATTCGAGGATGCGCGCGCCGGGCTGGCGGCCATGCTGTTGCGTCGCTTGGACGGTGTGCTGAAACTCAAGGACAGCAAGCTGCTGATGTTCCGCGCCCACCGCGACACCGTAGCGGAACTGTCGCGCTTGCTGCCCGATGCCGATCCGCTCACATTGCTTCCAGTGGAGGGCGATGGCCCATTGTCGTTGCAGACCATGTGCCATGGCGCGGTCACTTGGCAGCGTCTGGAAGAGTTGGAGCGCGCCGGCGCACAGAGCTTGATGGTGCTTTCGGTGGAGAGGTCGCTGGCATGAGTGTGTTGATGAGCGATCAGCTGGATTGGTCGGCGTTGGACGAACCCGCCCGCAAGGCGGCGTTGACCCGGCCGGTGCAAACGGTAGCGGCAAAGACGCGGGAATCGGTAGCCTTGCTGCTGACGGATGTACGCGAACGCGGCGATGCCGCACTCCGCGATATCACGCTGCGCTTCGATGGTTCGCAGATGGATCGCTTCGAAGTGAGCGCGGAAGAATTCGCCGCTGCCGAGGCCGCTGTGAGCCCCGAGTTGCGGACGGCGATGGAGCAGGCAGCGCAACGCATCGAAGCCTTTCACCGTGCCGGCATCGCACAGCCTTACGCCGTGGAAACCGCACCCGGCGTGGTGTGCGAGCGGATCATTCGTCCGATTGCCCGCGTCGGCCTGTATGTGCCCGCCGGCAGTGCACCGCTGCCTTCGACCGCCTTGATGCTGGGCGTGCCCGCTCGGCTGGCGGGCTGTCGCGAAGTGGTGCTGTGCACGCCGCCACGCAAGGATGGCAGCGCCGACCCGGCGGTATTGGTCGCGGCGCAGCTGACCGGTGTGACCCGCGTATTCAAGCTGGGTGGTGCACAGGCCATCGCAGCGCTCGCCTACGGCACTGCGTCGGTACCTAAGTGCGACAAGATCTTCGGGCCGGGCAATAGCTACGTCACTGAAGCCAAGCAGCAGGTCGCGCAAAGCGGCGCTGCCGCCATCGACATGCCAGCCGGTCCCTCCGAGGTGCTGGTGATTGCAGATGCCGGCGCCGACGCGGCTTTCGTGGCCGCGGACCTGCTCTCGCAAGCCGAACACGGCCCGGATTCGCAAGTGCTGTTGATATCCGACTCCGCCGAGCTCATCGATAACGTGGCGGTGGAAATCGAAACACAACTCGCCAAGCTGCCACGCGCGGATATCGCACGAGGTGCGTTGGCCTCTTCGCGGCTGATCCGGGTTGACGCGTTGGAAGACGCTTTCGCCATCAGCAATGCCTACGCACCGGAACACCTCATCCTCGCCTTGCGCGAACCGCGGACCTGGTTGGACAAGGTGGAAGCCGCCGGCTCGGTTTTCCTGGGCGATTACACGCCCGAAGCGCTGGGCGACTACTGCAGCGGCACCAATCACGTACTGCCCACCAGCGGCGCGGCGCGTGCCTACAGTGGCGTCAGCGTGACCAGCTTCCAGAATTTCGTCAGCGTGCAATCGGCCGACCGTACCGGCATCGCCGCGATCGGCGCTTGCGCGGTGGTCCTGGCGAAGGCCGAAGGGTTGGATGCGCATGCCAATGCGGTGTCCCTGCGCCTTCGCAAGGTGGCGGCATGAACACGATGCTCAATGGCCGGGTACTCGACCTGGTGCGGGAAGACCTGCGCGGTTTCGCCGGCTATAAATCCGCGCGCAGCGAAACGCTGCGCGGCGATATCTGGTTGAACGCCAACGAGTCCGCCTGGGCCAATCCGGCAGACGCGCAGGCTTCGTGCCGCCGCTACCCGGATCCGCAGCCGCAGGCGCTGCGCGAACGGCTGGCGCAGTTGTACGGCTGCACGGTGGATCAGCTGCTGATCGGCCGCGGCAGCGACGAAGCCATCGATTTACTGGTGCGCGCGCTTTGCGTTCCCGGACGCGACGCCGTGGTGGTTACGCCACCGGTGTTTGGCATGTACGCCGTCTGCGCGCGGCTGCAGGATGCGCGTATCGCCGAATTACCGCTGGTCGATAGCGAAACCGGATTCGTGGCGGATCTTCAAGCCATTGGCGAAGCGGCCATCGCCGGCCGTGCCAAACTGGTCTTTCTGTGTTCTCCATCCAACCCCGCGGGTTCAGTCATCGCATTGGCGGACATCGCATTGCTGGCCAAACGGCTGGAGGGCAGGGCGCTGGTGGTGGTGGATGAAGCGTATGGCGAGTTCTCGGACAACGTTTCGGCGACTACTTTGCTGGCTTCCCATGCCAATATCGCCGTCCTGCGTACCTTGTCCAAGGCGCATGCACTGGCCGCCGCACGTATCGGTAGCCTTGTCGCGGACGCGGAATTGATCGATGTGCTGCGCCGCTGTCAGGCGCCATATCCGGTGCCGACGCCGTGCGCCGAACTCGCGCTGGCCGGCTTGTCGGACGCGGCGTTGGAGCAAACGCGCCAACGCGTTGAGCTGATCAGATCGGAACGGTCGCGCCTGCAGGCCGCGCTGGCGGCTTTGCCGGAAGTGTTGCGTGTATATCCCTCGCAAGGGAATTATCTTTTGGCGCGCTTCCGCGATGCCGAAGCGGCCTTCCGTTCGTTGTTGACCGCTGGCGTGGTGGTTCGTGATCAGCGCGCCGCGCCGCAACTAGACAACGCATTGCGCATCACTATTGGCTCGCCGGAACAGAATGATCGCGTGATCGCTGCATTGCGGGCACTGGAGATGGCGGCATGAGCTGGGCAAAGAGCACCGCCCACTCAATCACCGATGGCGCTTCCTTAAGTGAGCTTGGTGATAGCGCGGGTTGGTTTATTGGAACGGAGGGCTGGCGCGCTTGCAGCGGGCGTCACTTTCTTTGCTCGTGCAAAGAAAGTAACCAAAGAAAGCACGCCCCTGGCGGCGCGCCCCTTCGGGGTGCGTGGCGCCGGTGGGAATTTTCGGAAGGCACATCCATGTGCCTGCCGGAAACGCCGCGCATCGTGCGCGGCGCCCCAAGGGGTTGTACCCACCGGCGCCACCGCGCCTTAAAGGGGACCCAACTACCAAAAGCAAGAGCGAAAGCAACAGCACGGACGCCAAGCTCGCTTAAGGAAGTGCTATTGTCCTCAGCCCCCATTTTTTTCAGCCGTTCGGCTGCTAAGAAGCGCCCCCAAAGATGGAGGCAAAGTGTCGTCGCTAGCAGCACCCGAGCTATCCTCCCCTTGACCAGCCATACGGCTGTTGAAAGCAAAAAAGGGGGGCAGGAGGGAATTGCTTTTGCTTCTGCTTTCGACGGGTCATTGCTCAGCAGAAACACCCCATGACCCCCATCCTGTTCATTGACCGCGACGGCACTCTGATTGAAGAGCCAGCCGATTTCCAGATCGATGCGTACGAAAAGATCCGCTTCGTCAAAGACGTCATACCCGCACTGCTGAAACTGCGCGATGCGGGCTACCAGTTCGTCATCGTCAGCAATCAGGATGGCCTGGGCACTGACCAATATCCGCAGGCAACGTTCGACGGTCCCAATAACCTGATGTTGCAGATATTCGAAAGCCAGGGTATTCGCTTCCGGGAAGTGCTGGTGGACGGCAGCTGGCCGGAAGAGAACAAGCCCACTCGCAAACCCGGGATCGGCATGGTGTTGCACTATCTGCAGGACCGCAGCATCGACTGGAAGCGCTCGGCGATGGTCGGTGATCGTGAAACCGATATCGCTTTTGCCCACAACCTGCGCATCCGCGCTTTCCAATTAAAGACGCCTCAGTTCGGCGGCGAATGGGACTGGAATGGCATTGCGCACGAGTTGGCCGATGCACCACGCCGCGCGGTAGTCCAACGCGATACCAAGGAAACGAAGATCCGTGTTGAAGTGGACCTGGATCGTATTGCCGATCCCGTCGTGCACACCGGCCTACCGTTTTTCGACCACATGCTGGAGCAGATCGGCAAGCACGGCGGTTTCGCGCTGAATATCAAGACCGACGGCGATCTGCACATCGACGAGCACCACACCGTCGAAGACACCGGACTGGCGCTTGGGCAAGCACTACGCGAGGCGTTGGGCGACAAGCGCGGGATCGGCCGCTACGGGTTCACTCTGCCGATGGACGAAACGCTGGCAACCGCTGCGCTGGATTTCAGTGGGCGGCCATACTTCGTGTTCGAAGGCGAATTCAAGCGCGAACGCGTTGGCGACCTGCCGACCGAACTGGTCCCGCACTTCTTCCGTTCGGTTTGCGATGCGTCGGGTTTGAATCTCAACCTCAGCGTGCGCGGCGACAACGATCACCACAAGGTCGAAGCGTGCTTCAAATCGCTGGCGCGCGCGTTGCGGCAGGCTATCCGCCGCGAGGGTGCAGAACTGCCATCCACCAAAGGAGCCCTATGATGCAGGTGGCTTTGATCGACGCCGGTGGCGCCAATCTCGGCTCTGTGCGCTACGCCTTGCGCCGCCTCGGCGTGGAACCGACGTTAACGGGCGATCCGCAGACAATACAAAGTGCCGACCGCGTGATTCTCCCCGGCGTCAGCACCGCCGCCATGGTGATGGGCCGGCTGCATGAGTTGGGGTTGGTGGACACGCTGCGTGGTTTGGACAAGCCTCTGCTGGGCGTCTGCGTGGGGATGCAGTTGCTGTTCGAACATTCCGAGGAAGACGACACGCCTTGCCTGGGACTGCTTCCCGGCCGCGTCGCCAAATTGCCGGCCGGTAAGGGTGTGCGCGTTCCGCACATGGGATGGAATACATTGCGCCGGCAGCGTGCTGCATCGCTGACGAATGGCATAGACGAAGATGGCTACGCCTACTTCGTGCACAGCTATGCGGCACCGGTGACGGAAGACTGCCTGGCGACGACGCAGCACGGATCGCCATTCGCGGCCATTGTTCAGCGCCGCAACGTGGCGGGTGCGCAATTCCATCCGGAACGGTCGGCGACGGTGGGTGCCACGTTGCTGAAGAATTTCCTGGAGACCGGCCTGGCATGAACGGAATAGTTGCCAACGCGGCACAGATCTTCCTGAAGGGGGAGACGGACTTTCAGCTTTACCCTGCCATCGACGTACGTGACGGACGCGTGGTGAGACTGGCGCAAGGTGACTATGCGCGCGAGACACGCTATGACAGCGAGCCCCTCGCTGTCGCGCAGCTCTACGCGCAACAAGGTGCGCAGTGGCTGCACTTGGTCGACCTGGATGCGGCACGTGCAGGCGGGTATACGTTGGCGCCACTGCTGCGGGAAATCCGTGCGACCACAGAACTGAAGGTGCAAACCGGTGGAGGTGTGCGTTCGCGCCAGGACGTGGCCGATATCCTGGAAGCGGGCGCGCAGCGGGTGGTGATCGGGTCGCTGGCAGTGCGTGATACCCAAACCGTGCTGGATTGGATTGCCGAATTCGGTGCCGAACGCATTACCGTTGCGCTGGACGCCCGGCAGGATGAAGAGGGTGTCTGGCGCTTGCCGGTGCATGGCTGGACCGAAACCGCTGCCGACACGCTGGACGATTTGGCCCAACGGTTTGCGGAAGGCGGTTTGAAACACTTGTTGAGCACCGACATCGCGCGCGACGGCATGCTCTCCGGTCCAAATTTCGATCTGTATCGCCATCTGGCACGCATCGCGCCTGGTCTGTTGGTGCAAGCCTCCGGTGGCGTGCGCGAAGCCGGCGATGTAGCAATGGCGAGAGCGGTAGGCTGTGCCGGCATCGTGCTGGGCCGCGCCTTGCTGGAAGGCCGCTTCACGTTGCCGGAGGCGCTGGCATGCTGAGTCGCCGCATCGTTCCGTGCCTGGACGTACGCGACGGCCGCGTGGTCAAGGGTGTGCGTTTTCGCGATCACGTGGATATGGGCGACATCGTCGACTTGGCCTTGCGCTATCGCGATGAAGGCGCCGACGAGCTCGTGTTCTATGACATTGGCGCCAGCCCGGAAGGGCGCTCGGTGGATTACAGCTGGGTGGAACGGGTATCCAGCCTGCTGGATATTCCTTTCTGCGTGGCCGGTGGCATCCGCAGCGTGGAAACCGCGCGCGCGGTGCTGTACGCCGGCGCGGACAAGATTTCGATCAATACGCCCGCGCTCGCGCGGCCGGAGTTGATTTCCGAATTGGCGCATGCCTTCGGCGTGCAGTGCGTGGTGGTCGGCGTCGATTCCGTTCGTGAAGCCGATGGACAGTGGCGTGTGCGGCAATACACCGGCGATCCCGCCAAGACCCGTGCGCTGCCGATACGCACGCTGGATTGGGTGGTCGAAGCTCAACGGCTGGGCGCTGGCGAGATCGTGCTGAATTGCATGGACAATGATGGCGTGCGCCGCGGCTACGATATCGAGCAACTGAGCGCCGTACGTGCGGTCTGCCAAGTGCCTTTGGTCGCTTCCGGAGGCGCGGGCGAGCTGGAACACTTTGCACAAGTCTTTCGCGAAGCGGATGTGGACGCCGCGTTGGCCGCCAGCGTATTTCATAGCGGGAAAATCGCCATCGCCGATCTGAAGCGCGACCTGGCGGAACAGAACATTGAGGTGCGCCGTGGGAACTGATGCGATACCGCTGCTTTCATCCGCGATCTCGAATGCGAATTTCTCCGCCGACGGATTGGATTGGAACAAGAGCGACGGCCTGTTGCCGGCCATAGTGCAGGATGCCGGTAATCACCGCGTGCTGATGCTCGGCTACATGAATCGTGCGGCACTCGAGGCCACCCTGGATAGCGGCGAGGTCACTTTCTACAGCCGCAGCAAGCAGCGCCTATGGAAGAAGGGAGAAAGCTCCAGCCATGTGCTGCGTCTGGTGTCGTTGGAAACCGATTGCGATAGCGACACCTTGTTGATCCAGGCGCATCCGCAAGGCCCTACCTGTCATCTTCAACGTGCCAGTTGCTTCGCCGATGCGCCTGCGGATTTCTTGTCCGACCTCGATGCTTTGGTAGCAACGCGCGAGCGCGATCGTCCTGCCGATAGCTACACCACCCGCCTGTTCGAAGGTGGCGTGCGCCGTATTGCGCAAAAAGTCGGCGAAGAGGGGGTGGAAACCGCTTTGGCCGCCGTTGCCGAGAATGATGCGGCTCTGTTAGGCGAAAGCGCCGACCTGTTGTTCCACCTGACGGTATTGCTACGGGCTCGCGGTTTGTCGCTACAAGATGCGGTAGCAGTGCTGCAGGACCGCCATCGGACGTAGGCAACGTGATTGCCCTTTTGTAGGAGCGGCGTCCCGCCGCGAGCTCTTCGCTCCATCGCGATCTATTGGAAAGAGCTCGCGGCGGGACGCCGCTCCTACCACCGGGGACGGTGTTCCTACCTGGCTCTTTGCGCTGGCAGGGCTGCTCCGGGCGATAATCGGCGTCGGTATTCCCCGGAGTCGCCCGTGCGCCGTCTTCTCGTTGTCGTTTTGCTGTTGTCACTGGCCAGCCCCGCCATTGCCCTTCCGCCGCCCTGCAACGCCGGACAGGTATGGGAAGACACCAACGGCAATGGGCGGAGAGACCCAGACGAAAAGCCATTGCCAAACATCAAGGTTTCCGACGGCGTGGCTGTCGTCCTTACCGATGCCAATGGCGAATACCGATTGCCGCTCATCGATGGCCGCACGGTGTTCGTGATCAAGCCCGCCGGATACGACCTGCCCGAGCGACGCGACGGACTGCCGGATTTCTGGACCCAGGTGCAGAGCCGGCCCGGTCCGCCATTGAAGTACGGCGGCATCCCCGCGGCCTCGCCAATGTGCAGGAACTTCGGCTTGCTGCCACAAGAAGCCTCGGGGCAGGACGATTTTGACGTGTTGCTGTTCGCCGACACTCAGACCAAAAATCGCGCCGATGTCGGCTATTACCGGCGCGACATCATTGAACCCCTGATCGGTAAACACAACGCGCAGCTGGGGCTGACTTTGGGCGATATCGTCGATGACGATTTGTCGCTGTATCCGGCCCTGAATGCACAGACCAAGCGGTTGCAGGTACCGTGGCTGCATATCGCGGGCAATCACGATCTGGATTTCGATGCGCCTCGCGACGAGGATTCGCTATCGAGCTTCCGCAACATCTACGGACCAGATACTTTCGCCTGGGAAGAAGCGCGCGCGGTCTTAATTGGCCTGGATAACGTGATCTACCGGCCCGGGCAGAAACCCGCCTACATCGGTGGGTTTCGCGACGATCAGTTCGCCTTCCTCGAAGCCTATCTGCCTACCGTGCCCAAGGATCGCCTATTGGTGGTGGGCATGCATATCCCATTGTTCGAGGCGACAGGCGGTGTGGAAACCTTCCGTAGACCCGACCGCGAGCGTTTGTTTGCAGTGCTGCGGGACTTTCCTCATGTGCTGGTGCTCAGTGGGCATAGCCACACGCAACGCCACTGGTACCACGACGCTTCCACAGGCTGGCAGGGCGAACGTCCGCTGCACGAGTACAACGTGGGCGCCGCGTGCGGTGCTTTCTGGTCGGGCGTGAAGGACAAAGAGGGCGTTCCGGATGCCACCATGGCCGATGGCACGCCGAACGGCTACGCACGGCTGCGGGTGAGCAACGGCGGCGTGTACGCATTGTCATGGCACCCGGCGCGCAGTCCGGACTCGGCGATTGGCCTGCATGCACCCAAGGTCTTGCGGCAGGGCGCGTATCCGGCTTGGGGCGTTTACGCCAATGTCTACATGGGTGATGACAGCACACGAGTGGAGTACCGTATCGACGACGGCGACTGGAAACCGATGACGAAGGTTCTGCAAGCCGATCCGGCATTGGTGGTGGAAAACATGCGCGACGATCTGGCGGAGACGTTGCGTGGCTACGACCGTTCGCCGGAAGCCAAGCCGTCGCCGCATCTCTGGCGGGGCTCGTTGCCTACGCAATTGGAAGCAGGCGAGCACCGCGTGGAGGTGCGCGCACAGGACCGCTGGCGGGGCGAGTTGCGAGCCGCCACGTCATACAAGTTGCAATCAGCGACGGAGTAGTCATGCCCCAGACGTTCGATCTACCGGTCAAGCACTTCAAGAATTCCGCCGCGTGGGAGAAGTGGTTGGCGGCGCATACGACAGACAACGGCGTCTGGCTGCAGATCGTAAAAAAGGGTTCGGACATGGTCTCCGTCAGCTACCCCGAAGCGCTGGAGGTCGCGCTTTGCTATGGCTGGATCGATGGGCAGAAGAAGACGTTCGATGCGCAATGCTTCGCCCAGCGCTTCACCCCAAGGCGTCCGCGTAGTGTGTGGTCCAAAATCAACGTCGCCAAGGTCGAAGGGTTGATCGCCGCCGGGCGCATGCAACCCGCCGGCTTGCGCGAGGTGGAGGCCGCCAAGGCAGATGGCCGCTGGCAAGCGGCTTATGACAGCTTCAGCACCATGGAAGCGCCGCCAGAGTTGGTCGCGGCACTGGCGAAGAATAGAAAAGCCGCTGCCTTCTTCGAAACCTTGAACAAGACCAACCGCTACGCGGTGTGCTGGCGCGTACAAACTGCGAAGAAGCCGGAGACACGCGCCGACCGAGTGAAGAAACTGGTCGAGATGCTGGCGCGGGGCGAGAAGATCCACGGTTGATGGTGTGGCGGTGGGCCCGAAAATTGCTCAGCCAACATGGAAGATTACGCGGGGCAGCTCTTATAGAAGCGACGTGAGTCGCGATGGGCCTTCTCGGAGAAAGCCCATCGCGACTCACCGGTACCGGCATACCGGTACCACTCCTACAATTGAACATCGCTGACTTGCGACCGTCTTGCAGCGACACACAAACGAAAACGCCTCCCGGAGGAGGCGTATCAAGATCCGAGCTGGCGGGCGATGGCTGGCTGGCGCGGAACGCGTAACTGGCTGGCGAAAGCGGGCGAGTTGCGTGGCGCGAAGTTTAGTTGGATGTCTCGCGGGTTGCCGGAATGAGAATTAGTCTCAGTTGTAAACTGCCGGAATGAAGCGAAAGGGCACTTGGCGTTTGCCCCCTTTATAAAGGGGGCTACGGGGATTTGCTGTTGCTTTGGCTTTAAGAGCAAGAGCAAATCCCCCTCAAATGCTTTTCAACCGCCGAATGGCGGGTCATCCCCCTTTTTTGTTTTTAACAGCCGAACGGCTGGTCAAGGGGGAGGCAGAAGCGCAAGCCTTCCTGCTCCTGCTCCTGCTTCCCGCAGTCCGATCCTCAATCCTTGGCAGTAATCTGGATATCAGCAAAGCTAGAAACCCGGACATGCCCATTGGCAGCATCGCCAATTCGCGGCTCCTGGTAGTCCTGTAGCCGGTCGATCAAACGCGTCTGCATCCCGGCTTCGCGAGCCGCGTCCAGTTCCTCCACCACATCCGACAGAAACAGGATGTCCTTGGGCGGCATGCCGATGCTGTCAGCGATGCGACGGTAGCTGTCGGCTTCGCGTTTGCCACCGACTTCGGTGTCGAACCAACCGGAGAACAGAGGTGTCAAGTCGCCTGCGTCGCTATGCCCGAAAAAAAGCTTCTGCGCGGGTACCGAACCAGACGAATACACGTATAGCGGATAGCCCTGCTGGTGCCACTGTTGCAGCGCCGGCGCGGCATCCGGATAGATATGCGCGGTGAAGTCGGCTTCGCGATAGCCGGCTCCCCAGATCATTCCTTGCAATGCCTTCAATGCTGTGTGCTTGCGGTCCTGGTCGATCCAGCCCTGCAATGTTTCGACGATCACGTCGTCGCTGCAGATGCTGCCGTGTTCGGTCGCCACCACGTCCAGCCAGCGGCGCACTTCCGGGTCGTTGCCGTGCTGACGCACGAAAGCGGGCAGGGCGCGGCGCGCGTAGGGAAACAACACGTCCTTGACGAAGGAAATGCTGCTGGTGGTGCCTTCGATGTCGGTGAGGATGGCGCGGGGTTGCATCACGCCTTGCTGCCCGGTTCATAGCGCGGAAATTTCTTCGCGATCTCGGTGCCGGTGAAATGACCCACCCAGCCGTCCGGCTCGGTGAAGAAACGGATCGCTACGAAGCTCGGCTCCGGACCCATGTCGAACCAATGCTTGGTGCTGTCCGGCACGGCGATCAGATCATCCTGCACGCATTCGACTTCGTACACCTTGCCATCGACGTGCAGGGTGAACAGGCCGGATCCGGCGACGAAGAAACGCACTTCGTCTTCCTTATGGAAATGCTCGTCCAGGAACTTCGCGCGCATGGCTTCGCGCTGCGGGTTGTCCGGCGCAATGCTGACCACGTCGACGGTCTTGAAACCACGCTCGGCGATCAGCCGGTCGATGTCGGCGCGATAGGCTTCCATCACTTCCTCCGGCGATGCGCCGGGCGTGATGGGTTTGTTGGCTTTCCAGCGTTCGAACGTCACGCCGATCTTCTGCAGCTCGGCGGCGATGAAGTCGGGATCGTAGCTGGCGAATTCCGGTGTGGCCGGATCGTTCTCATTGAAGATGCGAAGACGGCTCATGGCGACAAGCCTCGGATAAGGGGATGTGAAAAGGTTAGCAGGTGATCAAGGACGGACCAGTGACCGGTCCGGAACGCTGTGGTCCGGTTCAGCGCCGGCAGCCCAGCTTGCGCAGCTCCAGCTCGCAGTGGAACAGGAACTCGAAGGCTTCCAGATGGCGGCGCGCCTCGGCCATGTCGCGACCCCAGGCGTATAGGCCATGCCCATCGATCAGATAGCCCCACAGCGGCTGCTGATCCAGCAGCGCGTCCACTTGCGCCGCCAGCGTGGGCATGTCTTGCGTGTTGCCGAACACCGGCACATCGATCTCGGATTCGTGAGTGGTGTTGCCATGAAAGGCCTTCAGCAACTCATAGCCTTCCAGCCGTATATGGCCCGCGCCGGCGAACAAGCGCGAGGCGATGGTCTGCACCGGCGAATGGGTGTGCAGTATGCAACCGATCTCGGGAAAACGGCGGTAGAGCTGGGTGTGCAGCAGGGTTTCCGCCGAAGGACGATGATCGCTGCCGACGGCCTGGCCATCGAAATCGACCACCATGATGTCGTCTTCGTTCAGTCGGCCCTTGTCGCGTCCGGACACGGTGATTGCGGCGTGACGATCATCCAGCCGGTGCGAAAAATTGCTGCTGGTGGCCGGTGTCCAACCCGCTTGCGAAAGCTCGCGGACGTTGGAAATCAATAGGTCGGCCATGTCCCGCAGGCGGCCGGCGTCATAGGCGGATGCGTTCATGCGCGCATTGTAGCGCGCGTCGAAAGCTCCGGCGGATCAGCTTTTCACGCCGCGCAGGCGGCTATGCCGGAAGCCGTAGCCGAAGTAGATCAGGAAACCGACACCGGTCCAGACGCCCATCAGCATCCAGTTGTGGAACGTCATGGTCGACAACAGTGCCATGCAACTGAAAACGCCCGCCAGGCAAATGCCCCACGCAAACGGAATGCGGAACGGACGCGCCAGGTTGGGTTGTGTGCGGCGCAGGATCAACACGCCCATGCAAACCGCCGCGAAGGCGATCAGCGTGCCCATCGAGGTTAGTTCGCCCAACACGTCGAGCGGGAACAGCGCCGCCAATAGCGCGATGCCGATGCCGGTGATGACGGTGTTGATGTGCGGCGTGCGGTAGGTGGGGTGGATCTTGGTGAAGACTGGCGGCAGCAACCCGTCGCGGCCCATGATCATGAAAATGCGCGGCTGCCCGATGATCATCACCAGCACCACCGACGACAAACCGATCAACGCGCCGATTTCCACGACAATCCTCAACCAGCCCAGTTGCGGATGTGCCGCTACCGCGGTCACCACCGGTTCGTCGGTGCCCAGCAGCGTGTACGGCACCAAGCCGGTCATCACCGCGGCCATGGCGATGTACAGCACCGTGCAGATCGCCAGCGATAGCAGCATGCCGAACGGCAGGTCGCGCTGCGGCTTGTTCGATTCCTGGGCGGCAACCGATACCGCTTCGAAGCCGATATAGGCGAAGAACACCAGCGCCGCGCCGCGCAACACGCCTTCGAAACCGTATTTCCCCGGGCCCTGGTTTTCCGGAATGAAAGGCTGCCAGTTGCTGGGGTCGACATACTTCCAACCCGCGAAGATCACCAGCAGGATCAGGCTGGTCTTCAGTATCACCATCACCATGTTCATGGCGGAGGATTTGCGGATGCCGATGTAGCACACCCAGGTCAGCAGCAGCACGATCGCCGCGGCGGGCAGGTTGGCGATCGAACCTGTCGGGTTGAGCTGGGCATCGAGCGGCGCGCTGACCAGCGCTTTGGGAAGATGAATGTCGAAGTGGTCCAGTAGGCTGAGGAAGTAGCCGGTCCAGCTGACCGCAACGGCAGAAGCGGACACGCCGTATTCCAGCACCAGCATCCAGCCGATGAACCAAGCGGCCAATTCGCCGAAGGTGGCATAGGTGTACGTGTAGGCGCTGCCCGACACGGGGACCATTGCGGCGAACTCGGCATAGGCCAAGGCGCAGAACGTGCAGCAAATGGCCGCCAGTACGAACGACAACATGATGCCCGGCCCGGCGTGGTCCGCCGCTGCCTGCCCGGTGATGACGAAGATACCGCCGCCAATCACCGCGCCAATGCCAAGTGCGGTCAGGCCCCAGGGCCCCAGGGTGCGAATGAGATTCAAGCCTGCCGCATCGGTATGGCTGGCGTGAGGGTGCTTGGTGGCCCAGAGTTGTCCGAACATCGGCTACTTCCAAAATAGGCGGCGCGTGCCACCAGGTCGAATTACAAAAAGGCCGGCGAATCTGCCGCCGGCCTTGGAGTTTCAGTCGGTTACGGTGCCTGTCGCAACTTGCTGTGACGGTAACCGTATCCGAAATAGATCAAGAAGCCGACGAACGTCCAGGCACCCAGCAGTGCCCAGTTGTACCAGCCCATGAAGCCCACCAGCGCCAAGCAGGACAGGGTGCCCAGCACGCAGGTGACCGGGGCGAAGGGAACGCGGAAAGGCCGCGGCAGATCGGGACGGGTGCGGCGCAGGATCAGCACACCGGTGCAGACGGTGGCGAAGGCCAACAGGGTACCCATCGATACCAAATCGCCCAGGATGCCCAGCGGAAAGAACGCGGCCAGCATTGCGGCCACGATGGCGACGACCACGGTTGCCTTGTGCGGCGTGTGGTATTTGGGATGGGCCGCACCGAAGAACTTCGGCATCAGGCCATCGCGTGCCATGGCGAAGAAGACGCGGGGCTGGCCCATCAGCATGACCAGGATCACCGAGGTCAGGCCCGCCACGGCGCCGATTTCCACCGCAAGCTTCAGCCAGGCAAGCGCAGGATAATTCTCGAGCGCCGTGGCGACCGGTTTTGCGGTGCCCAGCAGGTTGTACGGCATCATGCCGGTCAGTACGGCGGCGACGATGATGTACAAAACGGTGCAGACGGCCAGAGAGCCGAGGATGCCGATCGGCATGTCGCGCTGAGGATTCTTGGCTTCCTGCGCCGTCGTGGAAACCGCATCGAAGCCGATATAGGCGAAGAACACGATGGAGGCGGCCCGGAATACACCGGGCCAGCCGAAGCGGTCGCCGCCTTCGTTGGGCGGGATGAACGGCGTCCAGTTGTCCGGATTGACGTACTGGGAACCGAAGCCGATCAGCGCCAGGATCACGCCCACCTTGATCGTCACGATGACCGCGTTGGCGGTGGCGGACTGACGGATGCCGATGTAGCACAACACGCCTACCGCACTCACGATCAGCACGGCCGGCAGATTGAACAATGCACCGGTCGCGGTGATGTTGCCGTTGGCGTATGTCACTGGTGCGGACGCCAGCAGCGCCGGGAACTTCCAATCGCTACCCATGTAATGAGCGATATGTTCCATCAGGCTGATCGTATAGGCCGACCAGCCGACCGCTACTGCGGACGCGGCAAACAAGTATTCCAGCACCAGGCTCCAGCCCACGAACCAGGCGACCGCTTCGCCCAACGTGGCATAGGTATAGCTATAGGCGCTGCCCGAAACCGGAATCATCGCGGCAAACTCAGCGTAGCAAAGGCCCGCGAAAGCGCATGCAACGCCCGCCAGTACAAAACTCAGCATGATGGCTGGGCCAGCGTGGTTCGCGGCAGCCTGGCCGGTCATCACGAAAATGCCGGCGCCGATAATGGCGCCCACGCCCAGCAGCAGAAGATGGCGTGCCGTCAGGACCCGTTTGAGGTCCGCTTCGCCCGTCAGGGACCCTTCCACTGGTTCGCCGGCGTCCACGTGCGGTGACGCTTCCACGGGCTTGACCCTGAACAGACCTTCTAACATTCGCTACATCCCCTTACTGGCTATGGCCCGGCTGGTGGCCGGTGCATCGAAATAGGCACGTCACCCGCCCTGGACGGCTGACGGAAGGCGGTACCTTGCCAAAGCACGGCAGGGAGCACAAGCGCGGTTGCAGCATCGGCGGGCGATAATCCCCTGCTTGGAACGAGCTATGGAATGAGAGCCCGCGTGACGAATAGATCCCAGGTACTGGCGGAACAACTATCAGATTATCAGCAGCGCTGGCCCCAGGAATCCGCCATCGTGGCCGATTTTCTGGCATTGCTGGAAGATACGGCCAATCCGTTCGTGCGGGAACGGCTGGAAGGCCATTTCACCGGTGGTGTCTGGCTGGTCAGCGCCGACGGCCGTCGGACGCTGTTGACCCACCACCGCAAGTTGGGGCGGTGGCTGCAGCTGGGCGGCCATGCCGACGGAGACACCGACATGGGGCAGGTCGCGTTGAAGGAAGCCGAAGAGGAATCGGGACTACCAGGCTTGGCGGTGGAGGCCGATGTCATCTTCGATCTGGACCGGCATTGGATTCCCGAACGCCGCGACGTGCCGGGTCACTGGCACTACGACGTGCGTTACGTGGTGCGGGCCGGCGAAGACGAGAACTATGTGATCAGCGAGGAATCGCTGGATCTTGCATGGCGCGAGATCGCAGCCATCGCCGACGAGCCCGATGAATCGCTCAGCCGCATGGCGCGAAAGTGGTTGATGCGTGCAGGCGTCCCATGATCGCCGTAGGAGCGGCGACCCGTCGGTAGGAGCGGCGTCCCGTCGGTAGGAGGGTACGCCCGTCGGTAGGAGCGGCGTCCCGCCGCGAGCTCTTAGCTTCTATCGCGATCTGACACGAAGAGCTCGCGCCGGGACGGCGCTCCTACCACAGCATTCCTACCACAGCATTCCTACAACAGCGCTCCTACAACAGCATTCCTACAGCAGCTACGCTGGACTCAACTCACTACCTGCACCAACACCACCAACACCAGTAGCGGCGCCACGATCCTCAATGTCCAGCGCAGAGTATTGAATAGCCACTCCGGCATTTCGGACAGCTGCTCGCGCAACACCGTGCGACTCAGCACCCAGCCTGCGAACAGAGCGATGAGTAGACCGCCCAGCGGTAGCATCAAGTCGTTGGCAAGAAACTCGACAATATCCATGATGTTCTTGCCACCCAGCACGTTGATACCCGCGGGGACTTTGACATCGGACCAGACGTTGAGCGACAGCACCGACAACAGTCCTATGACCCACGATATCCCGGCCAACAGCAGTGCGGAACCTTTGCGCCGCTGTAGCCCCCGTTTCTCTGCCAAGTACGCGGTTCCCGGCTCCAGCAGCGAAATCGACGAGGTCCAGGCGGCAATCGCCAGCAATCCGAAGAACAGCAGGCCATACACCGTGCCGAATGGCATTGCCTTGAATGCCAGCGGTAGTGAATTGAAGATCAGGCCAGGACCGCCGCCTGCCGGATCCAGACCGAAGGCGATGACGATCGGGAAGATCGCCAAGCCGGCCAGCAACGCGATCGAAGTGTCGGTGAGTGCAACCACGGTCACCACGCGCGGAATGGAAATGCCGTCGCGCGGCAGATACGCCCCGTAAGTCATCATCGTGGCCATGCCAAGGCTCAAGGTGAAGAAGGCCTGGCCCATCGCGCTCAGCAATACTCCGCCGTTTATGCGCGAGAAGTCCGGGCGAAACAGGAACGTCGCGGCGTCCGCCATGCGGCCGGTGGTGAAGCCATAGACGACCAGCAATAGCAGCAGCACCAGCAACGCTGGCATCAGGTAGCGCACAGCGCGCTCAAGGCCTTTCTCCACACCCAGTGCGACGACTGCCGTGGTCAGCAGCATGAACACCGCGTGCCAGAAAGTCAGCTCCAATGGGTTGGACAGCAGCGACTGAAACACCAGCGCCGGGTCGCCCAGAGGCGCACCACCCAATAACTGCTTGAGATACAGCCAGGCGTAATGCAGCGTCCAGCCTCCCACTACGCTATAGAAGCTCAAGATCAGGATGCCGGCGGCAATACCCAGCCAGCCGATGCCAACCCAGCCGCGGCTGCTGCCTTGATCCCTTGTGATTTTGCGCAGGGTATTGATGGGACTCATGCGGCCATGACGGCCGATCAGCACTTCGGCTATCAGGATCGGCAATCCGACGACCGCAATGCAGCCCAGATACACCAGCACGAACGCGCCGCCGCCGTTGTCGGAAGCCAAGTAAGGGAAGCGCCAAATGTTTCCAAGGCCCACCGCCGAACCAGCGGCAGCGAGAACGAACATCATGCGTGAGGACCACATGCCGTGGATCGAAGTCTTGTCCATACGAGTTAGATTTTCTTCAAGAGGTAGTTAAAAGATCGGACCACAAGCTGTGGTACGACATCGGTTCGCGGGCCATTTGCAGGGACCCGGCGAAGGAACGTCGATGCGAAGAAGGGGATCGCCGAATGCGCTCCCCTTCGCCCTCGCTGCGGTCAGAAAATCATGTTGACTGCCAGCTGGGGCGATACCCCCGCCGAACTGTTCCGGCCGGACAGCGGCTGATAGACGCCAAAGATCATTCCGACGCGATCGGAGAGGTGATACTCCACGGCCGGCGCCACGCCGAACTGCCACGAAGAACCCATGCGTTCGTCTACCCGCGACAGGTCGGCGGCGGTGCCGTACAGATGGTGGCCTTTCTGGTGCTTGTACTGGAGATCCAGTGCGGCGGCCCAGCGCGAGTTGAAGCTGTATTCCAGCGCGAGCAGGCCCGCATAGCCGGAGCGGGTATCGACCCGTCCGCGGAAGCCGGCTTCCGTGCCGTAGACGCTGGCGCCGTCGATACCATTGCCATGGCTGGGCAGGTCATAACGCAGGTTGACGCGGGTACGCAGCGTGCGGCCATTGGGGAGCACCGAATATTTCTGAGTGTAGACCGCCAACGAGTTGCTGCTCACGCCGCTGCCACTGGCGTCATGCAGCCGACCATTGCCCGCGTTTTCGAGCTGATCGTGGCGTCCGGTGGTGAAAGTACGGGTGGCGGCAAGCGTCACCGCCGGTGTGCTGTGGCCGCCATCGTGACCTGCGATCTGGTATTTGATGCGGGCGCTGGTGTCGCCAACCTGCCAACCTTGGCCGCCGTTGCTGGCATTCAGACCCAAGCCCAGTTCGAGCTTTTCCGTCAGGCCATAGTTGATAGGTACCGCGACCGCCCAACTGTCGCGGCCCGCTGTGTCGACGCGGTCACCGTGCTCGTTGAAGCTGCCGTTGGCTCGGTTGTAGATGAAATACGGTTCGATATTGAGTATGCCGCGCGGCAGGGACGGAGAAACGGCCATCAAGCTGCCGGTGAAGCGGACATCATCGCCGGGTGCGGCGCCTTCGGCATCGGCAAGGGCGGGAAGCGCCGGCGCCAGCAAAGCGGCGATGCTGAATGCGAACAAAGAATGTGATCGAAGCGACATGCAATGGCCATCTGTAGTCGGGGGGACTACCGAGACTGCGGTGCCGCCTTGGCACCGTCCATCGGGAAAGCACGAAAATTCCGTGACTTTCCGAGAAAGATGCTTCAGCAGGCGGAGGCGGTAAGGCCTGCTGGCGCATGTCACTTGTAGGAGCGCCATCCTCGGCGCGAGCTCTTCGCATCTATAACGATCGATCTGACAGGAAGAGCTCGCGGCGGGACGCCGCTCCGCGCCCCGATAGCCACGTAGTGAACATGAGCAAGAACGCGCCGCCGCACGTCTAGATGGCGAATAGCAGGTTTCAGTCGCTCTTTGCTTCTATCGCGGCCTGCCGGAAGAGCTCGCGGCGGGACGCCGCTCCTACAAAAGAAGCAACGGCCGCTCCTACAAAAGCAACGTCCAGGATCCTGTAGGAGCGCCGTCTCGGCGCGAGCTTTTCGCTTTCCGTCGTGATCTAGCCGGAAGAGCTCGCGGCGGGACGCCGCTCCGCGCCCCGATAGCCACGCAGTGAGCACGATCAAGAACGCGCCGCAGCGCGTCTATATGGCCAACAGCAGGCTTCAATCGCTCTTCGCTTCTATAGCGATCTGACGAGAAGAGCTCGCGGCGGGACGCCGCTCCTACAAAAGAAGCAACGGCCGCTCCTACCACCGCACCAGCCTAACTGCGCGCAGCGACCTCATCTATACGGCGAAGCAGATCGGCCGGATCTTCGTAGACGCGAAAGGCGCCGGCGCGTTCCAACTCTTCCTGCCCATAGCCGCCGGAAAGCAACCCCACGCCCAATCCGCGGGCGCGCTGTGCGGCCAGCATGTCCCAGATGCTGTCGCCGATCACCAGCGAGTGCTCAATATCCACGCCCAATCGGTCGGCGGCCGCCAGGAACAGATCCGGATCCGGCTTGGCGTGCCGCACCTGATCGCGCGTCACTACCGGCACTTTCGCCGGGTCTACGCCCAGCGCTTCCAGGTTATGCGCGGCGGTTTCCATACGCCCACTGGTGGCGATGGCCCAGGGAATGCCTTGCTCGGTCAGGAATGCCAGCAGTTCCCGCGCCCCGGGCAGCGGTCGCACGCCGCGTTGCGAGGCATGTCGGTTGTACGCTTCGGCGTGCCAGTCGCGCAGACGTAGCAGCCGTTCCTCGGTGATATCCATTCCTGTTTCGCGCAACAAAATGTTGGCGAACAATCCGCCACTCATGCCGATCTTGCGGTGGATGCGCCACACCGACAGCTCCACGCCTTCGCGATCCAGCGCTTCCTTCCAGGCCAGCACATGCTGATAAACACTGTCGACCAGCGTACCGTCCAGGTCGAACAGAAAAGCGGTGGAAGCGCGAGGCATTCGGGTCTCCCTTATATGCGCCATGTACACGGCTGGATTCAACAACTATCGCGGCAAGCGTGCGGCATCAGCAGCGAAGCGAGTGCGAAGATGCCGGTGATGCTTGAATTCAGACGCACTCCCACGCGATCTCAATGCATGCTCAATACAGCACTCGCGTCCTCAGCGTGCCAGGAATCGCCACCAATGCGTCCTTGAGTTCGGCAGCCTGTTCTTCCGAAGCGGTGACGTCGATCACCACATAGCCGACTTTTGCATCCGTACGCAGAAACTGGCCGTCGATGTTCACGCCCTGAGCGCGGAAGATGTCGTTGACCTGCGACAGCACGCCGGGCACGTTGCGGTGGATATGCAGAATGCGGCGACTGCCTTCGTGGCCGGGCAGGGTGACTTCCGGGAAGTTCACCGCCGACAGCGTCGAGCCATTGTCGCTGTAGCGCACCAGCTTGGCCGCCACTTCCACGCCGATATTGTCCTGTGCTTCCAACGTGCTGCCGCCTACGTGCGGCGTCAGGATGACGTTGTCGATGCCGCGCAGCGGCGAGACGAAAGCGTCGTCGTTCCCCTTGGGCTCCACCGGGAAAACGTCCACGGCGGCACCGCCGATGTGGCCGGATTGCAGCGACGCGGCCAATGCGTCGATATCCACCACCGTGCCACGCGAGGCGTTGATCAGATGCGCGCCGCGTTTCATCTTCGCTATCTGCGCAGCACCGAACATGTTCTGAGTCGCTGGCGTTTCAGGCACGTGCAACGTGACCACATCGGAACGTTCCAGCAGATCGTCCAGGCCCGCTGCCGAACGCGCGTTGCCCAGCGACAGCTTGGTTTCGATGTCGTGGAAGATCACGTTCATGCCGATGCCTTCGGCCAGCACGCCTACCTGCGTGCCGATATGGCCATAGCCGATGATGCCCAAGGTCTTGCCGCGCGCTTCGTGGCTACCGGCGGCCGACTTGGACCAGCCGCCACGGTGGCACTCGGCGCTTTTCTGCGGAATGCCGCGCATCAGCATGATGGCTTCGGCGATCACAAGCTCGGCGACGCTGCGGGTGTTGGAGTAGGGCGCATTGAAGACCGGTATGCCGGCCAGTTCCGCCGTATCCAGATCGACCTGGTTGGTGCCGATGCAGAAGCAGCCCACCGCAATCACCCGGCGCGCATGCGAAAGCACGTCTTCGGTCAGATGCGTGCGTGAGCGGATGCCGACGATGTGGGCCTCGGCGATGGCCCGTTTCAGCTCATCCTCCGGCAGCGACTTGGCGTGGTATTCGATCTGCGAATAGCCGGCCGCGCGGAAGGTTTCCACTGCCGTCTGGCTGACTCCTTCCAACAACAACACACGGATGTCCTGCTTGGGATAGGAGGTTTTCTTGGTCGACATTTGCGCGGAGAAGAGGGGAAGGAAGGCGGCCTTGCACTATGCCAGAAGGCCAGTGTTTTTGCTGCGCTGCCGCAGTGCGCGGAGGTGGCTCACCGCGGTATGAAAATGGTTTCCATGGCAACTTTGCGCGGACTTCTGGACGGGCCGCGGCGACGCTGGCACGCTGGCCGTCCCCATTGCGATCCAACCACGATGACCGACCCACGCCTGGAGGCCTTGCGGCAAGCCGCCCCAGACCTCCGCCTGAAGACCGACCCGGCCGACTGCGAGCACTACGGGCGCGACTGGACCCGTCGCTGGACGCCTGCCCCGCTGGCCATCGCCTTGCCGGGGTCGGTAGAGGAAGTGCAGATCGCGGTGCGCTGGGCCAACGAACACGGGATCGCGCTGGTGCCATCCGGCGGGCGTACCGGCTTATCGGGCGGCGCCGTGGCGGCCAACGGCGAACTGGTACTCAGCCTGGAACGCATGAACCGTGTGCTGGATTTCAATGCTATCGACCGCACGTTGACCGTGCAGCCGGGTATCCCGCTGGAAGCAGCGCAGAATGCTGCCCGCGAACACGGCTTGTTCTATCCGGTCGATTTCGCCGCCCGCGGTTCCTGTTCGATCGGCGGCAACATCGCCACCAATGCCGGCGGTATCCGGGTGATCCGCTACGGCAATACTCGCGAGTGGATCGCGGGATTGAAGTTGGTCACCGGCACCGGCGAATTGCTGGAGCTCAACCGCGGCCTGATCAAGAATTCCAGCGGCTACGATCTGCGCCATCTGGTCATCGCTTCGGAAGGCACCTTGGGCGTCGTGGTGGAAGCGACGCTGCGCCTGACCGATCCGCCGCCACCGACCAACGTCATGTTGCTGGCGCTGCCGTCGTTCGACGTGCTGATGAAGGTGTTCGCCGCGTTCCGTGAGCGGCTGCAACTGGAGGCTTTCGAGTTCTTCACCGACCGCGCGCTGCACCACGTGCTGGCGCATGGCGCGCAGCAGCCGTTCGACCAGGTTTATCCGTATTACGTGGTGACTGAATTCGCCATTGGCGATGAAGCCCAGGAGGCAGCCGCCATGGCAGCGTTTGAGGCCTGCATGGAAAACGGCTGGGTAGGCGATGGAGTCATCAGCCAGAGCGACGCGCAAGCGGCGCAACTGTGGCGTTTGCGTGAGGGTATTACCGAAAGCCTGGCGCGCTACAAGCCTTACAAGAACGATGTCTCGGTGCGGATCTCCGTCATGCCCATGTTCCTGGAAGAGACCCAGGCACTATTGGGGCAGGCGTATCCGCAATTCGACGTGGTCTGGTTCGGCCACATCGGCGACGGCAACCTGCACATCAACGTGCTGAAGCCCGATGACGTGTCCGATGCCGATTTCGTCGGCCAATGCGAGCAGGTCACCAAGCTGCTGGCGGCGTCGCTGGCCAAGTACCAGGGCAGCATTTCCGCTGAACACGGCATCGGCCTGGTGAAGAAGGGCTATCTGGAAAGCACCCGCAGCGCCGAGGAAATCGCGGTGATGCGCGGCATCAAGCGGGTACTGGATCCGAATGGATTGATGAACCCGGGCAAGGTGTTTGATTAGCGGGGAGCGGGGAGCGGGGAGCAGAGGTCAGAGGTCAGAGGCCGGGGAAAGGCAAAAGAAAAGCGGGATCCGCTCTTGGTTTTTCCCTGGCCTCTGACCCCTGATCCCTGACCCCTGGCCTCTAAATCCATTGTCGCGAGGAACTGCAGCCGCACTAAAGCGGCCTCGATTGACTCTTCCTCACAGTGAGAATATTCAGGCGAGAAGATGCATTTGCCGGTAGGCTTGCCACACCGCGCCACAGCCCAGGCGCTATAGCCCACAATGGAAACAATATGTCGCGACTCTTGATTGCCGGTGCGTTGCTGGCGCTTTCTCTTCCCACGCTGGCGGGTAGCTTCGCCGGCACTTCGGCCGGTGCTTCGTCGGCCGGTTCCTCGGCGTCTTCCGGCAGCACCTCCGAAGACGACAAAGTAGTGCTGCAGGCGCGCGACGACGCCGCCAGTTTCGTCGCCAGCGAAGGCCGGATCCGCGGCGCTCGCCTGGAGGCCGCGCTGCGCCAGCTGCGCGAACGTGACGAGGCGGCGCGCCAAGCCAGCGATCTGGAACTCGCGCAGGCCATCCTGGCGTTGTGAGTCCGTTCCGCCGGCCGCGAACGTGGCTGGCTCTGTGCCTGCTGGCCTGCACGGCAAACGTGCAGGCCGCGCTGAATCTCCAGCCCGAAACCGAAACATTGACGCCCGAGCAGACGGATGCGACGCGCCAGTTGCTGGGTGCAGCGACGGAGCGCTTGCCGCCCGTGTGGGTCGCCGCTCTGCACCGGCGCATCGCCGTGGCGTGGCGCGATGATCTGCCCGCGCAGGTCCACGGGCGGGCACAAACGGCCAGGATACTGCTGGATCGAAAACTGCTGGATGCGTGGATGGCGCGTCCGATCGACGCCGATGCCGATGATCCCGACACGCGCGCGGCGCTGGCGGCGGTTATTCATGAGCTGGCCCATTTTTACGATCGCACCCCTCAAGGACAGCTATCGCGTGATCCGCGACTGCTCGATGCAGCCGGTTGGCAGGTGGCGCCGTTGCGCTTGGGCTTGCGCAGCTCGCGCAACGCTTTCAGCGACCGCAGTCCGGATCTTTACGAGCTGACCAAGCCGACCGAATTCGTCGCGGTGAATCTGGAGCATTTCCTGCTGGACCCGGATTACGCTTGTCGGCGGCCGGCACTGTTTCGCTATTTCTCCGGGCATTTTGGCTGGTCGCCGCCGAAGAGTATTTGCGCGCCTGGGCTCGTGTTCCTGCAGGCCGGTACGGACGAAACCGGAACACCATTGCTGCAACTTGAAGCCGACCGCGTCTATGCCGTGGATTATCTGTTGGCGGAAGGCAACGAGCAGCCAATGAGCCGCTGGGGGCACAGCATGTTGCGCTTGGTGATCTGTGCGCCCGGCCGGCCGCGCGGCCCGGATTGCCGCCTGGATATTGTGCACCATCGCGTGCTGTCGTTCCGCGCCTTCGTCGACGATGTGCAAATCTCTAGCTGGCGTGGATTGACTGGTTCCTATCCATCACGATTGTTCGTGCTGCCGCTAGGGCAGGTGATCGACGAATACACCAAGGTCGAGTTGCGTGGTCTTCGCTCGATACCGTTGCGGTTGGACGAATCCGAAATCGCGGGCCTGCTGGAACGCGCTGCGCAACTTCATTGGAGCTATGACGGACGCTATTACTTTCTCAGTAACAACTGCGCAGTGGAAACCTTCAAGCTGCTGCACGATGGCGTGCCGCGCCTGGCCGGTGAACGCTTGTCGAGCGTCACCCCGACTGCTTTGTTGAGGAAATTGCAGAAGCGAGATATCGCCGACGAAACGGTGCTGGACGATCCCACCGAAGCGGTGCGCCTTGGTTATCGGTTCGAACCACTAAGCGCACATTTTCAGGCCATGTTCGATGTTGCGCGCAACGCGCTGGAGCTGCCACAAAGCCGGGTTCAGGATTGGCTGGCGCTACCGCCCGATACGCGTGCACCCTGGCTGCAGCGTGCTGACCCCGGATCAAGTCCGGGGCAGGGTCTGCGCACCAGCGCCGCATTGCTGCTATTGGAGGAAGCCGCATTGCAGCGACAGGAATCGCTGGCGCGCGACGAACTCAAGCGGCGCTATCTGGGAAGCCGTGAACAGATCGGCACTGACGCTTTCGACGGCGTGGCAGCGTTGCGTGACCTTTTGCAGACGGAGGGCTATTTCAGTCGTCCTGCGACTTTGCTGCCCGAAGGCGGCTATGGGCTGCCGCAGGCAGAAGAGCGAAAAGCTTTGTTGCAGGCAAGTGGCCGTTATGCGACGCAATTGAAACAGCAACGCGCATCGCTGCGTGAAAGCGCAAGACGTTGGCTGAGCCCGGAGCAGAGCGCGGCGCTTGAGGGCACAGAAAACAACATCGGGATGTTAGGCGAACGCTTGCGCCGCCTGCACAAAGAGCAGGGCGGAATGCAGCTGCGTTGATGGCTGGCTAGACCTACCCCATGACGGAAGGGTTCCCGTAGGAGCGGCGTCCCGCCGCGAGCTCTTCCGCCTTTATCGCGATCGGACAGGAAGAGCTCGTGCCGAGACGCTCCTACCTTCAGCTTTGGCATGTAGATCGGGGCCACGTCCCCGACGCGCACCGTCTACCGGGCCGGTTACAGCGCGCAGTCAAGGTGATGCGGAAAGAGAATTCCGTAGGAGCGGCGTCCCGCCGCGAGCTCTTTCTTCGGCGGCCATGAAAGCAAAAGCTCGCGCCGGGACGGCGCTCCTACGGTCAATCGGGTGCCGCAAACGGCGAGGAAATCAATCCGCGCGGCCGCCGAATTCGCCGGTGGTGGTGTTGACCAGCACACGTTCGCCGGTGGTGATGTACTCGGGCACCATGATTTCGATGCCGGTGTTGAGCTTGGCCGGCTTGGGCCGCTTGGTCGCGGTGCCGCCCTTCAACTCCGGCGGTGTTTCCACCACTTCCAAGGTGACGTGCTGCGGAAGCTGCAAGGCCACCGGCATGTCGTCAATGACCTGCACATAGCTGCCGGTCAGGCCGTCGGTAATGTAGCCGGCCGCTTCGCCGACCACGTCGGCATCCAAGGTGTACGGCGTGTAGTCCTCGTCATCCAGGAACACGAACGCGTCGCCATCCTTGTACGAATAAGTCGCCAATCGGCGCAACAGTTCGACTTCTTTCAGATCGTCGTCACCATCGAAACTGGCGTCCAGCTTGTTGCCGCCGGGCACGCTGTACATGGTGAAGCGGAAGCGCACATTGCCGCCACGGCCCTGCGGTGAGCTGCGTTCGATGTCGCGGACCTGGTACACGCCGCCGTTGTGTTCGACGACGTTTCCTTTCTTGATGTCGTAGGCTTTCATTGAAGTATTCGGAAGTTGGAGAAAATGGATGGGAGACAGCAACGGATAGCCGCGCCGTCAGTGAAGGTCTTTATGCATGAACGCCGAACTGGCGGGACACAGCGACGAGAATTCCTGAGTACTTCGGATCGCTTCCGGTGCTGACTGGCGATCGGCGCTGGCATAGCCGAGCCGGGCGAAAAAGGCCTCCGCCGTCGTGGTGAGCAGGAACATTCGTTCGACTTTGCGTTCGCGCGCGCGCGATTCGATGCGTTCCACCAATTCTCCACCCAGTCCATGACCACGCTGATCATCAGCGACCACCAGCGAACGCAGCAGTGCGTATGGGCCGAATATCTGCAGACCCACCGCACCCGCCACATGCCCTTCGATCGTCGCAACCAGGCAATCAGGCGCCGGCAAGTCGGCCAGATCGCTCACCGGCAAACCATTGCTGGCAAGTAATCCGGCAAAGACCGCCGTTGACGCCGCCGGGCCGAATGCCACCTGCATCATGGTGTTCACTTCGGCGCCAAGCGCACGGCGCCATCCAGACGGATGGTTTCACCGTTGAGGTAGCGGCTGCGCAGAATGAAAGCGACGGTTTCGGCGAACTCCTCCGGCTTGCCTAGACGCGAGGGGAACGGAATGGAAGCGCTAAGCGATTGCTGCACCGATTCGGGCATGCCGTCGACCATCGGCGTCCAGAAAATGCCGGGTGCGATCGTCATCACGCGGATGCCGAATCGCGACAGCTCACGCGCCATCGGCAGGGTCATGCCGACCACGCCGCCCTTGGAAGCCGAGTACGCCGCTTGGCCGATCTGTCCTTCGAATGCCGCGACGCTGGCGGTATTGATGATCACGCCACGCTCGCCGTCTTCGCCGGCCGGACTGTGCTGCATCACGTCGGCGGCGGCCTTGGCCACGTTGAAGCTGCCAACCAGATTGACCAGCACGGTGGTGCGGAACGTGGATAGCGGCATGGGTGCATCCTTGCCCAGCACGCGGCCGGCGCCGAGGATGCCCGCGCAATTGATGGCGGCATTCAGCCCGCCCAGGAACTCCCGGGCGTGGGCAATGTTCGCGGACACGCCGTCTTCATCGGTCACGTCGGTCTTGTAGTAGCGCGCGTGGTCCTGGCCCAGTGCAGCCACCGCCGCGGCGCCTTTTTCATCATTGACGTCGAATAAGGCCACTTTGCCGCCCTGGGCAACCAGATGCTGAGCGACGGCCAAGCCCAGGCCGGAGACGCCGCCGGTCACAACGGCGCGGATATCGGGAAGATGCATGCGGGAAACCGTTTAGCGGGAATTCCGGCATTTTACGCGATGGCTTGGAGGCGTTCCCATCCATTGGTGCCCCTTTTGTTGGTGCCCCTTTTGTAGGAGCGGCGTCCCGCCGCGAGCTGTTCGCCTCTATCGCGATCTGACGGGAAGGGCTCGCGGCGGGACGCCGCTCCTACAAAAGCGGCGGGGCTCCTGCAACGACCCATCTGATGGCTTCAGCCGTTGGAAACCCGCTCCAGCGGAATATCGGCAAGCCGGCGGGCGAATTCGTCTGGCGACAGGCCGGGTGCGAACAGGAAGCCTTGGCCTACCGGCACGCCCAACTGCAACAAGAATTGCCGTTGGGCTTCCGACTCAACGCCTTCGGCGACCAGGGTCAGGCCCAGGCTGCGGGCAATGGCGGAGACGGCTTGGCAGACCGCTACGTCGGAACGGTTGTTGGGCACGCCTTCGGTGAACAGCTGGCTGAGCTTCAAACCGTGAATGGGCAGGCGGCGCAGATAGTTCAGCGCACTGTAACCCTCGCCGAAATCGTCGATGGTCAGCACGATACCCAGCTCGCGCAGCTGGGCGAAGGTGCGCAACGTGGCGGGCGCATCCTCGATCAGCACGCGTTCGGTGAATTCCAGCTCCAATGCCGCACCCGGCAGGTTGAATTCGGCCAGCAACCTGCGCACGTTATCGGCCAGGTCGTCGCCGACGAACTGCCGGTACGACACGTTGACCGCCACCCGCACGATGCCGAGCCCTTGGTCGCGCCAGTCGGCCACCTGTCGGCAGGCTTCTTGCAGCACCCAACTGCCGATGCGCACGATGTCGCCGGTGGTTTCCGCATGGCTGATGAAAAGGTCGGGGCGCAGTTCGCCCAATTGATGGTTCTGCCAGCGGATCAGCGCTTCCGCAGCGACGATGCGGCCAAGGCGCAGATCGACCTGGGGTTGGTAGACCAGCCGGAATTCCTCGTTATCCACGGCGCGGCGCAGCTGCGTTTCGATCTGCAACCGGTCCTGCTGCCGCTGCGCCAGTTCAGGGGTGAAGGGCTGCCAGCCATTGCGAGCGCGATGCTTGCTGTCGTACATCGCAATATCGGCATTCTGGATCAGTTGCTGTGGCCGAACGCCGTCGCGTGGCGAGCGTGCGATGCCAATACTCGCGGTGATGGCGAACTCATCCTTGCCGAAGCGGAAAGCGTCGGCGAACGCATGCAGGACCGCATTGGCCAGGGCTTCCGGCTGTCCAGGTTCGGTGCGGGCGTCGCAGATCACCAGGAATTCATCGCCGCCGAAGCGCGCGATCATGCCGTCGGTGCCCACTGCGCCGCGGATGCGGTTGGCCGCCTGCACCAGCAGTTCGTCGCCCGCGTTGTGACCCAGCACATCATTGACCATCTTGAAGCGGTCCAGATCGATGTACAGCACCGCGACCTTGGCGAGCTCCGGATCGTCCAGGCGGGCGCCGAGTTCGTTCAACACGGCGTCGCGATTCATCAGGCCGGTCAACGGATCGGTCCGCGCCTGGATGCGCAGCATTTCCTCGGCCTGCTTGTCCTGCGAAATGTCCTGCATCGTGCCAGTGATACGCGAGGTGACCGGGTCGCCGGGTTCGGCTTCACCGATCGCGCGGATCCAGAAGGTGTGGCCGTCGGCCTGGGAGCCCTGTAGTTCCAGATCGAAGCCGTTGCCGCCTTCGACGATCTTCTCGATGGCACAGCGCAGCCGTTTGCGGTCCGGTTCCCGCAGGCATGTCAGCATGGCGTCCAGCGTCTTCAGCGGACGCGCCGCACCCAGAATGCGCAGCGCTTCATCGGTCAGGTACATGCGGTCGCGGCCGATGTCCCATTCCCAACCGCCGATATGCGCCAGAGATTGGGCGCGGTCGAACAAGGCACTGTCGCGCTTGAGCTCGGTGACGTCGTTGAAGATGGAGGTCACCTGCGCAGGCTCGTTGCCGCCGGGCGCGAACTGCGGCACGGCGGTGACGGTCAGCCACATCAGCTGTTTTTTTTGCCGGTGGTACATGCCCAGCAATACGCTCTCCACCACATGGCCGGAATCCAGGGCGCGCTGCGCGGGCAGATCGGAAGGCGGAATTTCCCGGCCGTTGCCATCGACGATGCGCCAGCGGTCCAGCCGCAGCTCATCCGACACACGCTGGTCCTCGCGGATGCCGAAGATGCGCAATGCCGCGCCGTTGCAGTACTGGATGCCAAGGTCGCGGTTCTGCACCACGATGCCTTTATCGATCGTTTCCATCAGTTCGCGGTAGCGCATTTCCGCTTCGCGGCGGCTGCTGATGTCGCGGGCCACGGCGACGATGCTCTTGCGGCCGTCGAACGAGATGTTGGCCGAATGCACTTCCACCGGAAAACGGGTGCCATCGCCACGCATGTTGGTGACTTCGATGACGTAGGTTTCGCCGCGGTTGAGCGTTTCCCAGACCGGCACCAGATGATCGCGTGGCAGGTCGGGATTGAGCAGGCTGATGTTCTGGCCGACGATTTCCTCGCGCGACCTGCGGTAGGCCTGCACGCCGGCGCGGTTGAGGTCCAGCACGGTGCCGTCCTCGGCAATGATGCTGACCGGATCCGGCACCGCGTCGAACAAGTTGCGGTAGCGCTGGCGTGCGGTTTCGGTGTCCTGTTTGGCCGACAGCAATGCCTCTCGTGCTGCCGCCAGCAATCCGCGGGTTTCTTCGCTCAATGATGTGTCCGCGCTCGCGCGTTCCAGCCCAAGCAGGATCGCCGCGGTATCGCTGCCCGCCGACGTGGAACCCGTTTCGTCGGACGGCGCGAGAGGGTTCATGCGGCGGCCAACGCCTTGCCGACCTTGCTGCCTGTTTCCCGGCCCAGGCGGCCAGCCAGCCAGCGCCCGGTTTCGCTCAGGCGGGCCAGATCGACCCCGGTTTCGAATCCCAGCCCATGCAGCAGGTACACCACGTCCTCGCTGGCGACGTTGCCGCTGGCGCCCTTGGCGTACGGGCATCCGCCTGCGCCGGAAACCGAGGCGTCAACCACACGCACACCGTATTCCAGACAGGCCAGGATATTGGCCAACGCCTGCCCGTAGGTGTCGTGGAAATGCACTGCAAGCGCGGACAGTGGAACTTCGCCGGCGACAGCTTTCAACATGGCGCTGGCCTTGTGGGGAGTGCCGACGCCGATAGTATCGCCAAGCGAGATTTCATAGCAGCCAAGCCGGTGCAGTTGCAGTGCCACCCGTACGACATCGGCCACGGGCACGGCGCCTTGGTAAGGGCAGCCCAGGACGGTGGAAACGTAACCACGCACTTTCACGCCATCGGCGCGAGCGCGTTCCAGCACCGGACGGAATCGCTCGATGGATTCGTCGATACTGGCGTTGATGTTCTTCTGGTTGAACGCTTCGGACGCGGCAGTGAACACCGCGACTTCCCGCACACCCACCTCGCGTGCGTGTTCGTAGCCTTTTTCGTTGGGCACCAGCACCGGATAAGCGACACCGGGTTTTTGCGCAATGGCGGAGAACACTTCCGCCGCATCGGCCAGTTGCGGCACCCATTTGGGGCTGACGAAGCTGGTGGCTTCGATAGTGCGCAGTCCGGCTTGCGACAACCGATCGATTAGTTCGATCTTGTCCGCAGTGGCGACGATGGCTTTCTCATTCTGCAGGCCATCGCGCGGCCCGACTTCGACGATGCGGACGAAATCCGTCATGGCCGCTGCCCGGTGGCCGCGACGCGGCGCAGACCCAGCGGTTTATCCGTGGCCGCGAAGACATCGAGCAATGAGGAACGTTCGGACATCAGGCAGCCTTCCAGTACGAACAAAAGCCAAGACAACAACGGTGAGTCAGTAGCAGGTTTTTCATTCCAACAACGCCAGCACGGCATCAGCCTCGACGAAGTCGCCAGCACTGGCGCGCAGTTCCTTCACCACGCCGTCGCGCGGTGCTTTTAGCGCCAGCTCCATCTTCATCGCTTCCATCACCAGCAGCTCCTGTCCTGCGCCGACCACGTCACCAGGTTTGGCTTTCACTACGACCACACGCCCCGGCATCGGCGCGCGGATACGGTCGTCGCCTGCCGCGTCACCCGTGTCGATGCGGCGGTATACCGGCACGGCTTCCAGTGCCAGCCGTTGTTCTCCATCGTGCACGATCAGATGCGTTCCGTCGTGGATCACCTGGAAACGCCTGGCCTCATCGTTGATACGTAGGCTAAGGGCGCCGCCGGTCAACCGTGCGCCTTGGACAGCATGGTTCGCCCCGCCATATTCGATCCGGTAATCGCCGGCTGAGCCGTGCGCGGTCAAAGCCAGGTCCTGGCCGCGGTGTAGAAACGCGAGCGGCCGGTGGCCGCCATGGCCCAGGCGCCAGCCATCGGCGACAGCCCAGGGGGAATATGGATCGGCGGAAGCGGTCGCTTTCGCCAGCGCACCGGCTTCCTGGGTCAACAGGACCACGGCTGCCGCCGCCAGCAATAGGTGCTCGTCGGTCGCTTCGGCCGGCATGAACTCGTCCAGATGCCGGTCCAGATAACCGGTATCGATACTGCCTCCGACAATGGACGGGTGCCGGACCAGCCGCTCCAGGAAACCGATGTTGGATTTCGGCCCTACGATATGGCAATGCGCCAAGGCCTCGCGCAAGCGGGCGAGGGCGCGTGGGCGGTCCTCCTCCCAGACGATCAGCTTGGCGATCATCGGGTCGTAGAAGATGGAGACGGTATCGCCCTCGATAACGCCAGAATCGATACGGACGTGCGTGGAAGGCGCGGGCAGGGCCAAGGTCTCCAGGCGTCCGGAGCCCGGCAGGAAACCAGCTTCAGGATCTTCCGCATACAGGCGTACTTCGATCGCATGACCCGATTGCGGCACCTGGCTCTGCGCCAACGGCAGCGGTTCGCCCGAGGCGATGTGCAACTGCCATTCCACCAGGTCGAGCCCGGTGGTCATTTCCGTCACCGGGTGTTCCACCTGCAACCGGGTGTTGATCTCCATGAAGTAGAACGCGCCCTGCGGATCAACAATGAACTCCACCGTGCCCGCATTGAAATAGTCGATGGCGCGCGCGGCGTTGACCGCCGCTTCTCCCATCGCGTCACGCAACACAGGTGTCAGGAAAGGCGAAGGGGATTCCTCCAGCACCTTCTGGTAGCGGCGTTGCGCCGAGCATTCGCGTTCGTTGAGATGAATGACGTTGCCATGGCGGTCGCCAAACACCTGGATTTCGATGTGGCGGGGTGATTGCACGTAGCGTTCCAGCAACACGCGGTCGCGCCCAAAGGCATTGCGGGCTTCGCGCTGGCAGCTTTCCAACTGGGCCAGAAATTCCTCCGGCCCGTGCACGATGCGCATGCCTTTGCCGCCGCCACCGTGTGCGGCCTTGATCATCAGCGGGAACCCGACCGCGACCGCTTCGCGCAGCAGTAACTCCGGTGACTGATCGGCACCGGTATAACCCGGCACCACCGGCACGCCCGCGGCCGCCATCAGTTCCTTGGCGCCGGCCTTGCTGCCCATCTTGCGCATGGAAGCGGCCTGAGGACCGATGAAGACGATGCCGGCGGCGTCCACGGCTTCGGCAAACTCGGCGTTTTCAGAAAGAAAGCCGTAGCCGGGATGAATGGCTTGTGCGCCGGTTTTCTTCGCCACCTCGATAATCGCATCGCCGCGCAGATAACTCTCCGCCGGACGCGGCCCGCCAATGGGATAAGCGCTATCGGCCAATCGCACATGCTGCGCATCGGCATCGGCCTGCGAATAGACCGCGACCGTGCGGATACCCAGACGGCGGCAGGTGCGAATGACCCGACAGGCGATCTCGCCGCGATTGGCAATGAGGATTTTGCTAAACATCTTTTTGGACACGGATCAACGCGGATGGACACGGATTAGAAGCGTGGCCGAATATGCGGCGCTTGAACTGCGGCCGCGGTCCGAAATTGAACAACAATTCCACCTGTACCCCTGATGCCTTTAAATAATTCACAAGCTGTACCTCATGTGCGGGGTTTAGTTGAGCCACAGCCTTCAGTTCGACGATCAGGCACTTTGAGATAAGAAGATCGACTTTGAACGCTCCGACGCTTAGCCCACGGAATTCCACTTGGAGTGATACCTGTTGTTGAACATCGATGCCAACTTCTCGTAAAGCGATTGCAAATGCATTCTCATAAACGCTTTCCAAGAAACCTGCGCCGAGCTCGTTGTACACGTCGTAAAACACACCAATGACCCGTTCAGTCAGTCCTTCTTCTATCAACAGCTTCTTATCCGTGTACATCCTTGTTAATCCGTGTCAAAAACTTTTACGCTTCAGGGCCGTGGCACACCGCTTCGATATTGTGGCCATCCGGGTCCAGCACGAACGCTGCGTAGTAGTTGGGGTGGTAATGCGGCCGCAAACCAGGTGCGCCGTTGTCGCGGCCGCCGGCGACCAATGCGACGCGGTGAAATGCGTCGACTTGCTCGCGGCTTTCCGCAACCAGGGCGACATGGTTGTGCGAAACGGACGCGCTCGGGCTGATCCAAAAGGTTGGCTCGCCATTGCGCCCGAAGCCTGCATGGCTGCTGCCGTCGCCAGTCATTTCCGGCGTTACTTCCATTGTCAGTGCGGCGCCCAGCTGAGCCAGGGCTTCTTCGTAGAACGCTTTGCTCCGGGCGTAATCGGAAACAGAAACACCAATGTGATCGATCATTTCTTTACCCCTTTACCCAGGCGGGCAGACGCTTTTCGAGAAAGGCCGCGAGTCCTTCCTGACCTTCCGGGGAAGTGCGCAGTTGTGCGATCAAGCGGGCGTTGTCGGTGTCCAGCACACCGCGATCACTTTCGCCAGCGACCCGGGTCACCAACCGTTTGGCGCTCGCGGTGGCTAGCGGTCCGGCTTTCAGCAACAAGGCGATCTGCCGGTTCACCGCGCCATCCAGTTGATCCATCGGCACCACCTGATGCAGCAGGCCGATCTGCAGCGCCGTTTGCGCATCGAAGATTTCCGCGCTGGCGAACCAACGCCGTGCCTGGCGGGGACCGATAGCGGCGATGACATACGGCGAGATCACCGCCGGCAACAGGCCGAGCTTGCTTTCGGTCAACCCGAATTTCGCCTCCGGCACGCCGATGGCGATGTCGCAGCAAGCCACCAGTCCCACGCCGCCTCCGAAAGCGGGGCCATGCACTCGGGCGATCGTAGGTTTTGGCAGCTCATCGAGCGTTCGCATCAGGCGGGCGAGGGCAAGCGCGTCCTGGCGGTTTTCCGCTTCGCTGGCAGAGGCCATGCCGCGCATCCAGTTGATGTCGGCACCCGCCGAAAAAGACGTACCGGCGCCCTCAAGCACCACGATCCGAATAGCCGGATCCGTGCCTGCATTTTCCAGCGCGGCGGTCAGCGTCAGAATCAGATCGGCGTCGAAGGCATTGTGCAGTTCCGGGCGGTCCAGACCGACATGCAGGACATTGCCCCGACGGTCCTGTACCAGCGATTGTTTTTCAGGCGATTCCCCCATGCGAGCTGTTCCTTGCGAATTGGCTGAATGATAGCCCCTAGCCCGCTGAAGCCTTTCGTGCGCTGCGGCGATGCTACAATGAGAATAGTTCGCATTAAGAGTTAATTACGTGACGCTATCCGAATTGCCCCGGCGGACCCCGGCCATCGTGGAGTCTGTGGAAGATCATGGACCCAACGACAACATCGCCCGCCGCCTGCGTGAGTTGGGATTCGTCAATGGAGAACAAGTGGAGATCGTCGCCAAAGGGTTATTGGGAGCGGAGCCGCTGCTGGTGCAGGTAGGCTTCACTCGCTTCGCGTTGCGCCGAGCCGAAGCCGCACGCGTGCGGTTGCGCGTCAACGGCGCTGACCAGGGAGACCACGCATGAATGCGCAAGCGGCACCGCTGCGGCTGGCGCTGGTCGGCAATCCCAATTGCGGCAAGACAGCACTGTTCAATCAGCTCACCGGCAGCCGGCAAAAAGTCGCCAACTACGCTGGTGTGACGGTCGAACGCAAGGAAGGACGTTTCCATAGCGCGTCTGGCCGCAGCTACGCCGTGCTGGATCTGCCAGGCGCCTACAGTCTTCATGCGGCCAGCTTGGATGAGGCCATCACGCGCGATCTATGCCGTGGTTTCCTGCCCGGAGAACCGGCGCCCGACGTTTTGGTCTGCGTAGTCGACGCCACCAATCTGCGTTTGCATCTGCGCTTTGCGCTCGAAGTGCGCGAGCTGGGCAAGCCGATGATCGTCGCCGTGAACATGGCCGACGCCGCTCGCCGCCGGGGAATAAGCATCGACTTGGCCGTGCTGGAAAAAGAACTCGGCGTGCCGGTGGTGGAAACCGTCGCCGTGCAACGCAACGGTGCCAAAGCGCTGGTGGAGCAGATCGACCGGATGGCGGCGCATCCGCATACGCCGCACGTGCGGCTGGGCGAGCAAGCCGATCTCCACGCCGACCGTTACCACGAAGAGACGCGCCGGCTGTTGTCGCTGGCAGTCAGCATGCCGACGCGCACGGCGAAGATCGACGATGCACTGGACCGTTGGCTGCTGCACCCGGTATTCGGCCTGGTGGCGTTGGCGGTAGTGATGTTCCTGATCTTCCAGGCCGTGTATGCCTGGGCCACGCCCATGATGGACCTGATCAAAGCCGGTACCGGCGCCATGGGTGAATGGGTAGGCACCACGCTGCCGGAAGGGCCGCTCAATAGCCTGCTGGTGAAGGGCATCATTGCCGGCGTCGGTGGAGTGATCGTATTCCTGCCGCAGATCCTGATTTTGTTCGCTTTCATTCTGGCGTTGGAGGAGTCGGGCTATCTGCCGCGCGCGGCGTTCCTCTTGGACCGCATGATGGCATCGGCGGGTCTGTCGGGACGCTCCTTCATTCCTCTGTTGTCCAGTTTCGCCTGTGCCATTCCCGGCATCATGGCGACGCGTTCCATCCAGGACCCGCGCGATCGTCTGGCCACCATTCTGGTGGCGCCGCTGATGACGTGTTCCGCGCGGTTGCCGGTATACGCGTTGCTGATTGGTGCGTTCGTACCGCAGAAGCAGGTGTGGGGCATTTTCAATCAGCAGGGTTTGGTGCTGTTCGGTCTGTACGCCGCCGGCATTTTCAGTGCTCTGTTGGTGTCCTGGATGATGAAGCGTTGGCGCAGCGACAAGGGCGAACATGCCTTGCTGCTGGAACTGCCTTCCTATCGCCTGCCGCATCCGCGCGATCTGCTGATCGGCCTGTGGGAACGCGCGATGATCTTCCTCAAGCGCGTCGGCGGCATCATCCTGGCGTTGACCATTCTGCTGTGGTTCCTGTTGTCCTTTCCTGCGGCTCCCGCGGATGCAGTGGGGCCGGCGATCGACTACAGTTTCGCTGGCCGCATCGGCCACGCCATGGCAGTGTTCTTCGCGCCACTGGGCTTCAACTGGCAAATCTGTATCGCGTTGATTCCCGGCATGGCCGCACGCGAAGTGGCGGTGTCCTCGCTGGCGACCGTGTACGCGTTGTCCGCCGCCGACGATGAAGCGGCGGCGCAAGCACTATCGCCGATCATCAGCGATGGCTGGTCGCTGGCCACCGCACTGTCGTTGCTGGTCTGGTACATCTACGCACCGATGTGTATTTCCACCTTGGCCACGATCAAGCGCGAGACCAACTCGTGGAAACAGATGGGCTTCGCGACGGTTTATCTGTTCGCCATGGCGTATGCAGCGTCGCTGATCACCTATCAGGTCGCCGTGCGATTGGGAGCGGGCTGAGCCATGAGCGCATCGCTGGCCCTTCAATACGTGATCATCGCCTTGGCGGTGTTGGTCAGCGCGTGGGTGGTGGCGAAGAAACAGTTCCCGGGAAGCATGCGCAAGTTGCGGGTCGCCTTGGCATTGAGCCTGCTGCACGAAAGCCGCCCCGCATGGCAGCGTGCACTAGGACGCCGTATCGCTCCCGCGGGAAGCGCGGGTGGCGTTGGCTGCGGCGGTTGTAGCGGCTGCGATACACAGTAGCGCGTCGGCCGCGTGGGGCCGACTTGTGCTCAATGCCGGGTCGTTTTCTTTCCGCCCTTGCCAGTAGCCGGAGTAACTTCCACCGCCAGGGTAAAAGTGCGCTTCTCGTTTGGTTGCATGGCGCCTACGCCGACGACTTGACGGGCGACTTCATCACCGCGGTCGTTTCGAATCGATAGCACAACGCAGTATTCCCACGCCTCGCCATCGGCGGGGTGGCGAATGCTGCCTTCCACGCGCAAGGGCGTGATGATGGGCGCTGTTGCGGCACCCGCACCCGGTTCGAACCGCAGATGGTGTCTGCAGGCCGGGCAAACCAGCGCACTTTCCAGAATGGTGGTTTTGCAGTGCGGGCAAATGCGGGTTGCGCCGGCTTGTCCCGGACGCGGACTGCTCATGCGCCTGGAAGAGGCTCCGCGCCGTTGTTCTTGGCGGGCTTGGCCGTGGACTTGCTGTCGTCCCAGCCGAATTCGGCCTGTCCACGCATCCGAGACCCGGCAGCGACGGTCAGCGATTCGGCTTTCACGTCTCCGATCAGCACGCCGGACGCCAGCAGCTCCACACGCGAAGCCGATTCGATGTTGCCTTCCAGCTCCCCGGCAATCGTGACTTTGTTGGCGCGTACGCCGCCGTTCAATTTGGCGCCGGTCTCGATGGTCAGGTCGCCCTGCACATTAACGTCGCCTTTGAACTTGCCGGCGATGCGGATGTGGCCAACGCCTTCGATTTTGCCTTCGATGGTCAGATCAGCTGCGATCAGCGACTCCTTGGGCTCGCGTTCGGCGGCGGCGCGCGCCGCCGGGGCCGTCACCGTGGGCGAAAAGCTCGCGGCTACTGGTGCCTCCCGCTCAACCGGAGAGGATGGCTCCGGTACCAGCGTGGCTGCATCCTTCTTGGTAGCGCCTTGATCTTTCCAAATAGACATAGCGGGACAACTCCGGGCAATAAGAACGCCCCACTATGGGCGCCGGGCGATGACACGGCTGTGACCGCTCACACCAAATTCACTACCCACTTCCGAACCAATGACGGCCGATTCACCCTGCAGCCGGTGTTGTGGAGAGTTCTTCATCTGACTGAAGAGGATGGCTACATCCGAAAAACCCCAAACCGCGCCGGTTCGATCGGCGCGTTGAGCGATGCGGAAATGCCCAGGCCCAGTACGCGCCGGGTGTCGGCGGGATCGATGATGCCGTCGTCCCACAGCCGCGCCGTGGCGTACCAAGGGCTGCCTTGGGATTCGTACTGCTCACGAATGGGCGCCTTGAAGGCTTCTTCTTCCTCGGCTGTCCACGAACGGCCACCTGCCTCCAGGCTGTCGCGCCGCACCGTCGCCAACACACTGGCCGCCTGTTCGCCGCCCATCACGCTGATTCGCGCATTCGGCCACATCCACAGGAATCTGGCGCCGTAGGCACGGCCACACATGGCGTAATTGCCGGCACCGAAACTGCCGCCGATCACCACGGTGAACTTGGGCACGGAAGAGCAGGCCACGGCGGTGACCATCTTCGCCCCGTCCTTGGCGATACCGGCGTTCTCGTATTTCTTGCCGACCATGAAACCGGTGATGTTTTGCAAGAACACCAGTGGGATGCCGCGCTGATTGCACAGTTCGATGAAATGCGCCCCTTTGAGCGCGCTTTCCGAGAACAGGATGCCGTTGTTGGCGATGATGCCGACCGGGTACCCATGAAGGTGGGCGAAGCCGGTGACCAGGGTCTTGCCATAGCGCGCCTTGAACTCGTCGAACTCCGAGCCATCGGCGATCCGCGCGATCACTTCGCGGATATCGAAGGGGCGGCGAGTATCTTTCGGCACGATGCCGTACAGCTCGTCGGCCGGGTATAAGGGTTCGCGTACTTCGCGAACGGTGACTGGGGGGATCTTTCGGCGGTTGAGATTGGCTACCAAACTCCGCGCGATATCCAGCGCATGGCGGTCGTCTTCCGCCAGGTGGTCAGCCACGCCGGAGAGGCTGGTATGGACTTCCGCGCCACCCAACGCCTCGGCGTCGACTACTTCGCCCGTGGCCGCTTTCACCAATGGCGGACCGCCCAGGAAGATGGTGCCTTGTTCCTTGACGATGATGCTCTCGTCGCACATTGCCGGCACGTAGGCGCCGCCTGCGGTGCAACTGCCCATGACGACCGCGATCTGCGGAATGTTCTCAGCGCTTAGCCGCGCTTGGTTGTAGAAGATGCGACCGAAGTGTTCTTTATCGGGGAATACTTCATCCTGCAGCGGCAGGAAGGCACCGCCGGAATCGACCAGATAGACGCATGGCAAGCGGTTTTCGCGCGCGACTTCCTGCGCACGCAGGTGTTTCTTGACGGTCATTGGGAAATAAGTGCCGCCCTTGACCGTCGCGTCGTTCGCGACGATCACCACTTCCTGTCCCATGACACGGCCTATGCCGCAGACCATGCCGGCTGCGGGTGCCGCACCGTCGTACATGTCCTCGGCGGCTAGCGGCGCGATTTCAAGAAAGGGGGATCCCGCGTCGAGCAAAGCGGTGATACGGTCGCGCGCCAATAGTTTGCCGCGCTCGGTATGTTTGGTCCGTGCCTTTTCGCCGCCGCCATCGGCGGCTTTGGCCAACCGGCGGTCAAGTTCCGCGACCAGTGCGCGGTGGTACTCGACGTTATCCAGGAATTCCTGCGAGCGCGGGTCCAGCTGCGAAATCAACGACGGCATAGTGCGGCCAAGCATGGAAAGGGCGCATCACAACACAAAGGCGTGCCGGCGCCAAACTTTTTGCCACTACAAAAAACAAAGCCCGCTTGCGCGGGCCTTGTTCGATTTACCCGAAGGTAAGTCGATTACTGCTTGGCAGCTTCTTCGGCCTTGTCGGCAACTTCGGCAGCCTTGTCGGCAGTAGCCTGGGCAGCGTCGGCAGTCGCGTCGGCAGCAACGGCGGTCGCATCGGCAGCGGCAGCGACGGTAGCGTCGGTAGCGGCGGCGGTCGCATCAGCGGCAGCTTCGGTCGCGTCGGCGGCAGCAGCAACGGCGGTTTCGGTCGCAGCAGCGGCTTCGTCAGCGGCGGCGGCAGTCGCGTCGGCAGCCTGCTCGGCTTCCGGCTTGGTGCAGGCGCTCAGGGCCAGGACAGCGGCGGCCAACAGGACGTAGAACTTGATTTTCATGGGATCCCCAGCATTAGTTATTAGTAGAGGTTGACTGCGACCGGCAGGCGGCTTAGCCAATGAAGGCGGGGCCGGGACTGGTCCCAGGTACAGAAAAAGCCGCCAGTGAACCGGCGGCTTTTTCAAGTTTAACGCTAAATCCGCTAGACAGCAGCAGATTACTTCTTCTCTTCGCCTTCCTGAGCAGCATCCTTGGAGGCTTCGGCAGTGTCGGCGGCCGAAGAGGCAGCGTCGGCAGCAGCGTCAGCAGCTTCGGAGGTGCCGGCAGCGGCAGCGTCGGCGGCAGCGGTACCGGCAGCGTCAGCAGCGGTGGCGGCGGCATCGGCAGCCTGCTGTGCAGCGTCGGCAGTGGTTTCGCCAGAAGCAGCGGCGGCGTCAGCAGCAGCCTGGGCTTCGGTCGAAGCGGCGTTGGCGTCGGCGGCAGCGTCGGCAGCCTGGTCCTGGTTCGAGCACGCAGCCAGGGCCAAACCCAGAGCCAGTGCGATCAGAGCCTTATTAATAGTCATGGTCGGTTTCCTCGTCGTTGTTTAGGCAACGCGCAATTGCGCGCCTGCAACATGATGACAAGCCCGTGACCGCTGTCAAGCGGTCGAGCGTTACGTTTGTCAATTAGCTGTTAAGTGGTTTTCCACTTCGGTGCGAAATGTCGCGCAAACACAATGGCTTGAACGGTTTCGGTGTTTCCGGCGCTCCTGAAGCGAATCAAACTAGCTCAACAGCAATAGCCGTTGCTTCGCCGCCGCCAATGCAAAGACTGGCCACGCCGCGCTTGCCGCCACGCGTGCGCAAGGCGTTGATCAAGGTGACCACCAAGCGCGCGCCGGAGGCTCCGATCGGATGCCCCAGTGCACACGCGCCGCCATTGACGTTGACCTTGGCGTGGGGAATACCCAGCTCCTTGATAGGCGCCATGGCGACGACCGCGAAAGCTTCGTTGATTTCGAAAAGATCCACCTCATCCACCGACCATCCCACCTGCTTGAGCAGCTTGTCGATGGCGCTTACCGGTGCGGTGGTGAACCACTCCGGTTGTTGCGAAAAAGTGCTGTGGCCGACGATCTTCGCCAACGGTCGGATGCCGCGCTTGGCCGCTTCTTCGGCGCTAAGCAGCACAGTCGCCGCAGCGCCATCAGAGATGCTGGAAGAGCTGGCGGCCGTCACCGTGCCGTCCTTTTTGAAAGCGGGCTTGAGCGTCGGAACTTTGGCGATGTCGGACTTGCCGGGTTGTTCATCGGTGGCGAACTCCGCTTCGCCTTTGCGCGTCGCTACTTTCACTGGAACGATCTCGTCATTGAAAGCGCCGGACTGCTGCGCGGCCTGCGCGCGTCTGACCGATTCGATGGCGAATGCATCCTGGTCCTCACGGGTGAAACCGAACTTTTCCGCCGTGGCTTCACCGAATACACCCATGGCTTGACCATCGTAAGGATTGGTCAGGCCGTCCCATGCCATGTGGTCGATTGTCTGGAAGTTGCCGTACCGGTTACCGGTGCGAGAGTTGGGGATCATGTGCGGAGCATTGGTCATCGACTCCATGCCGCCGGCGACCACGATGCTGGCCGAGCCGGCCTTGATCAAATCGTGTCCCAACATGATGGCCTTCATTCCCGAACCGCAGACCTTGTTGACGGTGGTGCAGCCCACGCTGGTGGGAAGGCCGGCAGCAAGCGATGCCTGTCGGGCCGGCGCCTGGCCCAGATTGGCCGGCAACACGCAGCCCATGATCACTTCAGAGACATCCGCGGCGGGCACGCCGGCCTGTTCCAGCGCCGCGCGGATCGCGGCGGCGCCTAGCGTGGGCGAGGGAACGCCAGTGAACTGGCCAAGGAAGGAGCCGATGGCGGTGCGCTTGGCGGCGGCGATGACGATATCGGACATGGGGGCACCTTTCGAAGAGTAGACCTGCGATTATCCGCTCGCCGCCGAAGGGCGGCAAATCGGCCATTCGATACAGGGGCGTGCATCGAGGATGCATGTAGCGCGCCGGTGAGCTAGATTGCGAGCCGGGGCGTCATGTCGATGTAAGACGATTGGACTGGGGAGTCGCAATGGAAGGATGGATGGGGAAGACCGGTGTCGCGTCGAAAGCGGCACTACTGGCGATGTCTTTGTCGTTGGCAGCCTGTGGCGGTGGAGGCGGAGGCGGTACGGTCCGCGCCGATCCCCCGCCAGCCTCGCCGCCTCCAAGTCCCCCGCCAGCTACGCCACCGGTCGTCGGCACACCTGATCCTGCCTTCAGTAAACACTTGGTGGTGACGAACACGGCCCCGGCGCACGCGGCTGGGCTCACTGGTCAGAACATCCGGATCGGGGTGGTGGATAGCGGCGTCAACCGCAATCATCCCGCCTTGCAGGGCAGGGTGTTGCACAACCTGACCTACATTGCATCGCCGCCCAACAATTTGACCGTGGACGATGTGGTGGGCCATGGCACGGCCGTGTCGCAGATCATGGCGGGGAAACCATTCGGCAACTGGCCTGGAGGCATAGCGCCCGGAGCATCGATCATTTCCGCGCGCATCATTTCCGATACCCGGCCAACCGATGACGGGTCGGGGCAGGGTAATGAAGTCAACGGCGCATTGGGCTTGGCACCTATCCACCAGGACTTGATCGATCGCGGCGCCAAGATCATGAACAATTCGTGGGGCGGCCTGTATTGGACGAATCCTGCGGCGACCGCGCCCATTGCAGACGAATACCGTCCCTTCATCGTCGGCAATGGAGGCCTGGTGGTGTTCGCCACCGGCAATGAGTCGCGCCCCAATCCCAGCAGCATGGCGGCGTTGCCCAGCCAATTGGGTAGCGGCGGCAGTTTGCCGGCAGCCGACCTGGAGCGCGGCTGGTTGGCGGTGGCGGCAGTGGACACCGACAACCCCACTCAACTTGCCAGCTATTCCAATGCCTGTGGCGTAGCGATGAACTACTGCCTGGCGGCACCGGGGACGGTGACGGTAACCGGTACCAACGATTCACCGACCAATCCCAGTTATTGGAACTGGAGCGGCACTTCCTTGGCCGCACCGCAGGTGTCCGGTGCGGCGGCGCTGGTATGGGAAGCGTTTCCATATTTCAACAACGATCTGGTAAGGCAGACGCTGCTGGGCACGGCGACGGACTATGGCGATCCCGGAGTGGATCCGGTGTTCGGTTATGGTTTGCTCAACGTCGGCAAGGCTGTGTCTGGCCCATCGCGGTTCGACTGGGGCGATGTGACCGTGTCTTTCGATGGCATCACCTCGGCCTGGTCGAATGAGATCAGGGGTGATGGCGGGCTGATCAAGCGCGGCAGTGGCCGGTTGGAGTTGTCCGGGATTTTGAGCTACCGTGGTCAGACCCGTATCGAAGGCGGAACGCTTGCAACCCGTTTCAACCTGCCGGCAGGCGCTTTTGTCGGCACCCAGGGCTCACTGCACCTGTTCAATGCGGGTGTACATGAAGATCTGGAAAATCACGGAGAGGTCGCTATTACGGGGAGCGCGATCCAATGGATTACCGGCGACTTCATGCAGTCCACCGGTGCGACATTGAGCATGCAGGTTGGGTCGAAGCTGTATGTCGACGGTGTTGCTCTCATCTCAGGCGGCCAGTTGCAGATCAGCGGACTCGTCAGCGGATACGTGTATTCCAACCGCGAGTTGCTGATCAATGCGATGGGCGGTGTTTCCGGCCGTTTCGATGCGTTGACTCAAGGACCGGGCGTGTTCCTCGATGGCAGTCTTGAGTACAACAGCAACCAGGTGCTGCTCAATATCACTCGCCTCGATGTTTCCGCGGCCGCGACTGCCTTCGGAAACATAAGTGCGGCGTCGCTGGCGTCCGCTTCCCGGGTGGAGAACGCCTTTCTGCAGATCGACGCGCAACAACGTGGCGAGAATCGTCCCGAACCGGTAGCGGCCGGTTTTATCGAGATGGCCGGTGAACTCCAGCGCAGTCCGACGCAGGCGGAGGCCAAGGCATCATTGGCAAGCCTCTCCGGCGAACTCCACGCCGCGGCGGATGCGATGACGTTCGACGCCATTGGCATGAATCGGCGAGCCTTGTCGTCGCGGTTCGATCAACTGGTCGATCAACCCACACAACGTGGCGACTGGTACCAACGTCTGGGCGAAGCAGGGCGTGGCAGTTACGGCGCCAATGATTTCCAGATGGACGGCTGGATGCTGGGCAGCGACCTGCGCTTGAGCCAGTACGGTGTGGTCGGCGTTGCGTTCGGTGAAATTCAGTCGCACACCAGCGTTGGTTCCAGCCGCGATCGCGGCCAAGACCGGCAAGCACAAGGGCAGTTTTATATGGGCAGCGTACGCGGCAACGCTTACGCGCTTGGACAGCTGGGATTTGGACGCTATGACCGACAGCTGCGCCGCGAACTGTTGCTGGGTCAGGCCAGTCACGGTGTCGCCAGCGAATACGCGGGTGATTTTCTATCCATGAGCCTGGAGACAGGCTACCGATTTGGCTCCAGTGCCACAGCATTAACGCCGTACGTGGGCACGGAATACGCGCGCGTCGACCGCGATGGTTTCGTCGAAACCGGCGCGAGCGGCTTCGGCCTCAAGACCGATGCCAGCGTGGGCGAACGCACGCTGGCGATAGGTGGGCTGCGTGCGGAGCATGGGTGGAAGTACGGCCACGGCAGGGGCTTCGCTCTGCATGGCTATGCCGAATGGCAGGAGACTCTGACCGCGCGAGGGTTAGGTATAGAGGCCAGCTTCGTCGGCGTGGAAGCGTGGGCGCCCTTGGTGGGTGCTTCGCCTGAGGTGTCGGGCGGCGTTTTCGGCATCGGCTTCGATGCGCACGTGTCCGATGCCGTCATGATGAGTTTCGGCTACGACCAGAGCTTCGGGCCGCGCAAGCAAGCGCGAATGATGTCGGCGAAAGTCGCCTTCGAGTTCTAACGACACTGACTTCTCGCTTCTCGTAGAGCGGAGCTTGCTCCGCTGCTTTTGCTTTATTGCCAACGAAAGCGGTAGAGCAGCGGAGCAAGCTCCGCTCTACGAGGGGCGTATTGCGTTTGTTCGTTGTCGCCTGCCGTTGCGACGGCCCTATTGCTACTGACTCGGTGCTATTGCGAGGCGCAGCTCCGCTCTACGAGAAACGAGAAGCGATCAATCCCGACCGTCGAACAATTCCCGTCCGATCAGCATCCGGCGTATCTCGTTGGTGCCGGCGCCGATGGCATAAAGTTTCGCATCCCGCAGCAGCCGCCCGGTGGGGTATTCGTTGATGTAACCGTTGCCACCCAGCGCCTGAATCGCTTCCAGGGTTACCTGCACGGCCGCTTCCGAAGCGTGCAGCAGGCAGCCGGCGGCGGCGGCGCGTGAGGTGCGGCCGGCATCGTAGTCGCGGGCGACCTGGTAGGCGAAGGCGCGGCTGGACTGCAGCGCCGTATACATATCGGCGATCTTGCCCTGCATCAGACTGAAGGTGCCAATAGCGGCATCGAACTGACGGCGTTCGCGTACATACGGCAGCACGGCATCCAGTGCTGCCTGCATGAGTCCGATGGGACCGCCGGTCAGCACCAGCCGCTCGGTGTTCAAGCCGCTCATCAACACGCGTACGCCCTGGTTCACTTCACCAAGCACATTCTCGGCGGGAATCTCGCAATTCTCGAACACCAACTCGCAGGTGTTGCTGCCGCGCATGCCCAGCTTGTCCAGTTTCTGCGCGGTGGAAAAGCCTTTCATGCCTTTTTCGACGATGAAAGCGGTCATGCATTTGGAGCCGGCATCCTTGCCCGCGGTACGCATATAGACCAGCAGCACGTCGGCTTCCGGGCCGTTGGTGATCCACATCTTGTTGCCGTTAGCGACCCACACATCACCGCGCAGTTCGGCGCGGCAGCTCATCGAGCCGACCACGTCCGAACCGGCACCCGGTTCGCTCATTGCCAGCGCGCCTTTCCATTCGCCGGTACACAGCTTGGGCAAGTACTTGCCGCGCTGCGCATCGTTGCCGTTAAGGAACAGGTTGGAGACGCACAGGTTGGAATGAGCGCCGTAGCTCAAACCAACCGAACCGGACGCGCGGGAGATCTCCTCCATTGCCACCAGGTGCGCCAGGTAGCTCATCCCGCTGCCGCCGTATTCCTCGGCAACGGTGATGCCCAGCAGGCCCATTTCGCCTAGCTTGAGCCACAAGTCCTGGGGGAACGCGTTGTTGTGGTCGATCTGTGCCGCGCGCGGCGCTATCTCGGCGTCGGCGAAGCGGCGGACCGCTTCGCGCAGCGCATCAATGTCGTCGCCTAGAGAAAAACTACGCATATCAGCCTTGATGGTGGACCACCGCTCGCCCGTTGAGCGGTTGGATTTTACGGTTGTTATGAGGATAGTGGCTCAGGAAGGTGGTCATCTGCTTCTCCGACATCGTCACCGGCGTCGGCAGCACGTACCACTCCACGTTTTCGGTCAGCGGCGGCGTGGTCAGCGAACCCAGGTAATGATAGTAGTCGCGCTGATTCGGCAGCAGGGAAGCGATATCGATGCTGGGTTGCGGCAGCTTGCCGTCCTTTGCTTCCAGATCGTCGATGACCGCCTGTGCGGCCGGATTTCCGTCGCCGACCTGGTACATGACGCCGATCACGGCGAGCCGTCCATCCTGGGCCTTGAACACGAAATGCCCTTCCAGCGGGTAGTGCTTGGCATCGAGGGTGTGCTCACTCTCGGCATGAAAATGGAACTGGGCCAGGGTAAAGTGGCGGCCGCGGATCATCGCCTCGGTGGCGTGGGTGTTGACCTGTACGGCGTGCCCGTTGTCTTCCGCCTTTTCGATTGGCGCCTGGGTGTGCCACAGCTGCAGTCCCAGCGGCTCGTTGTCCTCGGCGCGCACCGTCTGTGCGGTAACGATATCGATCGGCGACTGCGCCCGGTCCAGCGCGCTCTGCCATTTCTCCTGATGGTCGTAATCGAGTTTTTCTTCATTGGCGTGGACGACGGAACTCAGGCTCACGGCCAGGCCAATGGCAATTGCAATTGCAGTAGCAGCGGCGATGCGCATGCGGACTCTCTTTTTTCGGGGGGAGGATGGGCTGCCCGGCGCAAGCGCCAATGGCGAATAGCAAAACGGCGCAAGAATGCGCCGTCGTAGTGATCGTTAATGTCTGCCGCGGATGCGGTCCTGGAAGCGCGGCGCGGTGCGGCCCATCGGCAGCTTGAGCTTGCCGATCGCGGCGATGCGCTCTTCGGCCAGACGGTCGGCTGCATACTGCGGGGCGAGGTTTTCGCGGTCGGACAATTCGAAGATCTTGCTGACCGTGTGATAGATGGTGCGCATCATGCGCATGGCGCGCTCGCGGTTGTAGCCGTCGATCTCCAGCGACACATTGATGACGCCGCCCGCGTTCACGGCGTAGTCGGGCGCGTACAGGATGCCGCGTTTGGCTGCTTCCGTGCCGCTCACGTGCGACATCTGGTTGTTGGCCGTGCCGCAGATCACCTTGGCTTTCAGGCGGGGCAGGGTTTCGCCATTGATCGCATATTCCATGGCACAAGGCGAAAACACGTCCACCGGCAGATCATAGATTTCGTCCGGCTTGACTGCTTCGGCGCCGTATTCTTCCACCGCGCGTTCCACCAGGGTAGCGTTGAGGTCGCTGACGAAGAGCTTGGCGCCGCGTTCCTTCAACAGCTTCACGAACTCCATGCCGATGTGGCCCAGGCCCTGCACGGCGTAGCTGTACTTACCCACCTCTTCGTTGCCGAACTTCTTGTTCAAGGTCGCCATCAAGCCTTGCAGCGCACCGTATGCGGTGAAGGGGGCCGGATCACCGGAGCCGCCGTGCACCTGATGCACGCCAACCACGTACTCGGTCTCGCGGTAAACGTTTTCCATGTCGTTGACGTCGGTGCCCACGTCTTCGGCGGTGATGTAGCGACCGCCCAGCGAGTCGACGTAGCGCCCGAAGGCGCGGAAGAGCACCTCGGTCTTGTCCTGGGTGCTGTCGCCGATGATCACCGCTTTGCCGCCACCCACATTGAGGCCGGCCAACGCATTCTTATAGGTCATGGTGCGGCTGAGCCGCAGCGCGTCGGTCAGGGCGTCTTCGCTTTTTGCATAGGGGCGCATGCGCACGCCGCCCAGGGCTGGGCCCAGTGTGGTGTTGTGGATCGCGACGATCGCCTTTAGGCCCGCATCGGGGTTGTGGCAAAACACGACCTGTTCGTGGCCGGAGGTATCGAGTGTTTCGAAAATCATGGGGATGGCTCCGATTTGCGCCGCGTCGCTTTTGACGCAAGTTGCCAGGAACTGTGCCTAACGAATTGACAGAAAAGAAAAAAGCGACGTTGCCGTGTTGCGGGCGGGTTCGTCGCGCGGGGCTAGTTTAATTCAATTGCGAGTAGTGACTGTCCATATTGCCTGCGCTGATGTCGGACGAATGTTGGTGATGAATAGGTCTTGGCCGGTCCGCGATAGGGCCTCCCCGGTGTGTAGCAAGCTCCGTTCCACGAACCGCAAGTTGGCGGCTGGCGGACGACCGCTCGTCGGATGGCGCTTGAAAAATACGAACGATCGTTCTATTTATTGCGCCATGAACTTGCTCAGAGCCACCCACAAGGGCGCCGCCACTCGCGAGATGATTATCGAGCGGGCCTACGCCATCGCCTGTCGCCACGGGCTGGAAGGCTTGTCGATCGGCGAGTTGGCCACGGCCGCCGGCATGTCGAAAAGCGGGGTCTTCGCCCATTTCGGTTCGCGCGAGGACTTGCAGCTCACTGTTCTCGACTGGACCGCGGAACGCTTCGGCGAAACCGTGGTGATGCCTGCCTTGCGCCAGCCCCGGGGGTTACCGCGCCTGCGCGCCATCATGTTTGCCTGGTTCGACTGGGTGCGTGATAACCCGGACGGCTGCATCATGCTGGGCGCGGCGGGCGAATACGACGGCCGCCCCGGCGTACTTCGCGACCGCGTCGTGGCTTGGTTGTCCGAGTGGCGGATGCAGCTGGCCAAGGCTATCCGCATGTGTGTCGAATCCGGGGAGCTGGCCGCCGACACCGATCCGGAATTGATGTCGTTCGAACTGTTCTCCATCACCGAAGGCCTGCACCACGCACGCCTGTACGATCCTCAGCAGGCGCAGACGCTGGCGCGCCGCTCGTTCGAGCGCGTGCTGAAGGCCTATTCCCCGCAAGCAACCTCCCCTCAACAACAACCCCATTGACCCGGTAGGAGCACTGCCATGGCCGTTATCGCTGCGCCTAAAAATAGAACGAACGTTCGTAAATCAATTTCAATGATGCTGCTGCGCCTGCGTTTCGCCGTGGGTGGCTGGTTGATGCCTGACACCACATTAGGAAGGGCGTTTCGTCTTTTTGGCACGCCGATGCCAAGCAGCCGCGAACGGGCGCGCCAATGCGACACGGCGGGCGCACGGATCGTCGAACTGCCGTTCGGCCGCGAACGCATGGTCACCTACGTTTGGGGCGATCCGCAGACCGAACCGGCCGTACTGCTGGCGCACGGATGGTCGAGTTTCGGATTGCGTTTCCTGCCGTGGGTGGAAGCGCTGCGCCGCGCCGGCTATGCCGTGATCGCTTTCGATCAATCTGCGCACGGCCGGAGTAGCGGTTACCGTGCGACCTTGCCGATGTTCGCGGATGGCGTCAGCCGAGTCGGTGCGCATTTCGGCCCGCTGGCGGCGGTGATCGGGCATTCGCTAGGTGGCGCGGCCACGATGATCGCCTCGGCGCGGGGGCTGCAAACCCAGCGCGTGGTGCTGATCGCACCGGCCGCTGATCCCATGGCGGCCGGGCAGCGGTTCGGTAAATTCATCGGGCTGTCATCGCATCTGTCCGGCCGCATTTTCGAAGAATACGAATCAATGACCGGTATCTCGGTGGACGGTCTGCAAGCGCACGTCAATGCGCCGCACGTCGGCCGGCCATTGCTGGTGGTGCACGACATCGAAGACAACGAAGTGCCATGGGCGGAGGGCGAGCGTTATGCGCGTTTTTGTCCGCACGCACGGCTGCTGACCACCGAAGGCCTGGGGCATCACCGCATTGCCAACGACCCCGCAGTGATCGGAGACGCGTTGAGATTCCTGCAAGGCGAGACAATCGGCAGCCGCGTGGTGTCTTCGCCCAATCTGCCTTACGGCTTTGCCTGATCGGCTCCGAACGGCGGCGTAGGGTCGCGCCGGATAAGGCTTTACCGGGCGCGCATGCACGGCGGGCTACAATTCCCCTCTTAGCAGTAATGCGAGTGAGGGCGCATGAGCACACCGGCATCAAATATTCCTGCAGCACAGGCCGATAGCACGCCGCTGCGTTTCGTCACCGCGGCCAGCCTGTTCGACGGGCATGACGCGGCGATCAACATCATGCGCCGCCTGATCCAGGGGCAGGGCGCGGAAGTGATTCACCTGGGCCACAACCGCAGCGTCGAGGATGTCGTGCGTGCTGCACTGCAAGAAGATGCCGATGCGATTGCGTTATCCAGCTATCAGGGCGGCCATGTCGAATACTTCAAGTACATGGTCGACATGCTGAAAGAACGCGGCGCCGGCCATATCCGCGTGTTCGGCGGCGGCGGCGGCACCATCACCCCGGAAGAAATCGCCGAACTGCAGGCCTACGGCGTGGAGCGCATCTATCACCCGAATGACGGGATGAAGATGGGTCTGGTGGAGATGATCGAGGATGTGGTGGCGCGTGCTGAAGGAGCGCGGGAGCAGGGAACGGGGAACGGGGAACGGGAGACCGCTACCGTCCCGGATATCAAGGACGAGTTCGCCATCGGACAGATGCTGAGCGCTATCGAAGATGGCAGCTTCAACGAAGCCAAGCTGGAGAAGCTGCGCCGGCAGTGGTCGCAAGGCCCACATTCCCCGTTCCCCGTTCCCCGTTCCCGCTCTACGCCTGTCATTGGCATCACCGGTACCGGCGGCGCGGGCAAATCCAGCGTCACCGATGAACTGCTGAATCGCTTCTTGGCCAGCTTTCCGCAGATGCGCATGGCGGTGATTTCCGTCGACCCCACGCGTCGCCGCACCGGTGGTGCATTGCTGGGCGACCGCATCCGCATGAACTCGCTGCGCAGCGAGCGCGTCTACATGCGTTCCATGGCGACGCGCCGGCAGCACGTGGCCACCAATGCAGTATTGAAGGACTGCATTGCATTCTTGAAGTCGCTTGGCTTCGATCTGGTCATCGTGGAAACCGCCGGCATCGGCCAAAGCGATTCGGAAATCGTGGATCTAGTCGATTTCCCCATGTACGTGATGACCAGCGACTACGGCGCGGCCAGCCAGCTGGAAAAGATCGACATGCTCGACTTCGCCGAACTGGTGGTATTGAACAAGTACGACAGGCGCGGCGCCGAAGACGCACTGCGCGATGTACGCAAGCAATGGAAACGCAATCGTGTGGCGTTCCAGACGCCGGACGAACAAGTGCCGGTGTATCCCACCATCGCTAGCCAGTTCAACGATCCTGGCGTGAGTTGGATGTTCGCCAATCTGTGCCGGCTGTTGCGGGAAAAGCTGGGAACAGGGAACGGGGAAAAGGGAGTGAGGGAGGCCGGCAGCGTTCGGTGCGACTTCAAGCCCGACATTGATACGGAATTGAAAGAGCCACGCGCGACGGTACTGATTCCTGGCGCACGTGTGCGCTACCTGGCCGAGATTGCAGAGCAGGGCCGCGGCATCAATCGCCGCATCGAAACCGAAGCTGAAACCGCCAGCCGCGCGCAAAGCTATTGGCAGTCATTGCATGATCTGGGCGATCCGGCGTTGCCTGCAGCGCTGGAGTTGTATCCGTCGGAAGCAACCCTTCCCTCGCTTGCGGGGGAAGGGGCACATCAAGTCGACCGCTCCCTACTGACCCTGCGCCAACGCTACAACGACGCGGTCCAATCGCTAAGCTCCGAAGCGCTGAAGCTTTTGCGCGAGTGGCCAACCCGCCTCAAAGCCGTCACCGACGACTTCAACGAATACGCGGTGCGCGGCAAGACCATCCGCATCGACAACTACACGACCTCGCTCAGCCACCAGAAGATCCCCAAGATCGCGCCGCCGCCGTACAAAGGCTGGGGCGAGCTGCTGGTGTTCCTGCAGAAAGAAAATCTGCCCGGCAGCTACCCGTACACCGGCGGCGTCTATCCGTATCGCCGCACCGGCGAGGATCCCATCCGCATGTTCGCCGGCGAAGGCACGCCGGAACGCACCAACCGGCGCTTTCATTATCTGAGTGTCGGTCAGCCTGCCGCACGCTTGTCCACCGCGTTCGACAGCGTCACCTTGTACGGCGAAGACCCCGCGCCGCGTCCGGATATCTACGGCAAGATCGGCAACTCCGGTGTCAACGTGCCCACGCTGGATGACATGAAGAAGCTGTACTCCGGCTTCGACCTGTGCGCGCCCACCACATCGGTGTCGATGACCATCAACGGTCCGGCGCCGATGATCCTGGCGATGTTCATGAATACCGCCATCGACCAACAGGTGGAAAAATACCTGAAAGCCGACGACACGCGTTGGGCCGAAGCGCAGAAGAAAATCGACGCATTGTTCGAAGGACGCGCACGTCCGCAGTACGCCGGCGAGTTGCCGCCGACCAACGACGGCCTGGGCCTGGGTTTGCTGGGTGTCACCGGCGACCAACTGGTCGATGCGGAAACCTATGCCCGCATCAAGGCCGACACGCTGAAGACCGTGCGCGGCACCGTGCAAGCGGACATCCTGAAAGAAGACCAGGCGCAGAACACCTGCATCTTCAGCACCGAGTTTGCACTGCGCATGATGGGCGACATCCAGCAGTTCTTCGTCGATAACGGCGTACGCAATTTTTACTCGGTGTCGATCAGCGGTTACCACATCGCCGAAGCCGGCGCGAACCCGATTTCGCAGCTGGCCTTCACGCTGTCCAATGGCTTCACCATCGTGGAGTACTACCTGGCACGCGGCATGAAGATCGACGACTTCGCGCCCAACCTGTCGTTCTTCTTCAGCAACGGCATGGACCCGGAATACACCGTCATAGGCCGCGTCGCTCGCCGCATCTGGGCGCGCGCCATGCGCGAGCGCTACGGCGCCAACGAACGCAGCCAGATGATGAAGTACCACATCCAGACGTCCGGCCGTTCGCTGCACGCGCAGGAAATCCAGTTCAACGACATCCGTACCACGCTACAGGCGCTGTACGCCTTGTTCGACAACTGCAACAGCCTGCACACCAACGCCTATGACGAAGCGATCACCACGCCCACCGAAGAAAGCGTGCGCCGCGCGGTTGCCATCCAGATGATCATCAACAAGGAGCTGGGCCTCAACTTCAACGAGAACCCCTGGCAGGGCAGCTTCGTCGTCGATCAACTGACCGACATCGTCGAAGAAGCCGTCTACAAGGAATTCGAAGCCATCAGCGAACGCGGCGGCGTGCTGGGCGCCATGGACACCATGTACCAGCGCGGCAAGATCCAGGAAGAAAGCCTCTACTACGAACACAAGAAGCATGACGGCAGTCTGCCGCTGGTGGGCGTCAACACCTTCCTGCCGCGCGAGCATGGTGGCGAGGTGATCACCGAGATCGAACTGATCCGTTCGACCGAAGAAGAAAAAGCCCAGCAGATCGCAAACGTCGAGATCTGGCAGCACAATCGCAATTCATTGGCCCCAGCCGGCGAAACGTCGCATGCCCACAGCATCGCGCTGGAAGAACACGCCTCTCCCGAGGTTCACGACGGCCACGGCCTGGGCTACCTGCAACGCACCGCCCGCGAGCGCTGCAATGTGTTCGAGGCGCTGATCGAAGCGGTGAAGACCCACAGCCTGGGCCAGATCAGCCATGCGCTGTATGACGTGGGTGGAGAGTACCGGCGGAATATGTAAGCCGGTAAGTGACAGGCATTTGCTTCCAACGGCGATAGGTCCAATTCCATGCGTAATCCCCTGCAAGAACAACTGCTCAAGGCCGGCCTGGTCAAGAAGTCCAAGGTCGCCGAGGTGGTGCGCGAGCAAGCCAAGCAGCGCCACGGCAAGGCGGCTCCGGCGCCAAGCGCCGAGCAAGCTGAAGCCGAACGCGTACGTCTGGAGAAAGTAGAACGCGACCGTGCTCTGGCCGCCGAGCGCAACGCGCAAGCGCGCCTGCACGAACAACGTGCCCAGGCGCGCCAGATCGTGGAGCAGAACCAGCTCAAGCGCGAAGGCGAGATCGCCTACGGCTTCACCGACGACGGCAAGATCAAGAACCTGCTGGTCAACGAATCCGTACGCACGCAATTGGCAAGCGGCGCCCTGGTCATCGTTCGCCACGACCCAGGCTATGCAGTGATTCCACGCGCCGCCGCGGACAAGGTCTACGCCCGCGACGCTGCGATGATCGTGCTCGACCATGGCAAACCCAGCGCAGATAGCAGCGGCGAAGACGACGACTACTACAGCCAGTTCAAAGTGCCGGACGATTTGATCTGGTAATGCTCTCGTAGCCCCCGGTTTACGACACCCACGTAGCCCGGATAAGCGAAGCGCATCGCGCCCCGATAGCCGCTCAGCGCCCGCAATGCAGAGCGCGCCGCAGCGCGACCGGATGGTGAACAACTGCAGCGACCCCACGTGCTCCGGGTGCCCGGCCTTTAGCCTTACCCGGGCTACTTGCTCAAGTAGGATGTGGTAAGCCGAAGGCGCACCGCATCGCTCGCGTCTTTATGGCAACAGGAATGTTTTCTGTTCTGGAGGTGCACGACCGATGCGGTTCGCGTTGCTCACCACATCCTACGTATCGTCTACGTCGCCCCAAACGCGGCCAACGCCAATAACGCAAATGCAACAACCGCAGCGGTCGCATGGACCACAACCAACCAGGCCGGCAACAGGCGATTCTTCCACTTGTACGCCAGGCTCATCACCGCGCCACCGCCGGCCGCCAACAGAAACAGCAGCAACGCCAATTTGGCCATCGCCGGCACGGGCTGGGTACAGATCGCATAAGCCAGCAGCGTCAAACCAGATGCCGCCAACAACCCATGCAACATCGCCAGCCAGGCCGGCGGATTATGTTTGGCGGTAAAGCGAATCCCCGCCATGAGCAATCCACCCAGGGCGGTAATCGCTAACAGAATCGTGGCGGTCTGCAGGAGCATGGGTGTGGCCTCGCTCGAAACCGGCTTCAGACTAGGCCGTCACTTGTGAGCGCCATGTCTGAATAGGGTTGAGATCGTGTGATGGCAACAGGACCCCGTGGAACGAGATAAGCCGTAGGCACCGTATCGAGACGCTGCCGCGCATGATCTGCCATGGCGCGACGTGATTGATCCTTCGACATGGGTCCTGGCGCGGTATTCCCATGGATCCTGCGGCATCGCTAATGCGATGCCGGCGTCTCGTCGCCGAGCCGGACACCGCGCCCGTAAGAGCGCTGAGGCGTGCCGCGGATCCAGTCCACAAGCAGGCGCAGGTAGCCGTCCGTGATCCGCGTACCGCGACGCGAACCGTCGGGCAGGGTTTCGTACTCGAACATGCCGTGGTCGGTATCGGGAAACATGTACAGCTCGATCGGTCGGCCGTCGTCGATCAGTCCCAATAACGCATCGCGGGTGCGTTCGATCGGTGCCTCGCGGTCGTCTTCGGCGAGCACCCACAACAGCGGCACGTTTACCCGGCGCAGGGCACCTACCGAGTCGTAGTTCCAGATCAGCTCGTATTGGTCGAAGAGTGGCCGGCCGACCCGACGCAGCACGTCGTCGAGCGGCCAACCGCTGGTTGGGACTGCCGTAGAGCCGAATTCGATTCGCTCCTTCAGCCAAGCACCTCATCTCGACGGAGTGCTGAATTGATGGAGCCAACGGAGCCCGCGGCGTCATTTGATCGGCTTCATAACAGTGGGCACTACGAATCTTCGCGTATTCGTTTGGCCTGTCCCAGTGCCCAACCACTGTTGAAACAGACCGCCAAGATGAGTCATACCGCTTTCAGTACCAGGCGGTAGTCCATTGATGGCCAACTCCACCCAAGGTTTGTCCTGCGGATCGGTCTTGCGGTAAAGGCCGATAAAGGCGGTATTGCTATTGGCCTTGCCGCAGCGGCGGTCGCCGCCGGCTTTGGCGCCTGCGTCCATGGCGCGCATGATGGCGCGGGCCATGGCCAGGTCGTCCGGCCAATCGGCTTTGCCCAGCGTTGCGGCGATTTTCGCAACGGCGTCTTCTGATGCCAGGGTGTTGGCCTGCACGCTGATGTGATCGGTGCCGGCGGTGGCTTTTGCGCTGGGCACTTTGGCGCCGGTGTAGGTGCGTGGGCGCGGGTCCGTTCCGCTGGATAGCAGTGCGTATTGTTGGCGCTGCGGCTGGTAGTCGGAATTGGGGGCGGTAATCTTCGCGAGAATCGTGTCCAGCGGCACGCCTTTGCGCAACATGGCGACTGCAGCCTCGCGGGCGTCGTTGTTGCTGGCGGCCTGGACGATGACCACGCCCTTTCCTGGGACCACCGTCTGGATGCCGTAGACGCCGCCAGAGCATGAAGCCGCTGCAACGCCAATGGTACCGGTACGTGGATTGACGGTCGCGATGGACCAGGTCGCGTGAGCAGGGGCGGTGTGGGCGGCAGCAACAAAAATGACGATGAGGCAGCGAAGAGCGAGAAGACGATTCCGATTCATTGGCGTGCCCGCTTGAGGTGGAAATTGCGCCCGGGTGACGATGCGCACTAAAGATGCGGAGGGAGGCGCTATTGTTTGGATGCCGAGTGGAGCAGTTAGGTTGAAGGCGAGATTACTCCATTGCCCTGAGGACTAGTCGCTGCTCCGACGCCACAGGGCGGATCTTAATCGCTTGCATAGTGCGACGCGCTGGTCGAGGTGGCGTTCTTCATGTACATGCATTGCGAATAGCACCCTGCCGAATGCCACATGTACATGTGGATCCGTGCCGCAAGAATATCGGCGCGTCCGGTTGGCGCATTACAGGAAATCACGCATGAGCATGCGGTGGGCAAAATGGGGCTGGATGTTGGCGCTGGCGGCTCCGGCCGTGGCGCAGGCGCAGGTGGATCTGACGGTACTCGACAAGGACATGGCCGGGCCGCCCGCCCGTGTGCTGGTGCTGGGTTCGGTTCACCTGAGCGGTATGCCGGAAACCTTCAGGGCCGAATCGCTCAACCCCGTGCTCGACCGGCTGGCGGCGTTCAAGCCGGACATCATCACCATCGAGTCAATGTCAGGCGAGGAGTGCGATCTGGCCGCCCGCCATCCTGCCGTTTACGGACTGGATTTCTGCCCAAACACCGATGCGGCCAAAGCCGCGACCGGGCTGGACGTACCTGCCGCCATCGCAGCTGTGAAGAACTTGCTCGAAACATGGCCTGCACAACCCACACCGAACCAGCGGCGCCTGCTTGCGTCGCGATTCCTGGCGGCCAACGACCGCGCATCTGCACTGGTGCAATGGCTGCAGTTGCCGGCGGCCGAACGGCGTACCGGCGACGGATTGAACGATGAACTGGTGGCGATGCTGCAGAAGCTTGCGACCCGCAACAACGAGAGCTACCAGATCGGTGCGCAACTGGCTGCGCGCCTCGGCTTGCAGCGGGTGCATGCCGTCGACAACCACACCGGCGACAACGTTCGGGTCGCCGACGAAGCGGCATTCGGCAAGGCGCTGCGGGCGGCTTGGGACACGGGCAAAGCGGAATTGGCGGCGGCGGAGAAGCGGCAGGAAGCCATGACGAAGAACCACGACATGCTAGGGCTATACCGCGATATCAATCGTCCTGCCAACTTGGCGATGCTCGCCGACCTCAACGCGGGCACCGCCATGCGTTGGGTGTCGAGAGAAGGCTATCCCCAGATGTGGGTAGGCGGTTGGGAAACCCGTAACCTACGGATGATCGCCAACATCCGCGAAACCTTCCGCGAACGCCCGAGCGCACGCGTGCTGTCGATCGTCGGTGTCTCGCATAAGCCGTGGCTCGACAGCTGGCTGGGGCAGTTGCAGGGTGTGGAGATTGTCGACGCTGAGCAGGTGCTGAAGTAGTTCGCCCTGCAAACCTGCGTGACACACTCTCAAGCCGGCGCTACGACCTGACGCCTATTTTCCGGAAATAGGCGCTTTGTAGTCTCAGTGCTTATTTCGGTGGGCCAATGCTCTGCGAAACTCCCTGATCGCCGCGATCAGTTGCTCCGGTGCTTCTTCCGCAACGTATTCGCCACCAGGAATGACGCGGCCTTCGATGTGGGTTGCGCCTTTGTCTCGTACGCCAGGCACATACTCATCCTGCTTCCGTCCGTCTGCATCGCCGCGTACGTAAAGAATAGGCAAGTCGATACGTTTGTGTCGTGCATTGTGGGTGGCGTCGTTAGCCATGGCGCGGTACCAGTCGAAACCGGCGGTAAGTGCTTCCGGGCGCTCGTAAGCTCGCGCGTATTCGTTGCGGGCTTCTTCCGTCAGGACGCTCTTGTCGCCGGCCATGATGTCGTAGAAGAAGTCGAAATATTGGCGTTGGTGGCCGGTGATCAGCAGTTCCGGGAGTTCGGGAAGTGCGTGCAGTGCGAAATGGAAGATGCGTGGATCGGCGAGGGTTTCGGCCCAGGGTGGAATGCCGGGAATCACCGTGTTCATCACCATGGCGCCTGAGATCCTGTTCGCGTGATCGCGCGCGGCCGCGTAGGCAATCATGCCGCCTACGTCGTAGCCGGCGAACAGAATGTTTCTGGCGCCGAGTTTCTCTGCCGCATCCAGTAGCAGGCCGGCGAGTACGGTCTTTTCGGCTGATGGCGGTGCGCCCTGCGAAGCGCCGATGCCGGGCAGATCAAACGCAAGTACGAAGTGATCGTTGCCGAGTTCAGGCAGGACGTTGTCGAACGCGCGGCTCGATTGTGGCCACCCGTGCAGCAAGACCAGGGCGGGCTTGGAACTATCGCCGGCTGTGCGCGCGGCGATCGTTGCGCCGCCAATTTCCGCGTACAACATCAGCATTCATCTTCGACGAGCGTGGATGCTGGATGGAAGCATTGCTGCTGTGACCGATGCGTCAAGCCGGCGATTGCTTGGTTTTGGCGGCGAACGCTTGGCTTGGCCTTCGTGCGTGGCGGGCTTGACCCGCCCTACAGCCCGCCGCGGGTGTTATTTCACGCGGCGGAAACGTCGCAGGAAATGTCCTTCCGGTACGGTGCCCTCGATGATCAACTCGTCCCCGACGATCTTGATGGGCCTGGGTTGGTCGGTGCCGGTGTAGCTGGGCATCAGGCTGCCCTCCACGCGATGGATCACTTTGCTTTGTGCTTCGATGACCTGGTAGGTGCCGAAGTAAGCGACGTAGCCATCGTAGGCGGCGCGGACTTCCTGTTCGGTGCCCTTGGCGTCGTCGCCCGCGTCAAAAGGAGGCGTGGCAGGTGTGCGCATGAGTTGAACGTGCAGGTGGCCTGTCGGGTCGTACACGATGTATCCCTTGGGATGCTCTCCATAGGGATGGCTGACTTTGCCAGCGGGATCGGTGTCCACTACTTCCATGACTTGCCATGTACCCACAAGTCGGGACGCTAGCGTTTCAGCATCGCTGGCGTTGGCTGGCGCGATGGCCGAATAACCGATCAGTAAGGTTGTAACGAGGGAAACGAAGATTCCAGTTTTCACATGCGGCTCCATTTGTTTGGCAGCGTCCGATTGTGAAGGACGACGTGTGCTGATGAGCTATGTTCCGTTGGAAATCTGCATATCGTGATTGCTTCCTGTGCCGGAATAGGGACTAGATTTTCCCGAATTTGCTTCTCAAGCCCGTCGGCCGCGTGGGGCCGACCTACGATGGGCAGGTCGGGGCTACGCCCCAGACGCGCGAGACTTCGGTCTCCCAGCTGGTTAATGACCATTCCAGACGATAGGTTGTCGATTTGCGGTACGCCAGTTCGTCGTAGTCAGGTAATCCCAACCTAGGAGTTCCGTATGTCGCTCGCCAAGCCCATCACTCCGCACCTGTGGTTCGACACCCAGGCCAGGGAGGCCGCCGAGTTTTACTGCTCGGTTTTTCCAGATTCCAAGGTCGACTCCATTGTCACGATCCGCGATACGCCGTCGGGGGATTGCGATGTCGCGTCGTTCACGCTGCATGGGCAGCCGTTCATGGCCATCAGCGCGGGGCCGGTATTCAAGTTCAATCCGTCGGTATCTTTCATCGTCAACTTCGATCCGTCGCGGGAACCGGACGCGGCCGCGCGTCTGGAGCGGACCTGGGCGACGCTGGTCGACGGTGGACAGGTACTGATGCCGCTGGACGCGTACCCCTTCAGCAAGCGCTATGGCTGGCTACAGGACCGCTATGGCTTGTCCTGGCAGTTGATCCTGGCCGATCCCGCCGGTGAGCCGCGGCCGGCGATCGTGCCGTCGCTGTTGTTCACCGGCGAGGTTTGCGGCAAGGCCGAGGAAGCCGGAGCGTTCTATCGGTCGGTGTTCGACGGTTCCCAGGCCGGACAGTTGGTGCGCTATCCCGAAGGCATGGCGCCGGATAAAGCAGGCACGGTGATGTACTCGGACTTCCGGCTGGACGACACCTGGTTCGCCGCCATGGACAGTGCGCGCGAGCATGGCTTCGGTTTCAACGAGGCCGTCTCGTTCCTGGTGCACTGCCGCGATCAGGTGGAAATCGATCGCTATTGGGCGCAGCTATCCAGCGTGCCGGAATCCGAACAGTGCGGCTGGTGCAAGGATCGTTATGGCGTGTCGTGGCAGATATCGCCGATTGTTTTGGATGAATTGATGACGTCCGGCGATCAGGCGGTTGTTGACCGGGTGACGCAGGCGTTCTTGGATATGAAGAAGCTTGATGTTGCGGCGATTGAAAAGGCGGGGCGGGGTGGGTAGAGGTCTTTCAGTTCACCGATAGATTTCGTCATCCCGGCGCAGGCCGGGACCCAGCGACTTTCGCTTTTACGGGTTCAAGGCACTGGGTCCCGGCCTGCGCCGGGATGACGACGGATTTGTTGTCGCTTGATACAAGCGTTATTGCCCACGCTTCTTGTAGGTGATCTCCATCATCTTGGTTTCCTTGCCATCCGGCCCGGGTCCGTACATCTCGAATAGTTCGGTGTTGGCGTCGGTCCAACGCGTGGTCATGCGCGTGGTCTGCGGTTTCTTGGTGACCGGGTCGTGATGGCTGCCGGTGTAGGTGCAGGTGAGCTTGGCGTCGCAGGTACCCTCGCTGACCATCAGACCGGTGCTCATGTTGTCGTTCCAGGTCGCCCAGTACTTGCCGGTGGTGTTGTCGTACCCGTGCATGCCGTGGCCATTGAATGGCTGACCCATCATCTGCGAGGTCACGTCCTCCACCATGACGCGATTGCCGAGGACCATCTTGCGTGTGGCGGTGCCGGTGTCGGTGGTCGGTTCACCGCCGGGTGTGTGCCAACCCTTGATCGTCAGGTCGTAGGTGCCGGCCAGCGACGCCAGTTTCTGGTGTTCCGCGCCGGGCGTGCCGGCTTTCTGGAACGCTTCCATCATGGCCTGCATCTCAGGCGTCATCTGGGGCGTGGTGGCTTCCTGTGCGGCCAGCGGGCTGGCGAGCAGCAGGGTAATGGCCGTTATCGACATGGTGTGCTTGCGAATCATGGTGGACCCCTCCCAGGGCAGTGAGTTGGTTACGTGAGGAGCTATGTGCGCCGGCTTGCGCATAGACGGTGTGAAGGTGGGGCTTTGGAGCGTTTTGAACGGCAAGAGCAAATCCCCCTCAGTCCCCCTCAAAAAAGGGGGAGGTAAAAAAGCCCAGGACTCAACGCCGCGACGCCAATACGCCGTCCAGCGCGAGCTGCACCTTGAACCCCGCCTTCTCCAGCCGCTTCGCCACCTCGCGTGGCACGTCGCGTCCACTGGTGAGTTTGTTCGGGGTGCCGGTGTAGTGGAACAGGCGGCCGCCTTTGCGCAGCACGCGCGCCAGTTGATCGTAGAACACTTGCGAGTAGAGTTCACCGGCAATGCCGAAGCGCGGCGGGTCGTGGAGCAGGACATCCACCGAAGCGTCGGCGACCTGCGCAATGGCCTGCGAGATGTCGGCGTGGTTGAGCTGCAGCCGGCCACCGTTTTCGGGCGCCTCCGGGTCGGGCGACCATGGATTGAGCTTACGTAACCACAACACGTCCTCATTCTTTTCGAACGAATGGATGCGCGCCGCGCCGGCCTCCAGGCAACACGCGGCGAAGTAACCCAATCCGCCGCAGGTATCCAGCACCACCTTGCCGCGTGGCTCGACCAGCGCGACTTTGCGCCGCGCATCCTCCAGCGGCGATTCCTTTGAGGTGGGCAGCATCTTGATGCCGTCGATCTCGAACGTAGGCGCGCCCCATTCGGTCGGCACCAGCTTGATCAGCGAACCGGAATAACGGGATATGGGCGCGAATTCGTCCCCGTCCCAGTAATACAGCGTGCGGTCTTTCAGCTTTTCCGGATACGGATAGTGCTCGCCGCGCCACTGCCAGCTGTCTGTCTGCAACAGCGCGTCGTCGCTGGAGCGCCCCAGGTCCAGGGAGCCTGTCCATGTACCCCCGACGCGCGCGGCCTGTAGCGCATCGGCTAGGTCGCGGGTGAGCAGGGGGCCGGAGTAGTGAGGCATTGCGTACGATCTCCTGGGCGCCGACGGTGGCCGGCTTCGATTCCAGGATAGTTTGACGCCTAACGCGTCTGTAGGTTGGGTTGGCTCCACCAACCCAACGCTTTCCGCGGACCAGATGCGGGTGAGGATTAGGTAGAGCGGAGCTTGCTCCGCTGCTCTTCAATTCGATCTGATTCCATCTCCGCAAAGAGCAGCCGAGCAAGCTCGGCTCTACGAGAAGCGGACAGCTGTCAGGGCGCGCGATGGTCTGGCCGGAGCGTTGTCGACGAGACCGCAGGACCGCTCGCCTCGTCCTGGCGCTTGCGCCATGGCAACAGCATCGGTACCTGACGTTGATAGGCGCGGTAGGTTTCGCCGTAGTGCGCAACCAGATCGCGTTCCTCCAGGAATTTCACAGCGACCAGGATGTAGCCGGTGGTCACTGCTGCGAACAGCAGGTGGCCCAGGCTCATCGTGGGCGTGGCCCAGAATGCGATCAGAAAACCCAGCATGATCGGATGGCGCACAATGCGATAGAGCGCGCGAACAACGAAGGGGGCTTCGGGAGCCGGGCCTTGTCCGCGTGCGTGACGCCACACCTGGCGCAGGCCGAACAAGTCGAAGTGATTGATCAAGAAGGTACTGGCCAGCACCAGCAACCAGCCCACCGCGGACAACCCGTACAGGATCCAGCGCGCAGCCTCGCCTTCGACGTTCCAGATAAGCAACGGCAAGGGCCGCCATTGCCAGAACAACAGCGCCAGGACCAGGCTGGTTGCCAATACGAAGGTGCTGCGCTCGACCACCGCGGGCACGTAGCGCGTCCACCAGCGCTTGAACGCGGGCCGTGCCATGACGCTGTGCTGCAGTGCGAACAACGTCAACAGGACCAGGTTGATGCCTACTGCTAGCGGCAGAGCAGTAGGGTTGCCGTTGTCGATGTGCTTGGGTACGCCGAAGCCGGCGACGAACGGGATGGCATACAGGAAAGTAACCAGAAACACCGCATAGCATGCGGTGCCGTACAACAGGGCAAATAAGCGGGACATCGTGGATCTCCATGAGGGTATCGGACCATCTCTGTCCTTTACGCCCAGAGGGACGGGACGGTCTTGATGCGGCCACCATGCACGTGGGGGATGCGGCTGGCGTGCGGCGAGCTACAGGAGTGGCTAGTCGGTGAGTTTGAGCGCCGCTCGGGGTCGCGACCATGGGAACCTTGTCCCGGCTTGTACAAGCCTTCGACTCCCTATCGGGACAAATGTCCCGGATGCGGGCGCTCAGCCCAGCGGCGGATGCTTGTACGCCATCACGATGGCTTCTGCCCGGCTGCGCACGCCCAGTTTCCGATAAAGATGGGAAATGTGGTTGCGTACGGTCTTTTCGGCAATGCCCAAGTGCCAGGCGATCTGCGCATTGCTGCGGCCTTCGCATAACAGCGCCAGCGTGGTGCGCTCGCGCGCAGTTAGTGCGGCCATCAGCGCGGCATCTGCGGCGACGCCGGTGAACGATTGTCCCGTGAACTCCAGCACCGCCTCCTGGAACTCGCGCCAGGCCGGTTCTTGTTCCAGCAGCACATGATTGGGCGAGTCCAATTGCACGAACGTCGCGCCGGGAATCTGGCTGGCTAGCAGCTTGCCTTGCGACAACGGCGCAATTTGATCGTGACTGCAATGCAGCACCAGCGTAGGCACGCGCACGCGCGCCAAGTCATCGCGCACGTCGATGCCGCCGCGCGCTTGCAACAGCGCGCAGGCATTCTTGGCCGAGGTCGTGCGCCGGCAGAGCTCGTTGAACCAATCGATTTGCGCCGGTGTGCCCTGCGGCGCGAATCGCGAGGTGAACAACTGACGAAAGGCCGGATTGTCGCTACCCCATCCCAGTCCCACCACTTCCATCACCGCCTTGTACAGCGCACGTCGCTCGGGGTTGTCGCTCTTATGGCCGCCGACGGCGTAGCCGCCATACAAAATCAGGTGCGATACGCGCCGCGGGTGGCGCACGGCGTAGCGGATCGCCGTGGCAGCGCCCTGGCTGATGCCGAGCAGCGCGAACGGACGGTCGAGGCCGGCATCGTCAACGACGTTCTCCAGATCCTCCACCCAGCGCGCCAAGGCTAGGTCGCCCACGTTCCAATCCGACATGCCGCAGCCGCGCTCGTCATAACGTAGGTAGTGGAAGTGCTCGCCGAAGAAACGGAGCCAATGCGCCCAGACCGGGCTCTCAAGATCGTATTGCAGGTGGGTGAGCCACGTCGCGGCTTTGACCAGTGGCAGCCCGCGTCCCATCTCGGCCCACGCAAGGCGGACCTGGTCGTCGGTGACAACGTAGTGGATGCGCTGTTTCATCACACGTCCGGTCAGCGGACTCAACACAGGATAGCGCGTTGGCGGATCGCCAGTGTCTGAGTCAACGCAATAGCGGGGTGCAGGCGGTCAGGGCAGATGAGGGCGCTTGGGTCCGGCGTGGGCCTCGATGCTAAAGTGCGTCGCCTTTCACCCGCACTGCAAAGCGAGCAACAGATGACGACGGATGCTTTTTACCCCATCGGCACACCTGGCCAGCCCTGGGGCGACACGGAAAAAGCCGAATGGCGCGCGCGGCAGACGGTGCAGCGTCGGTATGGGAACGACGTGCTGACGGTGATCGACCGCCTGCGCGAACGTTTCGACGTGGTGCAGTACGGCGAACTGGATTACGAGCCAGATGGTACGTATCCGCTGTTCGCCGTGCGTAGCCGCGACTGGGACGACGCGCTGCCCGTCATGCTGGTGACCGGTGGCGTGCATGGCTACGAAACCAGCGGCGTGCATGGCGCGTTGCAGTTTCTGGAGCAGCGTGCGGCCGACTACGCCGGCAAGGCCAATCTGCTGGTGGCACCTTGCGTCAGCCCATGGGCGTACGAGCGTATTCATCGCTGGAATCCGCACGCCATTGACCCCAATCGCTCTTTCCGCGAACACAGCCCGGCCCAGGAATCAGCGGCATTGATCCGGCTGGTGGCGCCGGTGCGCGACCAGGTGGTGATGCATATCGACCTGCACGAAACCACCGACAGCGACGAAAGCGAGTTCCGCCCGGCGCTGGCCGCACGCGATGGCAAGCCGTATGAGCCGGGTGAAATCCCGGATGGTTTCTACCTGGTCGACGACAGCGAGAATCCGCAGCCCGAGTTCCAGCAGGCGGTGATCGCGGCGGTGGAGAAAGTCACCCACATCGCCCCGGCTGACCGCAACGGTGAAATCATCGGTTCCCCGGTGGTCGCGCCGGGCATCATCCGCTATCCGCTCAAGCGGTTAGGCCTGTGTGCCGGCGTTACCGATGCCCGCTACACCACCACCACCGAAGTGTATCCCGACAGCCCGAAAGCCACGCCTGAGCAGTGCAATGCAGCGCAAGTGGCGGCGGTGTGCGCCGCGATCGATTACGTGCGGGCGCAGGGGTAGGGCAAGCGTAGGGCGGGCTCAAGCCCGCCATCGGCGCATGGCAAGAAGGGTCGGGTTTTCTTAGGTGTTTCGGTGGATTTTTTTGCCGATCGAAGTGACCGGTATGGTGACCGCCCGGATGCATTTCTATGGGAGCTGAAATGAGTCGCGACCGGATAAATCAACGTCGCGACTCACGTCGCTTCCTCAAGTGGCTCACCCACCAATGACTCTGCGGACCATCTGCCGATATTGACGCCTCCCATTTATCTGACTAAAGTCAGCGAATGGACGAAAATCAGATCCAACAGGTCCGCAGATTCAACCGGGCAGTGACCCGGCGCATCGGCGTGCTGACCGATGACTATTTGGGCCGCGGGCGGCCGTTGGCCGAGTCGCGCTTGTTGTTCGAGATTGGCCACGAAGGTGCAGATGTGCGCGACCTGCGTGCGCGGCTGTCGTTGGATTCGGGTTACCTGAGCCGGCTGCTGCGGGCGCTGGAGGCGCAGGGATTGGTAGCGGTGCAGCCTTCGGCCGACGATGCCCGCGTGCGGCGGGTGACGCTGACCCGCAAGGGCCAGCGCGAAGTGGACGCGCTGGATACGCGTTCGCAAACGTTGGCGACTTCGCTGCTGGTGCCGCTGGGTGCGGCACAGCGCGAGCGCCTGATTGCGGCGATGGCCGAAGTGGAACGGTTGTTGCGGGCGTCGGCGGTGGAGATCGCCGTCGCCGATCCCGGTGGGGTCGAGGCACGTGCCTGCATCGATGCCTACCTGAGCGAACTCAACACGCGCTTCGAAGATGGCTTCGATGCCGCGCGCAGTGTGTCAGCTGATCCCGGCGAACTGGTGCCGCCACGCGGAACGTTCGTCATTGCCCGGCTCGACGGCGAGGCGATGGGCTGCGGCGGACTGAAAGTCACCGGCGCCGGTGTGGGTGAGATCAAACGCATGTGGGTAGCGCCGTCTGCGCGCGGACTGGGTATTGCCCAACGCTTGCTGGATACGTTGGAAGCGCAGGCTGTGTCAATGGACCTGCATACGCTGCGGCTGGACACCAACCGCAGCCTAACCGAGGCACGCGCGCTATACGCACGCAACGGCTATCGCGAGATACCGCCGTATAACGACAACCCTTACGCAGATCATTGGTTCGAAAAGCATCTGTGATCCTGCTTCTGTAGGAGCGCCGTCCCGGCGCGAGCTTTTGCTTTCGTCGTGCTCTGACGGGAAGAGCTCGCGGTGGGACGCCGCTCCGCGCCCCGGTAGCCCCTGGGTGCGCGTGATCAAGAACGCGCCGCGGCGCGTCCGGACGGTGAGACAGCAGGGTTTAATCGCTCTCGCTTCTATCGCGATTGGATGGGAAGAGCTCGCGGCGGGACGCCGCTCCGCGCCCCGATAGCCCTTGGGTGCGCATGATCAAGAACGCGCCGCAGCGCGTCCCGATGGTGAATAGCAGGTTTCAATCGCCCGTTTGCCTCTATCGCGATCTACGGAAGAGCTCGCGGCGGGACGCTGCTCCTACAGAAGCAGCGATCAGTTTCCAAGCGGCATGGCGCAGAGCGCCACGGCTCTCAATCGCGGTCCGGTGCGCCCAGCGGGAAATAAGGCCTGTAAGGCCGCGCTTCATCCACCGCACGCGCGAACGAAGGACGGGCCAGCAGGCGTTGACGGTACGCAAGCACGTTCGGGAACCGGTCGCCGATAGGATGCGTCCAGTCGGCATAGAACAGCGCGGGCGCGGCAGCACAGTCGGCCAGGGTGAAGTCATCGCCAGCGGCCCATTGCCGGTCTGCCATGGTCTTGTCCAGCCAAGCATAGGACGTGTCCAGCATGGAGCGCGCTTCAACCACGCCATAGTCGTCCCGATCGGGCTCGTCGCGGATGCGGTCGAATACGCACTTCTGTTGCGGGGTGGAGATGTAGTTGTCGAAGAACCGATCGAGCATCCGCACTTCCACCGCCGCCCGCGGATCTTCCGGAACCAGCCGCATCGCCCCCGGGTGGTGCAGGTCCAGGTACTCGATAATGATGCTGGCCTCCATGATCGTGCGGTCGCCATCCACCAGCACCGGAAAGCGTTTCAGCGGCCAGAGCGCCGTGAATTCCCGGACGACAGGGCTATCGTCACCCTCCAGCAAGCGCCATTCAAAGGGAGTGTCGTTTTCATAGAGCGCGATCAGCGCTTTTTGGCAGTAAGACGAGAAAGGATGGGCGTAAAGCTTCAGATTCATTCGGCGTGGTTCTCTTGTGCGCTTTGTTCCGGGCTATGAGATGAGTTTCATAGGACGTTGTTCTGGGAAGGCTTGGCGGTGCAGGGCGATAGGGCGAAAGCTCGTCTTCCTTCTACACGACGAACAAGGGCAAGCCGGATCGACATTGAATGACGACTTTGGCGCGATGGCCGTACGACGCGTGGAGTTGGCGCTTTCACATGAATTCATTCCGACGGGAGCAAGCTTTCCCGGACTTCAAAGAGCATTTCGGAGGCGGCCATGGCAACCGGCTGGGCAGGTGATGGTGCGGTACAGGACCAGATCGACGCGACCGTGAAAGACGGCATCGAGCGTGCGCGCAAGCAACTGCCGCAGGGGCCGGGACTCACTCATTGCGAAGAGTGCGATGCGTCTATTCCCGAAGCCCGGCGCAAGGCAGTTCCGGGCGTGCGCTTGTGTGTGGCATGCCAAGAGGTCCATGACCAAGAGGCGCATGAAACCGGTGGCTACAACCGGCGGGGCAGCAAAGACAGCCAGTTGCGTTAGAGCAAGCGCACGGTCACGCAGGAGGTTCGCGCCACGTGTCACCACGATGGCATCATGTTTTTCTCTTTCCACACACGGCCTGTCATGACCTCCCCACAGGGAAACCTGTTTGCTCCTGCACCCGCCGCTACCCACAAGCTGTTCTTCGCGTTGTTCCCGGACGACGCAGAATGCGAGCGCATCGGGTCGCTTGCGACCGCGTTGCACTCGGCATACCCCGGTGCCCGCTGGATCCGGCCGGACCGCTACCATCTGACGCTGCACTATCTGGGCGAAAGCGATCAGCGGCGAGATGACCAGGTCCGCGACGCCATCCAAGCAGTACAAATGCTGCCGGCCGCTGAGCCATTCGCCATCACGCTGGATCATCTGCGTGCCCTGGGCAGTCCGCGCCGGCCTGCATTGACTCTGGCCGCGTCGCACGTTTCGCCGGCAATGGAGGCTTTCTGGCAGGCCCTGCAAGAGCGGCTGATCCGCGCCGGCTTCCACCGCCATATCGGTCGCACTTTCATCCCGCACCTTACGTTGGCCTACGTGGATCCCGAGCCTGCATTGGGGCAGGTCGGCTCCATCACCTTGCGACCCACCGAATTCCGGCTGATCCACAGTATTCAAGGCCAGCCGGACTACGAAGTTCTCGGCCGCTGGCCAATCATGTAGGAGCGGCGTGAGTCGCGATGGGGCCTTAATGGTAAAGCCCCATC